>NHCX01000014.1 GCA_002168015.1 Verrucomicrobia bacterium TMED44
AAAAAATAAGTTTTTTTTAATCACATTAATAATAATTGTATTATTTGATGTATTAATTTTGGGATTTTATTTTGGTTCTGAAAAATTATTAAATAGATACTCCTTTTTAAAATATGAAATTTTTCAGTATTTACCATCTTTAACTGACAATACTTTTTCTAGAGCCGAAATAGCAAAATTTGCTTTATTAGAGTCAAAGAAATTTATACTTTTTGGTTATGGTGCAGGAAGTTTTGAGAATTTATTTAAAATCAATTTTAATGATATATCAACTTATTATGCTTCTCACGCACATTCTGATTTAATAGAATTTATTGGTGAGTTTGGTCTTATCGGTTTTACTTTGATTTTAACAAGTCTTTTATCCTCAATTTATAAAAAAAAATTTTTTTCATTTAAAAATTTTGTGCTTTTTTATTTAATTACTTTTATTTTGATTTTTGATTTTTCTCTTCATATTCCAATAATTCAAGTTTTATTTATTTTATTACTTAGTTCTAACTTCGAGGGAAATAACAATTTTAAATATAGATTTAAGGATTAACTTTTATTCACTAATATCATCAGAGCTTGACTTCATACCTTCTTGAATAATTGGATTGTAAGATTTAAACAAATCTGTTTGAGGTAGCAGTAGACTTATAATCCTGTTTAATTTAACAAGTTTAGTAGGTGGTATATATACTATATCTTTAGGTTTAAGCATAAATCTTTTTCCTAAAGCTAAATTTATAGGGTTTGTAATATCAAGTTTAAAAATATTTAATTTTAAAAAAGAATTATAATCTTCTCTGATAATATATACTTTAGAAGCATCTGCAGTTAATTGACTCATACCTGCAGAAGAAATTAATTCCGTGATATTGTAATCTAAATTTGGAAAGTAAATTCCAGGTTTTGTAACTTCACCAAAAACATGTATTGCATCAGAATTTCTATCGACAAATAACACGTCATCTTTTTTAAGATAAAAATTATCTTTATTATCCGTACTTTTAAAAATTTTATTTATATCAATTTTGTATACCTGTTCATCTCTTCTTAATAATCCTTTATTTCCAAAATTTTTATCTGCTGAATTGGGATTATAATTTGCTTGAATCGCAGCATCAATTAATTTTATTGGTTTTTGATCAAGATTGATTGTTGTTTGATTTCTTACAGCACCTAAAATATAGACTTTACTACTATTAAATTCTTCTACCCTAATTTGTAAATCATAGCTTTTATAGAACTGTTTTAACAAAGATATTAATTTATTTTTTGTTTCATCAAGTGTTAAATTTTTAATGTTTATTTTTCCAACAAATGGTAAATCTATATTGCCTTCTGGATCAATGATGTAAGTTCCATCAATATCATCTGTATCTGTTAAATCTATAGAAATTACGTCAGAAGTACCTAAAACGTATGCATATTTGTAATTATAAATCTTCGGANATTCATTTATTGAATATTTNAGTTCTTTAACTTTTGAAGANTTAAAATTATTAATTTGATTTTCATTTAGATTATCAAGTTTTATAATATCTATAGTAATATCATTTATTGAATAATTTCCAGACAATAACTTTGAACCTTTTTGGTCTTTTATATTTTTNTTAATACCAGGCAAGCAACCAGTACANAGAGAAAAAACGANNAATATTNNAAGTATTTTTTTNATATTTTTATAACAAAATTTTAACATATTNAATNGTGACTTANTCATTTGCATAGAATCAAGTTTGAATAATAATCTAATATAATAGTGTAAATTTAGTACTAATTATTTTATATATTTAATTAAGTTAAATTAAGTATATTGAATAAATGAGNAGCAAAACAAGCGAATTACTGGATGCATTTGATATAGCNGATCTGAGATTTTTTNTATTAATTGCAAAAAAAAATATAAAATTCTTANTATTTTCTTCACTTTTAGTNTCCATGATCGTTTTTTTTATTTCACTTAATATTGAGAAAAAATATTTAAGTGAAGCAACAATAGTTATAGAGCCAGATGAAAGTAAAATTGTAAATATTAATGAAGCTTATTCTACNATTACTAATGGAAATAGAGTTAACAATTTAATAGCAATTCTAGANAGTGATGAAGTCATTGCACATATTGTAAATGATGAAAAAAATCAGCTAAAATTTAGAGAACTTTATTCAAATGTTGAAAGAAGTGTANTTAGCAGGATATTTACAAAAAAAATAATCATTGACAAAGAATATATAAAATTAATTCTCAAAGAAAATTTTAAAGTNAGAAACCTAACAGATAGTGATGTACTAGTTTTAACATTTGTTTCTAATAATCCAAAAATATCTCAATTAGCATTAAATAATATTATTAGCTCATACCAACGTTATGAAGTAGATAGNAAAATTAAAACAACTAACTATGCAAANTTAAAAGTCAAAGAGAGATTAAAAGAACTTAAAGTTCAGATGAATATAGCAGATAAAAATTTAGCAAAATANAAGAGAGAAAATAATTTAGTTGATACNGGNAATGTCAAAGAACTAAAAATAAAAGAAATAAAATCTATTTCAGAGAATATTCTTCTTTCCAAACAAGAAAAACAAAAACATGAAAATGACTTAAATTCTGTTAAAACTGCAAATGGTGATATCGATATCCTTTTATCAATTAAAGATCTTAATGAGAGAGAAGAAATTTCCAATATTGAAAATAATATATCTGCAAATAAAAATAATATTAATTCATTATTGTTAATTTATACACCTAAACATCCAAAAGTTATACAAGCATACGAGTTGGATAAAAGTTTAAAACATCAATTGAAACATATTCTAGAAGATGTGATTGAAAGAAAAGTTTTCGAACTTAGTAATCTTAAAAATTTTATAGAATTATCAAATAAAGACTTAGAAAATGCAAAAGAAGAATTAAGACTTATAGAGGAAAAAGAAGCTGGTATGCTAAATTTTTCAAGAGAAGTTGAGAGTAGTAGAAAACTTTATGAAACCTTTTTACAAAGACAAAAAGAAACTAACGAGGCACAAAATTTACAAATTTCAAAACTTAAAATTATAGAAAAACCTAACTTACCAGTGAGTCCATTTACTCCCAAACCATTAAAAAACTTTATTTCAGCGTTAATAGCATCTCTTTTTGGTTTTTATGCNTTGATATTATTTAGAAATATGAATTCAACAGTTATCAATACTCCAGAGGCTTTAGATCATTTAAATATTCCACAAGTTGGAATTTTACCAAANGTTACNGATATTAAAAAAGGCTATCATATTTTACAAAANTTTTTAGAGGACAGTGAGTCTAATTTTTCGGAAGCTATTAGATCTTCAAGAACAATTATTGAAGCTAAATTTGAAAAAAANAAAAGTTTTTTAGTAACCTCAAGNAATCCGTCTGAAGGAAAAACAAGTTATGCTTTTAACATGGCTTTATCATTAGAAAAAAATAATAAAGTTTTGTTTGTNGANGCAGANATTAGAAGACCATCAGTTTTAAATAGTTTTTATAAATTTGATAAAGAAATATATGGTTTAGGTGAAATTATTTCTTCAAAGATNGCTTTCAAAGATACTCTTTTTACAGTACCNGGNACTAAATTNAAAATTATAACNTCAGGTGCAAAAAGATTTGATATGTCGGATATAGTCAATAAAGATCAGATTAAAAAGTTTTTTGATATATTAAAAATGGAATATGATTATTTGATAATCGANTCACCACCNGTACAACCTGTATCNGACACACTAATTCTTACTCAAGCAGCAGACCACAACCTATTTATAATTAGATCAGACTCTTCNAGAACTTTAGCCTTTATGTCNTCAATGAAAAAAATACAAAATGTGGGNGCAAAAATTGATGGAATTGTTATTAANGANNTAGATACNTCNAAAGACAGTTATTATAANTATAATTATAANTATAATTANTCNNNNANCTATTANAANAAANNATAANNAATGTTTAAATTGGAAAAAATTTTTCAAGTAAATGATGNNGTTTATATAAATCTATCAATTTTTTGGAAAAGCCTTTCAGTTTTTTTATCTATATACATTTTTTCAATTTTAGAGTCTAATTCAATTTATGATTTATTTAATTTCAATATTTATTTAACATCAAAATATTTTTATCTATCTTTATATTTTACAATTTCTTATTTAATATTTTCATTTGTTTTTGGCACAATAAAAAAAAGATACACAGCGAATTTTTTTATTTTTTTAATAAATGACATTATACCATTAGTTATTTCAGTACCATTTACTTTATATATATTTTTTCTTCTTAAAATAGATTTTAATTTAAATGTTAATATCATTTATTTATTAATTCTTACTATAATTAATATATTTATTTTTAGAAAATTTTCAGATCACTCTTATAACTTGCTTATAGAAAATAATACAATCCAAAGAAATATAATGCTGGTAGGGAGTGTTGATAGCATAGAGAAAATTTTAAAAGAAAAAAAAGATAAAATAAATATATATAAATGTTGTCTTATTAAATACACTGATGAGACATCCTTANATGAAGCAAAAAGACTTTTAAAAATNCCAGTTTTTACAGANGATACAGAGATAAGGGTTATTCTAGAGTACCATGAGTTAGGCCAAATTTGGATATTAGANAATCAAGANAAAGGTTTAGTAAATTATTANTTAGATTTAGTGATAAAATTTTCAGTAGATATNTTTATTGTAAATATTNAAGATAATTTTGAAAATAAATCAATNNTACCATCTGANAAATTAATAAANAATAAATACAGTTTCAGNAATTATCAAACATCAAGATTTTATGGTTTTAATTTATTTNTAAAGATTTTTTTAGATAAAATACTTGCTATNTTATTTCTTATATTGTTATCNCCGATATTTATAATAGCTATGATATTAATTATTATTGAAAATGGTTTTCCTATTCTTTTTACGGAAGAGGTTTCTGGATGGGATGGTAGAAGATTTAATCTCCATAAATTNAGAACTCTNANNAAGAATGAGTTAGAAGAAACNATTAATGANGANAATTNNAAAAAAACTACACTNAAAGTTGGTAAAATTATAAGAAGATTACACATAGATGAAATTCCTCAATTTTTTAANGTTTTAAAAGGAGATATGGCTATNGTTGGACCAAGACCCCATGAATTTNNNGAGGATTTAAGCTACTCAAAAGTTTTTAAAAAGTTTTTAAAAAGAAATAAAACATCNCCAGGAATAACTGGTTGGGCACAGATACATGGTTATAGAGGNAGCAAACCATCAGATGAGCAGATGCGAAAAAGAATGGAGCATGATTTGTGGTANATGAATAATTGGAATATTTGGTTAGATTTNTACATTATTATNAGAACNTTTTTTGCAATTCTAAATAANCCGAGNAAATAGATTNTCGTTAATTTATAATTAANCATTTAATTTTAANCAAAAATTAAATTAATAATGTATANTATNTTTATTATTGTTTATGCATTTAAAAAAATCNTATGAAAAGTTATCCAGTTATTAAAGATAGAAAAATTAAAGCAGCTATTGTTGGATGNGGTCGAATATCGAAAAATCATTTTGAGTCTATTTCAAAACATCAANAAAATATTGAATTAGTATCCATCTGTGATGATGANGAGTCNGTTTTAAATACTCATGAGAAAAAATATAATATTAANGGATATTTAGATNTNNCTAANATGATTGAAAAAGTAGATCTAGATTTAGTTATTCTTTGTACACCTAGTGGTTTACATGCNGAACAAACAGAGACTTGTGCTAAAAAGGGNATCAATATTATGACTGAAAAACCTATGGCTACACGNTGGAATGATGGTATTAGAATGGTAAAAGTTTGTGACCAAGCAGGNGTAAGATTNTTTGTAGTNAAGCAAAATNGAAATAATCCNACAATTAAATTAATCAAAAGAGCAATTAAAGAAAACCGTTTTGGTAAAATTCATATGGTGCACTTAAATGTTTTTTGGTCTAGACCACAATCTTATTATGACCAAGCGNCCTGGAGNGGNACNTGGGAATTTGANGGCGGAGCTTTAATGAATCANGCNTCGCATTATATNGATTTACTAGATTGGTTNATTGGTCCNATNGATAANGTTCAANCNATGATAAGNACNACANGAGATATNGANGTNGAGGATACAGGTGTNNTTAANATTAAGTGGNGAAACGGNACAATNGGATCAGCAAGTGTTACAATGNTAACNTATCCNAAAAATTTAGAGGCAAGTATNACTATNCTTGGAGAGAAAGGTTCTATAAAAGTTGGAGGTGTNGCCGTNAATGATATTCAACATTGGGAGTTTGATGNANCAAAAGANTACGATAGNACAATTANAGANGTTAATTATCAAACAACATCAATTTATGGTTTTGGNCATCCTTTGTTTTATGAGAATGTTATTGAAGTTTTACGAGGTAATGCNGAACCAGAAACAGATGGCAGGGAAGGTTTGCAATCATTAGAAGTTTTAGTAGCAGCTTATNTNTCNGCAAAAGATGGTAAAGTTGTCTCTCTTCCATTAGAGCAATAATATGAATTATCAAGTNCACCAAACNGCAATTGTAGAAGAAGGTGCTAAAATAGGNGCTAACTCAAAGATTTGGCATTGGACACACNTATGTNCAGGTGCTGAAATTGGTTCNGAAGTTTCATTGGGACANAATGTNTACGTNGCAAANAAAGTTATTATTGGTAACAGGTGCAAAATACAAAANAANGTTTCNATTTACGACAATGTTTATTTAGATGANGGTGTTTTTTGTGGCCCTAGTATGGTCTTTACTAATGTCTACAATCCTCGCTCCTTGATCAGCAGAAAAGATGAATATAAAGATACTTTTATAAAAAAAGGCGTAACTTTGGGTGCAAATTGTACAATTATATGTGGAATAACCATAGAAAAATTTGCATTTGTTGCAGCTGGAGCAGTTATCAACAAAGATGTTCCTGCTTATGCACTTATGGCTGGTGTACCAGCTAAACAAATTGGCTGGATGAGCGAATATGGTGAAAAACTTGATCTACCAGTTTCAGGAAATGCTGAAACAGTTTGCAAACATTCAGGTCAAAAATATTTTTTAAATAATAATAAATTAACAGTTAGCAATAAATAATATGAAAATAGACTTTGCAAATTTGCAAACACAATATCAAAAATACAAATCAGATATAGATGCCAATATTCATGCAGTGTTAAAACAATCTAACTATATTATGGGAGATCAAGTAAAACAGCTAGAGAGAGAGTTATCTTTATTTACTGGAGCTAAGTATACTATAACTTGTTCAAATGGTAGTGATGCTTTGTTGTTAGCACTAATGGCTATTGATATCAAACCAGGTGACGAAATAATTACTACACCTTTTACTTTTATATCAACAGCAGAATCTATAGCTTCTCTTAAGGCCAAACCAGTATTTGTAGATATTGAAAAAGATACTTTTAATATTGATGCCAATCAAATAGAGGCAGTAATAACTGAAAAAACCAAAGGAATTATGCCGGTTAGTTTGTTTGGTCAGCCAGCTGATATGCAGGTTATCCAAAACATTGCTCAAAAGCACAACTTAAAAGTAATTATTGATGGAGCGCAAAGCTTTGGTTCTACTTATAACGGCAAAACTGATAGCAATTTAGGTAATATTTCTACTACTAGTTTTTTTCCCTCAAAACCATTTGGTTGTTATGGTGACGGTGGTGCTGTTTTTACTAACAACGATAAATTTGCAGAAAAAATAAAAATGTTAAGAGTTCATGGTCAAAATAAACGATATCACTATAAACATATTGGTATGGGTGGTCGATTAGACACTATTCAAGCTGCTATATTATTAGCCAAGTTACCTCATTATAAAAAAGAATTAGAAGAGCGGGAGAGAGTTGCAAAGAATTATTCAAATGAGTTAAAAAGCAGCATCATACTTCCAACTATCAGATCAAATAGATCAGGTGTTTGGGCGCAATATACTGTAAGAGTTAATAATAGAGATGAAGTTCAAAAAAAATTACAAGATAATGGAATACCTACAGCAATATATTATCCTGTACCATTACATTTACAAGAATGTTTAAAATATTTAAATTATAAAAAAGCCGATTTTCCAGCAGCTGAAGAAGCTTCTAAACTAGTTTTAAGCCTACCAATGAACGCATATCTTAGTGAAGATAATATTTCCTATATTACTAAAACTCTGAATAATATTTAGTAATGAAAAGTAAATATATTTACTATAATATTTTATGAAAGGTACTTTTTCTTATGCATCAGCAAGGTTTGCTGAACGACTAATTAGTTTTTTTATTTTACCAATTCTCACTAAAATTGTAACACCAGAGGAATATGCTATTTGGACACAATCGATTGTAATAGCAGGCATTTTAATGCCAATTATTTTATTAAAGTTTGAAACATCTGTGGTCAAGTTTTTTCCAAATTGGAACAGCCAAAATAAAAAAGAAAATTCAGTAATATTATTTATGCTGACATTAATATTATTTTTGTTTTGTCTAATTACTGTGATAGTTTTAATATTTGATGAGTATGTAGCTTTTTTAATTTTTGGAGATTATCAACTTTCTATATACATACCAATAATTATTGGTTTATTATTATCAGAGTTATTATTTGAATTTCTAATTGCGTTACTTAGAATATCTAATCGTATAAATAATCTTTCAATATACATAACAACAAAGAGTATTTGGAGAATAGCTATTATAACCTTAGTATTAATAGGGATTGATAGTAGTTTTTATTTAGCATTCTGGTCTTTTGTTTTGTTTCAATTAGTTGTTACTTTTGGATTATTTGTCTGGGAAATAAATCTATTTTCTTTAATTAAAGTTGGACTTAAGAAAAGCAGATCTAATTGGGTAAAAATTTTAAAATTTTCATTACCATTAGTACCTTTTATAATTTTAATGATGACACATAATTTTGTGGATAGATTTATTATAACACATTTTCTTGGACTAGATTCATTAGCAATTTATTCTGCAGCATTTTCACTTGCTGCAATAATTACTTTTTTTCATAGCACAATAAGTTTCATGTTATTTACAGAATTATCAAAAAAGTGGGCTAATAAAAATAAAGCTTATATTATCAATCTTTTAAAAAAGATATTTACTGCATACTTGGCTTTAACAATACCCTTTTTGGTATATATAGGTATTGCAGGATCTGATATTTTACTTGTATTAACCACTAAAGATTATGTCGTTTCATCAAAATTATTATTTTTAATAAGTTTTAATATTGCTATTTTTGGTTTTTACCAATTTACTTATCATATAGTTCTATTGGAGCGTGGTAGTTCTAATGCACCTATAATGATGTTATTAGCAACTGGAATAAATATTTTAATAAATCTTACATTAGTTCCAAAGATTGGAATTTTGGGTGCAGCAATAGCAGGATTTATTTCAAATTCTGTTATAGCAATTATTTCTTACAAAATTAGTCAAAATATTTTAAAATATAAATTCCCTTTCAAAGAATGTGTAAAAATTTCAATAAGATCTTTAATTATGGGTGTTGTGATTTGGCAAGGCATGATCTTGTTAGGAAATGATATAATTTCATTGTTAATAATCTCAGTAATTGCAGGTTTAATATACATATTATTAGACTTTTTTGGGTCTAAAAATAGTTCGTTTATTTCAATAACTAAAATAGATTCTTTTTTAAAATGAAAATATGCCTTCATATAGGTTATCCAAAAACAGGAAGTACTTTCTTACAATCTAGTTTTTTTAATAAGTTATCTCAAAATTTTATTGGAAGACCATATGGTTTAAAAGATCATTATGTGGAAAAATTATTATCCAACAGCAATAATAAAAATTTTAAAAAAAATACAAAAAAAATTATTAATTATTATTCATCTAAATTTAAAAAAGATAAAATTAATATATTATCAGTAGAGGATTTTTTAAAATTTAGTTTTTTTACAAAAAAAAGTCAAAATAATCCTCATCAAAATATCAAAAGATTAAAAGAAGTTTTTTCTAAAATTGGTAGTGTTAAAATAATTTTTGTAATTAGATCTCATAAAGATATTTTAAGGTCATTCTATGATGAATATTATTTAAATGATTGGAAAAATAATAACATTAAGCACAATGATATTGTTAATTATTTCAAAAAAAAAAGAACTAAAAGATTAGATAATCTTTTTTTAACTTTCAAGTTTTATAAAACCTACAATTTATTAAAAAAAAACTTTGGTCAAAATAATGTTAAATTATTGTTTTATGAAGATTTGAAATATAATTTCAAAAATTTTAATTTGGATATACTAAATTTTTTAAATATTAATTCTTATTTAAAAATTAAAAATAAAAAAATTCATTCTTCTAAAGAAAAAGATTCTTATGTAACAATTTTCAAAAGAGTTAAAAAAAGAATTATACTTAAGAATATAAATATTTTTGATCTTAAAAATAATTTTTTTTTATTTATAAATGCATTTAGTGATATTTATCATAGAAAAAAAATTTATAAATATATTGATGATCTTAATCTAATTGAGAAAAATATTAAATCATATTATCAAAAAGATTTATTAAAATTTAAAAGTAAATTAATAAAATATAAATTTAAAAAG
>NHCX01000015.1 GCA_002168015.1 Verrucomicrobia bacterium TMED44
ATTAAATTTAAGTCAATTAACAAAACCAAAATTTGGAAGTAAAATAAATCCTACACCCTAACCTCCGACCCCTGATCCATGGTCCCTTGTTCGTGGATTGTGGGGAGTGCCCACCTGCCATGGACAGTTATAAATTTAGGGTGATTTTGTAATTGGTTAGAATTTAATGCTATGTTAGTTTTAACAAATGAGAATTCTGCTATTTCTGTTATTTTTCACTGCCTACTCAGCATGGAGTAAGCCTGCACAGATTGATCAGGTAATTACACCTCAGTCCTCTGAAAAATCACTTAACGAAAATGATAATACTGAAAAAGAGAAACTTCATGAGGGCGTTCCTCGAAAAGAATTAAGAAGGCGTGGAAGGCTCTGGCATTTGAAAGGTTCGGACACTCCTTACACGGGTAAATCTTATTCATCATCACATGCACTAGTTGAAAACTCTATCATTGAGTATAAATCTGAAGCAAACTGGAAAGATGGTCAGATGGAGGGGCCTTCGGTGACTTGGCATCCAAACGGCCAGAAGCGTTCGGAATATAACTACAAGGATGGCAAGCTTGATGGGCTAAATTTGGGTTGGTATGATAATGGGGAGAAAAGTTCGGAATATAACTACAAGGACGGTAAACTTGAAGGAGTATATTTGCAGTGGCATGAAAACGGGAACAAGCGTTCAGAATCAAACTACAAGAACGGCAAGCATGAAGGGCTACGGGTAATTTGGCATAAAAACGGGCAGAAAAGGAGTAAAGAAAACTTCAAGGACGGCAAGCTTGAAGGGCTACAGGTAATTTGGCATAAAAACGGTCAAAGGGCTTATGAAGGAACGTACAAGAACGGCAAGACAGAAGGGCCATATGTGAGTGTGGAGTTGCATGAAAACGGGAACAAGCGTTCAGAATCAAACTACAAGAACGGCAAGCTTGATGGGCTAAATTTGGGTTGGTATGATAATGGGGAGAAAAGTTCGGAATCAAACTACATTGACGGCAAGAAGGATGGGCCTTTTATTTTATGGAATGAAAAGGGGAAGGAAATAAGACGCGAAAATTACAAGGACGGAGAAATAGTCGAGGACTAATCCACTTGCCTTGTCTACCCCCGACCTTCTTGAAATATTTTCGGAACAATCCACTAAATAACAGAAATTTTTATTACCCATCCAACAGGTTTAAGAAGACTGCAATGATTAAGAGGTACTTGTTCCTGTCAGATGCCAATGACCTGACTTCTCTTATAATTACCAATAATTCTTATGTTTGTCGAAAGCCGGGCGGAAATTATTCAAAAAGATCTATTTTCCCCAGCCAATCTTCTCCATCTTTGAAGCGTAATCTTATATCACCTCTCTCCACTTGTGATTGGAACTCTTTCCTCAAGTCTCTGGGGACCGTGATGTCCTTCAACAACCTGTTGAAATCATTTTTAGTGAGCCATTTCTTGGTATAACCCCCAAAACCCAATACATTTTTCAAAGCTTTTGTTTTATAAGCAGCAATCTGAGCATCCAGGGCTTTTTCATGAGAACTACCTCTATACATCTGAACCAATGGAACGCCTCTTTGATCTTTGTATTTGTAAGGAACATGTCTAGTTCTATCGGAGGACGATTTTATATCTGGGGGTGGTCGTTTTATTGGTCCACCAACTATTTTGCTTGGATGAATCTTGCTCAGGTCAAGTGCGAGGAGTGAATTAGCCAAGAATGACCCAGTGAGAAGTAAATTAAGAATCTTTTTCATATTACCTTGGATGTATGTTGATGTATTTACACTAACTAATCTTTTTCTGTCTTTCAAGTTTTTCGAAATTTAATTTTTACAGATGAAAACCGAAAAGAGTGATAACTAAAGTTGGGAAGTTCAGCTTACCCAACCACTAAACCAAATTATTGACGATTTTTGTCGCTGCTGGTTTAGCGAAGATAATTTGGTGAGAGTAGAAAGGAAGAAAGCAATGACGAAGAAACTTTCCTCAAGAAAAGGTAAATCCAGTTATGGGTTTGCATTTACGAATTTGAATATAAGCGAGATTTTAAATTTAAATAACATCACTCGCCTGTCTAAAATTAGCAAAGTNTCAAGACTTAGAAAAGAAGGCCTCCCNAATACAANTGATAAACAAGTTATTATCGATTGGTATGACTCTTACTTGACAGATAAAGCGAAAGAAAAAGCAAAAACTCCAACAGAAGTTTCTAGAAGTCTTGGGATAACTTTGAATAATTTATTTTTTTACAAAAAAAAAGGAATGCCAGAAGATCTAGAAGAGGCTAGAGCCTGGATCTATAATCATAAGAGTAAAGCAACTCTTCAAAGTATCGGGGATGCTGTGGGTCTAACAAGAGAAAGGATAAGGCAACTCGTTAAAAAGGGAATGCCTTTCAATCAATCTACCACTCCGATTAAGGATGCTACATTGTGGCTTACTGAACGGAGGAAAAAAAGAAAGTCTCCACGGTCTTCAAAGTAAGAAACTTATTTTTTGTGAAACTTTTAACCTCTTGTTTTATCGAAATTACCAGTGGTGATTTTGTGGAAGGAGAGAAATTCCTTAATTATTTTACATAAATTCCTGACAGTGTCCTGACAAAATTCGGCTGTTCTGCCAGATAATTTACCTCTTACTGCCAAATAAATTCCAGTAAATAAAAATCACCAAGTAAGCTGAAAGCCATTTATCTAAAGGGATTGGAGTGTTGATGAGGGTTTTTTAAAAAAATGTGAAAAAGTGTATTAACGATTTCGAATCCCGTTCAATCAGTCATCTTCTTGGCTGGTTATTATTTTCTCGTTGGTTCGCTTCGATTGACATAAGTCGTCGGTTAAACTAGGAAAAATTAATCGATGATTTGTAAATTCCATCTATTTTGGATCAGTGTTGTTTCCATCTTGTTTAGTTTTTCATGCAAACAAGGAAATAATCCCTATCGATCCAATTCAAATATCCAGCAAATGGAATCCTATGGCAATATGTCTGGGGACAATAACTTTTTGTCTTCTGGAAAAAAGGTGCCAGTTTTACGAAAGCTTAATTTACAAACCTTAATGGTGGGAAAAAACCGGATTGAAGTCGAAGAATTGATGGGGCCCCCTGAAGGGAAGAGTCTTGATGGGGGAAATGGATATCTTTGGGATTACCGGCGTCCNGTTTATGATGAGGCAAGTGATAAGATTTATGGTTGGAGTTTAATATCGTTTAAGTTTTTAAGCGGGAGATGCTCAACAGTTAATGTTCGTCTTGAAGTCCCCCCNGTTCAGCTTTCCAATCCACAACCTTCTACTTTCATTGAGCAAAATGTGGAGGATTATTCTGAAGAAAATGAGGCTTCTACTCTTAATGAGTAAAGATTACTTACTAGATATCTTTTAAGGTAATCTAACAATAGCAATTCCACTGGAATTCGAAAGAGTATCCACTTTCTTACCCTTGGAATCTAAAATTTGCACTTTTGATCCTGAAGAACAAGTCACAGTGACAGGTCTGGGGTGATTTATTGCCATAGTTTCGCCCTCGCTGAGTTTTTTCCAGTCAATCTCTGTTCCAAATTCATCCTGTACAAGAACCCAAAGGTTAGCTTGGGCAATAATAGAATAACGGGGCTTTAAAGTGGGGATCGTATCTTTCGCAGGGGGGGGAGAGTAGATATTCGAGTATGAATTTGTATTGTTTGGATTATAGGTTGTGGACTTATCAAATCTATTTTCCGGGTGTGGTGCTGGAATATAAGTGGAGGAAGGTGGATAGGAATCTGTACTTGTTTGTGCATCATATCCAGGTGTTGAATAAGTTGGGTAGGGAGGAGGCGCATCGGGTATGACAGTACTGCCACCGCATCCTGCAAAAAAAACAATTCCGCAAAGACAGAGAAAACCAAAAAATTGAAATGTAAATATCGGCATATTACTGGACAAGTAAAACTTTAATTAAAAGTATGCTTAATGATGATTCAACTAGAAACTTCTAAGTTTGTATGAACAAGCCAAATTTTTTAATTCGCAGAGCGTTTTACCGCTCAATAAAAGGATGTAATTGCAAGGAATCTGTACTTTTTCCGGAATTATTTATAAATTTTCGATTGCTTCCGTAAATAAGGGTATGTCCACTCTCGAGTTTTCCGACTAAGCTAGCTCCGTCTTTTGAAAAGGAACAACCGAAGAAATTGCTCGCGAGGTTTTTGGCGATCGTTCCCATAAATTGTCCGTTTTCTGTCCTCCATAACCTTAGAGCACCATCATGAGTAGTTGCAGTCAATTGGTTACATGGAGAATAAGCTAAAGACCGAAATCCTTTCTGATCATTTTTTGTTTCGCGATATTGAGCAAGAAAAAGGCGAAGCTCAGGAATCTCGAAACTAGTCTGCTTGGTGAGATTAAAATAAAAGTCAGGGGTTTTTTCTTCCTCTCCTTTTGGACTTATTATGACAATGGAAAAACCATTGGGAAGATCCCGTAGTGAACAACTTCCTTTTTCCGTGGTAAGAAGAATTTTTTGGCCATCTTTTGAAAAATCGAAATCTATAGTACTGGGCAAATTTAAACGAAATAATTTGTAAATCATTCCTGATTTTGGTTCCACAAGGCTAAGCAGTCCATTCGGGTGGAGAATGCTACAATAGTTCATTTGAGGTAACCACTTCGCAATGATTATTTTCCCTTTTTCTTTTTTAAAAATGGTTTTTGGAGTTCCTGAATTTAGTTCGATAGTCTGAACATTAGAATGAAATCCAGAACATAAGAGATTTTTCGAATCATGAGAATATTCCACATATTCAATATTTCCTTCATACTGATGACTTAGAAGAATCCATTTGGGGTTGTCCTGATTAAGTGTGCGGAAAACTAATTTTCCATCTAAACCACAAGAGACAAAGCTCTCTCCTTTTTGATCTATGGCAAGACTGGAAATCGGGGCACTATGATCGTAGAAATTTTTAATTATTTTCTTTGTTTTGTAATTAAAAATATGGACACTTCCTACATCTGTGCCCATGACGGCCAAATGTTTATTTTCCCAGATTTTGATTTCATGCATTGATCCATTTAAATCGATCTCCCATTGAGAATGGTCTTCACCGATATTTCTCGCACTTACTTTTCCGAGGTTGTCTCCACTTATAATAAGTTTTTCATTTAAATTACACACAGCCATGGGGGTATTCGAGGTATCTCTTGAGCCCATCATGAAACTACCTTCGGGGATTTTCATCATGGGAAATGGAGATATTTTTGAAACTAGGGCTGTTTGCTCTTTTATCGAAAGACTGTTTTTGGAAATGCTTTGATTTCCTTCTGCTAGCGGTGGTCCCAGGCAGACGCGAAACCCACGGTCTCCGATTGAAACTGTGGGCGAATTCCCTCCACGATAAGCGGCTCGGCAACGGGTGTAGTCAGTTGCAAAAGTCCCCCCCTTTAGAATTCTCCACTCACCATCTATGGTTACGGGATCATAGGAGCCAAATTTTGGCAGCTCAAATAAGGAAGTTTTATTTACAGTTGTGCCATCTGCACACCATTCCCAGACATTCCCATGCATATCATGGAGCCCCCATGCATTTGGCGATTTCCCACCAACCGGTTGAACCCGCCCGTTTGAGTTTTCCGAAAACCAGGCATATTTTCTCAAGTGGTCGATGTAGGAAAATTTTTCATCCTTAGAATCGCAGTATGGTCCGGAGGAACCGGCTCGGCATGCATATTCCCATTCAGCCTCGGTGGGGAGTCTCCAAATGTAATGGAGGGGGGGCTTGATTTTCTTAGTTAGCATCTCGCAGAATTCAGTGGCTTGAAGCCAATTTGTTTGAACAGGAAGGTTCTCTCCTTTTGTTTTACTCGGATTATTCCCCATAATTTTTTCAAACTGGGTTTGGGTAACTTCAGTTTTGCCAAGCCAGAATGAATTAGAAATATGAATTTTTTTCCATTTTTCATTTTTCAATCTACCCAACTCTCCATTCCCTGAATTTGTGTGAGTGAAATTTCCCTCGGCTAATTTTGCATGACCATCCCAAAGTGCATAGGAACCTTCCTTTGAGTTAGTGAAAATAGTATTTTCATTTTTTTCGCAAAGAACCGCCCGGGAAACACCCGAATCTGGATGTGGGTTGAACCATAAAATTTCCGAGGTTTCAAAATCCTGTGCCAAAAATTTCAGTCTCGCCCAATACCAACTTCGAAAAAGGGGATTTGTATCTTCTAAAATACTAAGAGCTGTTTCACTATCCTGAGCTTTAAGCTTTTGCTCTGCAGATTTTATCTTTGCTAAATACTCCTTGAGTAATTTGATCAGCATATTGCAATGCAGCCTTTTTATCCGATGAACAGGAATACTGAAATCTCCAAGTAAATGGTTGTTACCGTGTAAGGAGTTTTTATCAATGGATTGAATAGCAAAGGATAGTTTTCCCAACGATCGTTTTAGTATAATTTGCTCGCTAAACTTGGATTCGTTTTCAGTTTTGCGGTCTATTTCAGGAGTCCTGAAAGTAAGTGATTTGATGTTTTGATAGGGAACGGTGAAGGCTCCCCTGCTGGTTTTGATACTAAGTCCCTGTGGGGTCGACTGTGAGGAAATTACTGGAGTCGAATCTCCATTTTTGAAGGCAATAAATTGTTGCTGGGGCTGATTTTTTAATGGCAGTGGAGGGGTGGTGAAATAATCCCCTTGCCAACCAGCAATTGAAAGTTCTTTCAGGCGGAGGTAAGAGTTTCCACCCTGATTAATGAAGAGTAACCCATTGTTTTGAGAAAAGGAGTCGGTGCCTGAATCTTTCCATCTGGCCACTTCCTGGCCGTTGAGATTTACCACAAATTCTTTTCTCTTTCTGTGAGCAGAGATTTTGAAATCTGCTTTCTTTACTCCGACCATTGCGTCTACTAAAATGGAACCCAAGGTTTCCCTGATGGTCCTTCCCTTTACTTTGCGATTAGACTGTAAATTGATACGGTTGTTTGAAAAAGAAAGATGATATCCTTCGCTCCCGTAACTCCCTCCGTCTGAATCAGAAAAGAAGCGCAAGGCCAGATAAAAAGATCTTTGCCATTCTGCCTGAAAAGTCACTTCTATGGCATCTAATTCTGGAAGGGTTGTCCCTGTGCTTCCTGAAAAAACAGAAATTAAGGATCCTTTTTCTTCTGTCCAAGCTTTACTGTTACTTTTCTTCCACTTTTCGAATTCGTAGGACGAATCATAGAGCACTTTGTATGATTCTGGTAAAAACTCCAAGGATTGAATATGATTAAGTTGGACTGACATTTCTTTTTCAAATCCAGTTGAAAAAATCAAATTTTGATTATCCATGGACAAGATAGTACCTAATAAAAAATCATGGTTTCTGAAATGAACCCGCATCCGACCTACCTTATCAGCAGAAAATTCTTTTGCTGTACGGTTAAAGCTTATAGAGTCAACGGCTTTGTAGTCGAATATTAGTGGGTTTTGAGAAGATTTGTGATTCCAAATTAAATCCTGTTCCTGATTGATCTCATCCAGGTTTCCAATCAAAGAAGATCCATCAAAGAAGGAAACGGTCTCGTTCCCCAATTTTATTTCTTGGCTTTGATTGCTTTCTGAGAAAGTAAAAAAGAGCGGGACGAAATAAAGAATGAAAATAAAAAGCTTATAAGTTGTTTTCAGTTTCATATCTATCGTTCGTAAATGGGTAAATATCGGTAATTGAGTGCCATGGAAAGTAATGCCGCAGAGGTGGCAAAAGTGGTGCCATAATTTCCCGTCCATGAACCATTTTCTGCCTGTGTAGCCTGCAATTTTCTGACATTTTCAAAATTCCATTTCTGCCAATCATCGGGAGTGGTTCTAAACATAGCTTGGGCTGTGTAATAGAGGCTGTAAAATTTATGACCTTGGTCACCGAAACGGGCGTTTTCCCGCAGATAATCCACGGAAAGCTTAAAGGCTTCTGTATCTGTCTCTTTAGCTAATGCCAGGATGAGGGAACCGATCGCCGTTCGTGGAAGGTTGGCTCCAGAGTTTCCAGTGTATCCGAACCCTCCCTTTTCCCCCTGGCAATCTAGGAGAAATTGTTTGCCTTTACGAATGGCTTCGTCCGGAACTTCAATGCCTGCATTACGGGATGCAAACAGGGCAATCATTTGAGCTCCGGTTACAGTGGTGTCTGCATCTTGACTATCCGGGCTGTATCTCCACGCACCTTTGGAGTTTCTCTTTTGAGCGGAAACAATCAAGTTTGTGGCTTTCTTTAAAGCAGGCCCGATACGGACATCATTGGATATCCCATAGTATTCAGCGAGGGCAAGTGTCGAAAATCCATGGTTGTACATAGAGCTTCCAATATATCCAGTTTCCACATTTTGTAGCTTGATGATTTGATCGATCGATTTTTTTATACAGTTCGCATATGGTCCGAACTCAGGATCATCTCCTCTGGATAGAAATGACAATACTGCCATGGCTAAGACCCCCGGTTCGGAACCGTATGAAGAGTCGGACCACCTGCCTTGATCATCTTGCGTAGCTTGCAGGAAGGACAGACCTCTTTGGTAAGACTCGTCCAAAGATCGGACGAACTGGTCGTCTTTCTGTTCAAATAAATCCTGTGCATGCATCCCGATGTTCAGGAATATAAAAAGGAAGAGGAGTAGTCGTTTTCTTTTCAATCTTCGATTGCCTTAAAATATTTTTGCATGGCTTCCTGATATTCAGGTGCAATGGAGGGAGTCGCGCTTCCGCTACTTTTTGTTGGGGAAGATGCTTTCTGGCGATCGGCTGAAGATCCTTGGAGAGAATTTGTAACCTGATCAGTTGAACCGGTCTGGTTGGAACCGCCACCCGTTTTTCCGGCTACTGGGCTTTGCCCTTTTGATTTCCCTGCGTTTTTATTCTCCATTTGCATCATCAGCATTTCCATGGCCGTCAGGTTTTCATTACCTTTTGTACCTTTTCCCTGACCTTGGCCTTCAAGGAGTAGATTGATGAGATCGCTGAGTATATNTTTNGCTTCTATTTGGGCCGACTCAGTGATCTCATCAAAAACCTGCAATCCTAATTGAGATGAAGAATCAGACATGGCCATATGAGCATCATCAAAGAGAGGGTTTAGAGCTTCCTCGGCTACGGAAATTTGCGTGTCGGTTAGATCAATCATTAGAATATCCTGCTGATCCTTGAGCGACGAAGCCCATTTTTGTGTGTTTCCTTTAAAAATTTCGCTGCTGAGTGTTTTGGTTTTAAGAATAATTTCACTTTGTTTTTTTCTCATTTTGAGAAGAGAGAGTATATCCTGTGTTTTATCTTTGCCACTAGCTTCGCCACCAGGGGAATCTCCACCGGGAGCTTCCTGCTGAAGCAGTTTTGCCCACAAAGCGAAGGTTTTCTCCCAGTAATTCAAGTCATTAAGTGCCTGAAAGGAGATGTTATTNCGAAGATTTTCGGCTACAAAGGCCAGACCTTGCTCAGTATTGGCCTCTTCCATAAGTTGGCTGACTTTACCATATTCAGCTTTTTGAGTTCTTTCATGGTATCGACTGATCTCGGCCTGAATCTCCTTGGCATCAAGACTGGCTTGGGATTGTAAACTTTCCATATCAAAAACATATTTACGATTTTTGCTTTGCAGCTGAGAAGGGGATCGGCCGATGGAGGAAGGCAAGGTCGAGACTACTTTCTTTGAAAGCTTCCGTTCGGTTTCCTCTAGCTTTTGTAGTCTTTGGGCAAGAGTCATGGCTTCAAGTTTATCAACCTGTTGAGAAAATTTTGATAAAATATCCCTTAACTGATCGAGTGCATCTTCTTGAAACTGGGCTGATTCCATCATTTCTTGATTCGCCCGGGATGGATTTGATGAGCTTGCAGACTGTAGTTTTTGGCCCGCTTGCTTCATGGGGTTTGAAGAGGTGGAAATCATATCATTCAATGAAGTGGCAAATCCCTGTAAAGTTTCTGGGTCAAAAAAAGGATTTTTGGCAGCCTCATTCATGATGGTAAGCCCATTGTTGGCAGTAGATTTTAACTGGGAAGCCAACCCTTTTTGATCTCTTTGTAATTCTTGAATATCAGATCGATGATTTTCATTTAGAGAAGCCTCTTCGTTGCGTGTAATTTTTTCCTGCATGGATAGGGTCTCAAATTGAACAGCTTCCTGATTGCGGGCGATCTCCGAGACATCAGAGATGATACCATCAATCTTTGCCTTAATCATTGCTGCATGCTTTTCTGGACCAATGATTTTAAAGCGTAATGGTTTTGAAAAAGTTGGTTCACGATTCGGGAAGTGATCTTTCGCGGAGGCTGAAAATATAACTTCCTGTCCATCGGTGAGTTGAAAAATGCTGGGATCAAACGGAAATTGATGGTTTTCATTTATGTGACCGCCTTTGGGCAATTCTTTTTGAAGTACAGTTTGACTGAGGACTTCNNTTTTTCCCTCTATGACTCGTAAATCAAGGGATACTTCAGATAAACCGAAATCATCCTCGGCTAAAAAGTCGATCATTCGAGTTTCGAAGACCAAAATAGGGGAAANGTCAATTAGGGGCGAAAATTCNGTTNNAGCTGGTAAATCCTCTTGGATTTCTAAGGGAAAACTGAATGGTTTCCTCGGGGATAATCCGTATTCATCTAGAATATGAATATTAAAATTTCGATCTTGATTAATTGTAGAAAGATTTAATCTGAACTTAGTTGATTGGGGAAGCGTGCTAACTTGTGAGTNTTCATCGGTAATCAGGACTTGAGATAATGTGCGGGTGGCACTGCCAGATAGAGAGATACTGGTATTTTCCGGAATTTTAATTTTTTGATTACTTCCCTCTTGTANTACAGTATCAAGGCACAGGTAATCCGGGAAATTAATTTTTACCTGCATACTTTCTATTTCCGGNCGGGTAATTGGGTAGAATTTGTACCTTTGATGGAAATCTCCTCCCGAAAGTGAAACGGAAAACGGATTAGATTTTGGTGGTATTTCAAAGTCATAGATATTGCCATTAAGTCTTGAAATAAGATGAAAGGGTTGGTCACCCGAATGAATAAGGCGGGCTTGATTAGGCTTAAGTTTACAATTATGCGTGAGTGAGAATCTGATCGGGGAAGATTCATCTTTAACGATATAAAACGAGTTTATATCGGGTTGCAAAAATTGAGTAAGGGTCATTCGTTCAAGATTTGAAAATGGATGGATCCATCTTTGGAATGAGTTAGAACTGAGTTCCGGGAAGGTGATGGAAAGGAAGAAAATAATAAAAATTGCTGAACAAGCACCCACAGNTGGTATTGTAACAACCTTCCATGGGAAAACCTTTTCTCGATGGATGGAATCAATCTCGCCTACCATTTTTTGCTGAGCCGCCTGAAAAATCTGAGTTGAGAATGTGTGGTCAAAAGAATTTCTTTCGCCTGCGATTTCAATGATTCCCAGTAACCGCTCTCCTTTTCCCCGATATTGATCCCGAACTCTTTTGGCTAACCAGGAATGGTTTGTGCAAAAATGAAATCCGAAGGTGAGCAGTTTCCATATCGCCCATAAGGATAAAAGTAAACCGACACCAAACAATAGAAAGCGAGCTTCTTTTGGGGTATTTATCAACCGATCCGATGCAAAGAGAAGAATCCATGAAGCTCCGACAAACGTACAAATGAGCAAGGAATATTTTAGAATAATTCTTTTTCGTGCAATCCTTTGGAGAGTTACAAAAAATTGGCTGATGGAGATATTAAGTTCCATTCCTGATTCCCTATTACTTGGATGGGATGATGTTTGTTTTCTTGCCATTTTTGATCAAACCATTCCAAAGAATTTTCGGCCCGTCCAGTAAATTGCAAGGAGTGTAAAAAGAAATATCCCCCAATTCAGATTTGTACGTAAGCGATGGATTTTTACGGTCGGTTTTGGCTCAGGTAAAATGCTTAGCCTGTCAATCAGTTCCTTCGCATCTTCGTGACCCTTTGAACTGCCACCTGTGAGTCGGGCTAGCTGGCTAAGTGGACCACTGATAGCAGGTCTTCCTAGTTTTTCCCGGTTAGACTCTTCAATGCGAAGAGTTGTTTGAATTGATCGTTCTGCTGAAGTACAACCGGCTTCTAAATAAAGATTACCCGCCTCCGAAGATTGTAGAGAGGATAGATACACGCCGGGGCATTCTGGATCGGGTTTAAATGAAAGATTTTCAACACTTCCATCTGGATGTTTTGCAAATCCTTTAACCTCTCCATTTTCAAGAGGAAACCCATTTTTATCGAGTATTATACAGCGCAACATAACTTTTTCGCCCAACCTTGGTTTTTCTGGACTGGGTATTAATTTAATACCATCTTTTTCTGCGACATATCGACCATGTGCCATCCATCTGACCACTTGGCTCCAAAAGCGATAATGATATTTATCTTCCACACCTCTCCTCCATCTCCACGCTGAGTCGCTTCCTAAATAAAGGGATTTGCCTGCACCCACTCTCCGAATGACCAAGATTGGCATTTTTCCCCATTCTGTTACAAAATTGGAATGCACGGCAAGAACTTCGGATCCAGGTCGACTTTTTTGGATCATAGCAGACCAATGGAATCCAGGGAGTCTTGACCAGAAATCACGGTTCTTTTCACCCGACCCGCGAAGATTTGTAAGCCAATGTTCATTCCCCCTATGGGTTAGTACAAAAGATGCAGGGTTTTGAGTCCCTAAGCCCCGTGGCTTTTCTGGATCGTAAATAACGGGCAGGAGTTCTTGTAAAGGGGTTTTCTCAAAAGATAACTGTCTTCCTCTTCTGCCAGGCATAAATATAATTCCAGAGGCTTGGTACTGAATTAAATCTGCAAGTAATTCACTTTGTTCGGAAGTTAGTTCATTTTCACCCACCCCTACATCGCCGATAAAGACCACATCATAAGGTGCTAAAAGAGCTTTGTTTTTAGGAAATTCGCCAATGTAATCTTCACCAATTGATGGACTCATATTTGGGTGAAATAGAATGCATGATAAGTCCACTCCGGGATCCCGGCTTAACGCGTTTCGTAAAAACCGGTATTCCCATCTTGGGTAGGAGTCGATAATGAGGGCTTTGATTATTTTTTCTTCCACCCTTGTTCGAAGATTCTTTTGATTATTATTGGCGTAGGTTTCTCCTTCAATTTTATTTAAAAGAATTTGAAAATCCACCTCTCCACTTTGCTCGGGTAACCAGGAGATATTTCCTGAGATAGTTTCTCCACGGTTGAAGTAAACAGGCCTTTCATCCACTTTCTTGCCATTGGCAAGCAGGGTAATCATAGAATTACGCGGGGATTTAAAAGAATTTGTGGCCTGCCAGCTTATGGTCACTCTTTCTTCCTGAAGGACAAAAGAAGGTGCAAAAGCATCGTCTAAGCTTAAGTCTGGAAGTGATGACTCCGCACCTGTTATAATACTGTAGATCGGAACCGACAACGCACGGCTTCTCCCTGCAACTGAAAGTATAGAATTCCCGGTGTTGGCATCCCCATCTGTCAGTAGAAGAACAGCTTTTAGTTCTTCTGAAGTATCCAATGCATCAGTAATTGCAGTCGTTATATCTGTTTCTTTAGTACCTTTCAGGGAAGAGAATGTTTTGACCAAAAGAGTAGCGTTCGTCTCTAAAGTCGGAACCCAGTCTTCTTTGAGAAACTCCTCACTCCATTGCTCTCTGTTGATTGGTTTTCTATTTTCGAGAACTATATCTTCGGTTTGCATACTATCAGAACGATCTACTAAGCAGATAATTTGTGACTTTCTCGCACTTTGCAGTTTTTCAACTCGTTGGGGGTCAAACAAGGTAAAGATGATTAAAATAATAATCATTGCTCTTCCTATTTCTAAAAGACCAACTCTTCGATCATNTTTCATGCGGGCCCAGGTCCTAACCGAGAGAAAAAGAGTCAGACNTATGCAAATGATGGCTATGGCCCATGAGGTGAAACCCCCGTCAAATTTCCAGTTGCCTATCTCCATAGTCATTTCAGGAGGACAATTCTGATTTTCTTAGTGGANTGCCAAGCAGGCTTTCCGCGATCAAAAAAATGACCATCAGTAATAAAAAGAAATTCCAGATCTCAGCCCTTTCAAGGGAAGCACCGGAAGTTTCCGCCTGAGTCCACTTAGCGTGTGAACTTGTTAAAACTTTTTTTAAATCACGTTTATCTGTTGTTGCAGTTTGAGATTCATTTTGAGGCCGATTGAAAGCAACCATTCTGCCAAGGTTTTGATATACGCCAGCTTTTGTGATTGGATTCTCAAGTTGGCTTCCAGTCAAGGACTGCAATTCTCTTAATGTGCGGGATTCACTGCCTCCACACTCAAATTCGGTAATCTTTGAATTTGTTCTGCATTCCTCGAGGATTCTCAGAATTACTGGCACAAGAACAAAACCATCTGCGAGGGAAGACCAATTTTTAGCGGGCAGAGATGAAAAAGAATAAACGATTCCTTTTCCAATCGTTTTGCGGGTCAGGAAGGTTTTACCATCAGCATAAAAAGCAAGGGGCTGTCCTTCCGAAGGGTTTCTTCTTTGCCAAACCTTCAAGTAAGAAAAAGGAAGTGCTTTGCCATTTGCAGTATTAGAAAAAATACCACCATTTTTATTCCATTCTGTTACGGAAAAATGTTCGTTTTCAGATGATATTTCAAGCGGTTGCCAATTTTGTAAGGTGGCATTGGGATTTTCGTGAACTTCATCGGGGAAAAGCACAATCGTTCCTCCGATTTCTACAAATTTAAGTAATTTGCCTGCTTCTTCATTTGTCTGCTTCCCTTGGACAAATAGTAGGTCATGATCGAGCATTTCTTCATCCTTACCATTCAATTCGCCCTTAAAAAAAACTTTGTTGGGATTTAGCTTACTCGAGACAGAAAGAATCTTTTTAGTTGGCTGATTGGCCGCTAGCAGGCCAACTCTCAGCAAGTCATTGTTTCCATAGGTGAAAAAATGATAATTGTCCTTTGTACAGGAGTCTTCAGGCAGACTAATTGCAATCCAGCCTGTAGGTGGCTCATTCGCGATTGAGATCGCGGGCGTCCATGTTGTCGAGGGACTTGTAAAGTCGCACTCTGCGGGTGATATTTTACCATTGATATTTACATCAACCCTTAACTTCCGTTGCTCTTTTTTATTCCCCTTGATTGAAAGAGTAGGGTATACCAAGCCACCATCTTGATGTAAGGATTTGCCTGTAAGGCTAAAGTTTACGGCCTTGGTCGGCTCGATTTTTAAAAAAGTCATTTG
Source organism: Verrucomicrobia bacterium TMED44 (assembly GCA_002168015.1). Lineage (GTDB taxonomy): Bacteria > Verrucomicrobiota > Verrucomicrobiia > Opitutales > Seribacteraceae > Seribacter. Next base: position 15,210 of record NHCX01000015.1, read on the forward strand.
CCAGGCACCTTGTTGAGCCTCTAAATTTTTATTAATGTTTTCCAACAGAGGCTTATTTTCAGGAATTTTCCAACTGGAACTTTGTTGATCTGAAATCACCAGAATTTGTGCTTGTCCGATTTCTGCATTTTCCAACCATGACAGTCCCTGATTTATTGTATAAGCAAGGTTGGCTCCAGTGTCAGTTGGCCCGAAAAATTCATCCATTTCCTTCGCATAAATAGTTTCAATATTATCAAGAGCGATAGTCTCGGAGAAAACAGTTTCCATAACTACGAGCCGACTGTCAGGCCAAGTTTTGGCAAATTCTTCAAATGCAACCAATCCCTTCTGAAGAAGGGTCTTGGAAGAAGTGGAAGATATTTGATTCATGCTTGAAGATCGGTCGAGGATAAGCATTACAATATCGGGCGTCTGTTCCGATAGGTTAAGAAAACTTTCTCCACCCGTGGAAATGGGTCTGGCCATCAGTAAAACTAAGGAGAGAACGGCAAGAACCCTTGACAACAAGGTAAGCCATTTCCGAATTTGAGAGAAGCGGGAAGAACTTTTTTTGGCCTGAAAAAGAAATCTCATGGTGGCCCATGATTCTTTGCGATGGCGCATGAGATTAAGAAGGTGAATGAGAATGGGGGTAGCGGCCAATGCAATTCCCAACAGGGCTATAGGTTGTAAGAAACTCATCTTCTTTATGTACGAGTTCTTAGGGAAGAAAAGTCCTTCAGTACATTCGCAACTCCCTGGTCCGTCAGGGCTCGATGGTAAGAAGTTTGAGTTTCCGTACAAATTTTCTGAATTTCAGAAATGTGCTTTTCCATTTGGCTCAGGTATTCATTTCGAATAACCGAAGGCTCAGTAAGAATTGATGCACCTCCCTCTAGATCAATAAAGCGAGTGGGCCGGTCGAAGAGAAAATCTATTTCTTTGCGGTCCATAAGGTGAAAGAACACAACTTCATGTTTTCGATCCCGCATGTGATGGATTGCATTAGCTAAAGCGTCCGGTTCTTCTAAAAAATCTGAAAATATTATCACTAATCCCCTGCTTTTAATCGAGTCTGCAGAGCGGTGCAGCTGGTTTATTAGTAAATCTTTACCTTCAGCCTTGGTTCCTCCAAGAGTTTGAATGATATCTTGAAGTTGAGAGGGATTGCGTCGGGAAGGAAGATCGGTCGTCCCTGAAGATTTTATCAGAGTAAGTCCAACTGCATCACCCTGGCGTAAATATAAATAGGTCAGGGTTGCTATTAGTCTTTTACTAAACTCTATTTTATTCATCGGACTGCCAAAAGACATCGATCCGCTGCAATCGAGGATGGGGTAAGCCCGTAAATTGGTCTCGGCTTCAAATTCTTTTAAAAAGTACCTGTCGGTTCTCGCCAAAACTCTCCAATCCATTCTCCGCGGATCTTCACCAGGGGTGTATTCACGATATTCCGAAAATTCTACACTAGATCCCTTATGGTTGCTTTTGTGGTGTCCGCTGACATTTCCCTCCATGGGGAAATTACCAAGCATAGCTTCTCCACCAAATCGTGCTACGGCTTGTTTGTCGACATAGTCAAATGACTTGCTCTCTTGGAGAGGCATAATGACTAACGTTCTTCTTTGCGTGCTTCTTCGATTAAACGACGAATGATATGAGCACTTGAAATTCCTTCGGAGCGAGCATGGAAATTAGTTATAATTCTATGGTCTAAGACTGCTTCTGCAACGGCTTCCAAATCTTCGGTAGTTGTAATGAAATTACCATAAATTACAGCTCGTGCCTTTGCTCCGCGAATCAGAAATTGAACGGCTCTCGGGCCAGCCCCCCACTGGACGGATTCTTTTAGCCATGAGGGGGAATCTTCCGCTGCCGGTCGCGTGCGACGGACTAAATCTACTGCCAATTCATAAACATGCTCCGGGACAGGAATTTTTTCTACGATTTGTTGATATTCCTTGAGCTTCTTGCCGGTGAGTATTTTTGTCAATGAGGGTGGTGCCCCCATGGTTGTTCGACGGGCAATTGCAATTTCTTCCTCTCTTTTTGGATACTCCATTCGTACCAAAAACATGAACCGGTCCAGTTGGGCCTCAGGAAGCGGGTATGTACCTTCTTGCTCAATGGGATTTTGTGTGGCGAGTACAAAAAATGGTTTTTGAAGAAGATGATTTTTTCCAGCTACTGTAACGTGTTTTTCCTGCATCGCTTCAAGTAGGGCTGATTGGGTTTTGGGAGGCGTTCGATTTATTTCATCTGCCAATAGGACATTCGCGAATACTGGACCTTTGATGAATTTAAATTCCCGGCCTTCTCCATCCTTTCTATTTTGTAATATCTCAGTACCGGTTACATCGGATGGCATTAAGTCAGGGGTAAATTGAATTCGTGAAAAGGTGAGTGATGTGATTTTTGCAATTGAATTAACCAAAAGAGTTTTAGCCAAACCTGGAACCCCCATCAAAAGAGCATGCCCTTGCGAAAGCATACATATGAATATTTTCTCAATGGCCTCTTCCTGACCAATGATGATTCGAGATAATTCATCTTTGATTACACTGTAGGAATCCTGAAGAGTTTGGATAGAAGTCACTTCATCTTCGTTCAATGAAGAAGCAAATTTTTCTGAGGATAGGTTTTCGGTGCTTTTACTTGTAGGTGACATAAATTTATGTTTCTCAGTTATATTTCCATGTGTTTGAGTTAGATTAAAATTTTAGTGTCAAAACTTCTGACACCACATGAATGTTCGTCTTTTTTTGGATGTTTGGATTCGAAAATATGAAATTTTTTTAAAATCACATTTTAATCAAATGTAAACTTTTCTATAAAACCTTACTACGAGTATCTAAATCATCCTCAAACACTTTACTAATCTGTGGCTAATCTGCATACTGATTTCATGATAAGAGTTCAGCGTAAATACAAGGTAATTAAAGCCATTTCTGTGAAAGAACTTGAAAAAGAAGTCAACGAACTTATTCAAAAGGAGTATAAGGATACGGAGGGGTTCATTTTTCGTGCGTCTGGCAGATGGCAATGCCTGGGAGGGGTTATTAGCGATAAGGAAAATTGGTTGCAGGCAATGGTTTTTATTCAAGAGGAGGAATGATCCTAAGCTGGTAAAAATCTGAGTGTAATCTGTTGGGGTTAAAATATAAAAGTATGAAAATTTAAAAATTTAGTTTGCATATTGATTTAATTCGCTCAAAATCGTAAAAATATGAGTTCAATAGAACCATTAGGCCGTCGGTAAGGGCAAGACCGACGGTCTTTTTTTTGCCATTATGTAATTTATATGTTAATAATGGTAACTAATCAATGAGCTTATGTTGCTTTTTAAGCTTAAATTATCAATTTAATTTTTGTATGTTTGGGTCAGTTTTTCTTTTTTAGGTAAATTAAACTTCTCATGCAGACTGACAGGTTGTAGGTATTAAAATATAAATTCCAAAACTATTATGACTAAATCAATATTACTTTATTTTTTCTTATTGGGAAGTGCTTGTTTTTGCTACGGCCAAAATGCTAAAGGTTCCAGCCCGTTAACCAGTCCACCACGGTTACCTACCAACATCCCACCGCCTCCTAGTTTTTCATCCATTTCCTCTAAAAGCGGAAAATATCAAATCGTGAGTGCGGAATATTATTCCCAAGACACGAAGCCATTTCTCTACAAGAGATTAATCAAATATGATACCACCACTGGGCAGGCATGGATTCTATATTCTAGGAGGGATTCGTCAGGCGAAAGACGGATGTGGATTCCTTTAACAAGCGAAGACGAGTAGGTCCTTTAAGAATTTTTGGGTGTAGAAGAAATCTTCTGATTTAGCCTGCCAATTTTCATTTCAAGTCCTTCGAGCTTTTTGGCCAACTTTTTGTTTTTTAATGAGAAGTGTCCGATGAGCATTAGAATGCCGAATGAAATTAATGCAATTTTACCAAAAGGAATGGGTCCCCATGATTTATTCCAGGCTACATACATGGCGGCAGTACCCATAACTCCCAAAGATACTAGCATAAAAATATTCCATATTACCCGTGATAATCCTTGAGGTCGCTCGCGACCAAGGACCTGTAAGTTATTCATCAGTAAAAAGAAGCTTAGGTATGCGACTGGAATTAAAGTAAAGCCAAGAATAGATGTAGGAACTGCGAGCCAAAATGCGGCATCCTGCCAAAAGAATGGTCCGAGCACTCCAAGTCCCGCTAGAAGTGCTCCACCCAGGAAAGGAGACCCGCTATGTGGTTTTCCGAGCACTTCGCAAATGGCATGTCCGTTGATTGTCATCAAAATAATGATGGTTGAGAGGGCCATTCCTAACACGCCAATTCCAAATACATAATGCGAAAAAGCTTTGCTTTCAAAAAGTGATTCTAGTGATTCAGCGAGATTGAAGGCGTCGCGTTTTACCAACATGGCAGCAAGTTCTCTATCAGCGGTGGGGAGAGATTCTATAACCGCATCTTGCTGGATTGGTGCGAGAGCTTCATAGTCTGCCTTGTCCCATTCTAAATGAGCACGAGCAGTGGCTAGCTCCAGAAAACCTTTTTCAAGATTAGCATGGATTTGTCCGTTATTGTCGTAAGCAGATTCAGGTTGCCCATGAAATCGCGTTCCTGCCGCAATTACCACACAGCTAGTGGCCACGATGTAAGGGATAAGCAAAGCTGTCCATAGATCAAACTTGGCAAGACCTCGATGTTCACGCCCCCACTTTCTTCTCAGCAATACAAAAGGCATGAAGAAAGTCATATTAATTCCGACGGCTGTGGCAGCCGCTGAAATCATCACATCTTGTTGTAATCCAATGATCTTGGTTTCCCAAAAGCTTCTGTATTCTCCCGTTTTCTCCAGAAAAGGTAGATAGATGTCTGCGGGTTGTGTAAGAAGAGAAAAATTAGGAATAAATCCGCTCAAAATTTTCCCCCAGTCCGCATCGCCGCTTGCACTCAATTTTATCACAACCCCAAAAAAGGAAATAACTACAATGCCAACCATAATCTTGAGAACCCAGTCNAAAACTTTTACACCTGTGGACCCTTTATCATAAGCCCGCACGACAAGAAAGGCTGCACCTAGTAAAAAGGCACAAATAAGCACTTTACCTCCCGTGTTATTAAGTCCGGGCATAAGATTTTGGGTAACTGCTGCAGTTCCCAAACTGAATTGAGGAAGGCACCACACAATATTTGCCATAATCGTAGCTACCGCCCAACCCCAGCCTAAAACGGGATTGATTTCATTATTAATCGAGGTAAAAGGACTTTGCCCTGTGGACAGAGTCACATGACTAATCGCAGAGAGCATAATTATTCCCAGAATAATTGCCATCGGTTGTAACCAAAGGAGGCTGTAACCAGCAAGTACGCCCAAGAAGAGGCTTGATGCCAAAGAACCGCCCCCAAGGGTAATGGCACTTTGGAGCCACCCGGGTCCTGAAAGTTTCGTGTAGGCTAAAAGTCTAGAGGAAAGGCCAGAAGCTTCGGCCTTTACTAGATAATTTTTTTCATGTTCGATTGAAGGCATGCACTAAGCACAAACTTCTAACAGAAAATGTCAAGTGGGCATCCTGAGTGTGCCCGAAAACTAAATCNAGGACTACTTNACTTTCATGACACCCCGCATCATGGCGAAGTGGCCAGGAAAGGTGCAAACATATTCATAATCTCCTGGTTTGGGTGCAGTGAAGGTGATNGTTTCNTTTTCATCTGGACCAAGAAGTTTAGTTGCTGCAATGGTGTCTTCTTTGACCGAATCGGGTAGGGCGTTTGTGGCGTTTGCCCCAGCAGCAAGAGCTTTCTGCCCGAACGAGATGGCCGTTACTCCTTTTTTCAAAACAACAAGATTGTGTCCCATCGCTATTTTGGGAATTTTACCGATGTTTTTAAAAGTAAGCTCAACTTTTTCTCCACTTTTAACTTCGAAANTCTTAAGATCAAACTGCATAGTGTCGTTGCCGGAAACAGTAATCTTAGCTGNTCCAGCAAATGTGAGAAACAATGGCGTTAATAAAGCTATTACGAAAGGAAAAAATTTCATACTAAATAAGATAACAGATAAAGTGTTCGACTCAAGACAAGACAGATAAAAACACTATACTTTAGTAGATGGCATATATCTGTAATAAACCTCCAACATGAGGATAGTCATGGTAGTACGGTAAATATCTGTATCCCCATGAAAATGCTTACCATGCGGCCAATGCCCATCGGATGCTTGCGCAACACATACAATTTGCTGAAAATCCTTATTCCATGCCCGCCAGTATTTTGAACCACCAGACACGCCAGTTGCTTGAAAACAGGCTTGTGCATGATAATACCATTCATAAGGATCTACTTGTTTCCATTCTTTCTTTTGATTTGCGATGATCCAGTCCAAACCGAGCTGAGCTGCCTTCGAGCTCGCATTTTTCCAAATTTGCAGGCAGAGAACGCCGGTGCCAGTAAGGCTCGGTTTTCCCCCGGAACCCTCTTTGTAAGCGAACTTGCCTGATTTGTCCTGGCATCTTTTTGTGTAAGCAATTGCCTTATCCATTGATTCATCCAAGCCATCAATAGATATACCTGTAAGTGCAGCAGCTTTAAGTGCCTGAATATTCCATCCGGTAACTGATAAATCTGTATGGGCAACAGGCCCCTTACCATAACCGTAGGCCCATCCACCGCTCTCGTTTTGTCCTTTAATTATAACTTCAATAGCTCTTTTTGCATATTCTTTGAGCTTGGGAATCTTCGTCATGGTGAACGCTTCACAAAGAGCATAGGCACGAATTGGGTGTGCATANGATCCTTTGTTTCCATCGTGGACTACTTTNTCCGGAGGGGTGCTGGTGAGAAAATCAATACCTTTCTGGACTGTCGGGCCAAAAGTAGGCGAATCCTGAAGCTCGCAGTGCCCTAGGTAGCTCAATAAGGCCATTCCGGTCATTGCGTTTCGGAAGTTTTGAGTTGGATTTCTTACTGGAGTACCTTTGTCATCCTTGTCTTTGTTACCCCATCCACCGTCTTCATCCTGAACGGTTTTNAGCCAATTAAGACCTCTCATAATGGCAGCTTCTGTCATGTCTTTTCCACCCCCTGAGCGAAGCCTTTCAATTCTTTTCTTGGGGTCGCACCTTTGCTGCATGGATTTGGGGAGTGAAAGACCGATTCCTTTCAATGCACTCTTCATGGCACTGTTATTCATCCCGGCGTCTGACATCGAAGGAGCCGCAGCTTCCACCACTGGGGCCAAGTCTTTAACATCCAGTTCATTCATGTCGGGAAGCGTGATATCAGAAATGGCAGTGGTTCTGAAGGTTTGCTGAGCTTTGGGTTTCGCTTTCTTTTGCCTCTGCATCAGTTTGACCACTTTTTTCTTTTCCTGGTTTTGTTGGGCAGGAGCAGTCCCGGCATCGGAAAAATCTGCATCTCCGTCTCCAGACGCTGCTACATAGACCACGATATTCCACATCGCCACGAAGAAGGCGATGATCATGACCAGTGAAATTAACAAGCTATTAAGCAGCCGGTATTCCCGTAAGTATTTTGAGAAGGCACCTTCGAGTGGAGGTGCTATTGTAATTTGATCATCAGGAATGTCTTCTAATGAGGGTTCTTCTTCAAAGTTTTCGTAATCTGCTTCTTGATCCATAACATAATAATTATCAGCAAGGATGGAAAGTCAAAACCTTTAGACCTTTGTGGATGGCATGTACCTGTAATAGACCTCCAGCATGAGGATCGTCATGGTGGTGCGATAAATATCAGTATCCCCATGAAAATGCTTACCATGGGGCCAATGCCCGTCGGATGCTTGTGCACCACATACAATTTGCTGAAAATCCTTATTCCATGCCCGCCAGTATTTAGAACCTCCTGACACGCCAGTTGCTTGGAAACAGGCTTGTGCATGGTAATACCATTCGTAAACATTCAGTTGCTTCCATTCCTTAGCTTGATTTGCAATAATCCAGTCCAAACCGAGTTGAGCTTCCTTCGAGCTCGCATTTTTCCATATTTGCAGGCAGAGAACGCCGGTACCAGTAAGGCTCGGTTTCCCCCCGGAACCTTCTTTGTAAGCAAATTTGCCTGTTTTGTCCTGGCATCTTTTGGTGTAAGCAATAGCTTTATCCATGGCTTCATCTAGCCCATCTATCGAGATGCCGGTCAAGGCGGCCGCTTTCAGGGCTTGAATATTCCAACCGGTGACAGATAGGTCCGTATGTGCAACAGGTCCTTTACCGTACCCATAGGCCCAACCACCACTTTCATTTTGTCCCTTGACTACATGCTCTGCTGCCCGCTTCGCGTATTCTTTGAGCTTGGGAATCTTAGTCATGGTGTAGGCTTCACACAGGGCATAGGCTCGGATTGGGTGAGAATAAGATCCGGATCCACCAACAATCATAGGATCAGGTGGGGTGCTAGTTATAAAATCTATCCCTTTTTGAACCGTTGGCCCGAAAGTTGGGGAGTCTTGCAATTCGCAATGCCCTAAAAAGCTGAGCAAAGCCATGCCTGTCATAGAATTACGGTCAGTTGGCTTGGGATTACCCTGGTCATCTTTGTCTTTACCCCCCCATCCACCGTCTTCATCCTGAACGGTTTTTAGCCAATTAAGACCTCTCATAATGGCAGCTTCTGTCATGTCTTTTCCACCCCCTGAGCGAAGCCTTTCAATTCTTTTCTTGGGGTCGCACCTTTGCTGCATGGATTTGGGGAGTGAAAGACCGATTCCTTTCAATGCACTCTTCATGGCACTGTTATTCATCCCGGCGTCTGACATCGAAGGAGCCGCAGCTTCCACCACTGGGGCCAAGTCTTTAACATCCAGTTCATTCATGTCGGGAAGCGTGATATCAGAAATGGCAGTGGTTCTGAAGGTTTGCTGAGCTTTGGGTTTCGCTTTCTTTTGCCTCTGCATCAGTTTGACCACTTTTTTCTTTTCCTGGTTTTGTTGGGCAGGAGCAGTCCCGGCATCGGAAAAATCTGCATCTCCGTCTCCAGACGCTGCTACAAAGACCACGATATTCCACATCGCCACGAAGAAGGCGATGATCATGACCAGTGAAATTAACAAGCTATTAAGCAGCCGGTATTCCCGTAAGTATTTTGAGAAGGCACCTTCGAGTGGAGGTGCTATTGTAATTTGATCATCAGGAATGTCTTCTAATGAGGGTTCTTCTTCAAAGTTTTCGTAATCTGCTTCTTGATCCATGGTGAGAAAGGGCTTTTTAATTATAATTTAGACCCGATAAGGCCATGCGGTCAAGCTTGCAACTTTGTGACATACATTTAACAGTAGAAAATATTGTATGTTTTGAAAAAATGTTGAGGTACATAAAATTAGTCAGTTTTCTTTTGTTTTTTGTTTTGGGTCTCCATGGATTGAGGTCAAATCAAGATCAGAATCAAAGTAAATTCCCAACTTTAAAAAAAATATCAGNATCAAAATATCAGTTTGGGCAAATTGTAATTGATCGGAAAGAATCTTTTTTAGAATTTAATGCCACGACCAATCAAACCAATGGACTAATTGAATACGCGTTAGTTCATGAATCAGGTAAAACTCATGAATCTCTTTTTCGGACCAAGGTACGTCCACAGATTTTTCATGCCTGTCTGCTCTTGCTTAAACTTCCAATAGAAAACAGGTTTTTTAANAANTTATGGTCAAATGAGCCAAAGCAAATAGATTACAGTAAAAGCACACTTNAAGCAGAAGTATTGTGGGANACAAATGGAACTCTGTTTTCCAAGTCTTTAGAAAAATTCGTTTACAACAGTAAAAACAGCAAAGTGCTTAAGGATAGAGCTTTTATCTTCACCGGGTCAAAAAAAATAGAGGGGACTTATCTTGCAGAAATGAGTGGGTCGATCATTGCGGTTTATGCTGACGAAGAAGCGGTAGTTAACAGTACGGACCACGATAGTAATAATGATGATGTATGGTTGGCCAACGGTAAGGAGATGCCTAAGCTAGAAGTTCCTGTAAAGTTGCGCTTCCTCTTGCCTCGGGAGCAATAAACCACTACTTTACGGGAATGAAATGTAGTTATTGTATAGTCCTGTTTCAGATGTCCATCTTAGTTACATGGGCCGAAGACAATTCTTGGAATTTATCGATTAAGCAAGAAATTGAAAGATCGCTNAGCATGGGATTGCATTGGCTAAATCAAGAACAAAACCAAACTTCTGGTAACTGGGGATTGGAGGANTACCCTGCATTAACAGGTTTGGCTATTCGATCCTTTTTGGGNCACCCCTCCGAAGATGTGACTAAGAAATATAAGAAAACATTGGAGAAAGGATTAGGTTTTATTCGAACTAAAGTGCAATCTGATGGGGGTATTTACGGGAAAGGGTTGGCATCTTACAATACTTCCATTTGTATGTTGGCTCTCTTACAGGCGAAAAATAAATCGGATGAAGTGATTGTACAGGAGGCTAGGAATTTTTTGGTAAATCAACAGTCCGATTTTGATCGAAAGGGGCAGTCGGATAATGTGTTTGACGGTGGAATCGGNTATGGCTCCCGTTGGGCTCATTCGGATTTATCCAATACTCATTTAGCGATGGAAGCCCTATATTACGCTAAAAAAACTTACCAAAATAAAGAGGGTGAAGGCATTGACCTTGATTGGGATGCGGCTATAAGTTTTGTAAGTAAGTGCCAGAATTTGCCTGCCACCAACAAAGAAAAATGGGTGAGTAATTACGGAGATGACAAAGGTGGCTTTGTTTATTTTCCAGGTAGTAGCATGGCAGGAGAGCGAGAAAAATCGGACGGNTCAATTGCTTTGCGTTCTTACGGCAGTATGAGTTATGCAGGCTTGCTTAGCTTTATATACGCAGAAATGGATTCCCAGGATCCTCGGGTGATTGCAGTCAAGGACTGGCTGACTAAGCACTATACGATTAATGAAAATCCCGGTATGGGACCCCANGGACTTTANTATTATTACCATACGATGTCCAAGGCACTAACCTTNTCGGGGGTAAAGTTGATCAAGGATGCGGAGGGTAAGGAAAAGGACTGGCGAAAAGAATTATCTCTACATCTTTTAAATCTTCAGTCCAAAGATGGTTATTGGATAAACGAGAATGGCAGGNGGTGGGAAAAAGATCCCGTCCTTGTTTCCTCTTATGCACTACTCACCCTNGAACGAATTTATTACTCTCTGTAAAATTGTGACTTTTAGACTTTTCTGTCTTTTGACTTGGTGCGGGTACCTCCCGTTTACACTCTTGGCTACACTCCCGCAGTCTCCCGGCTTTGAAAAGCAGGGAAGTGACTTTATTTACGGGGGCTTGAAAAAAAGTGATACAAAAGAAGATGTGTTGAGTAAGTTGAGAAAAAATGGATTTATTCAAATCTATGAAGAGCGGGATATGGGAGTTGTCAGGTGTGCCATTCGGTGGGATGGGTTCAGGTATGAGCTTGTAAGTAAATTCATTGATAACGAGTTAGAACTCTGCCTGATTGAAGGAAACAAAGGGTGGCAGGATTTTCATTATCAGGATGTTGTAGCCAAAGAATGGAAAAGCCTCAGAAATAGACTCAGCGGGGTTTATGGTGAGTCCGTTAAAAAAAAGAGCTTTCCTGATTTGATTGAAATACCCGTTAATGATTTAGGCGGTGTGGTAACTGATGTGTGGGAGTTGGACGATCGCTTAATCATGCTTTCAGTTAGGAGATATGAGACAAAGGATTGCTGTACCGATCAGTTATTGGAATTTTCATGTTGTACTTTNCTCATCAAGCCCATTTCCCCAAAACCTGCCAGTAGTAAATAAATTTTATGGGAATTTTTTCTAAATTTAAGGATGGATTTAAGCGTGGGGCTGATGTTCTCCAAGGTACAATTTCGAAAATTGTCGGAGGAGCAATTCTCAATGAGGACGACTTACTTACCCTGGAAGAAGCATTTTACGAAGGTGATTTTGGAGTAGAAACAACAGAGGAAATAATCGACAAAATTCGCGAAGCCCATAAGAGTGAAAAGAGCCTTCGGGGAGAGGATGTGAACACACTTGCCCGGGAAATATTGCGAAGAACTTTGGATGGTTCTGAAGGCAGGCTTTTAGCGAAACCGAATTCAAAGCCTGAAGTGATTTGCCTGATCGGCGTCAATGGGTCTGGTAAGACTACGACCTGTGCAAAGCTTGGTTACAGGTTTAAAAGTATGAACTCATCCTCTTTACTTGCTGCCTGTGATACTTTCCGAGCGGCTGCCACAGAACAACTACTTTCTTGGTCTGAGCGATTGGATTTACAAATCGTATCTGGTCATCATGGCTCGGATTCTGCAGCAGTTGCCTTTGATGCGTACTCAGCCTGTGAATCAAGAGACTTCGATCGCCTGATTGTGGATACCGCTGGACGACTTCATGTGAAGAATAACCTGATGGATGAGCTTTATAAACTCAAACGGGTATTACAAAAACGAAACCCTTCAGCTCCACATCATTCATGGCTAGTTATCGATGGTTCAACAGGTACAAATGTGATTGAACAGGCACGTGTATTTCATGAGAAGTTTGGCCTTACTGGATTGGTTGTCACAAAGCTGGACGGTTCTTCAAAAGGGGGAGCCCTTGTCTCAATCTATCGATCCATGAACTTGCCCATCTATTTTGTTGGTTTGGGAGAAAAACCCGAAGATTTACAACCTTTCACAATAGATTATTATTTGGACTCTATTCTGCCTCAAAGAGAAGTTGCTTTGACTTCATAATTACAAATCTCTGTCCAGTTTAAATAAACATGGAAACTTACGAGCTTGCCGTTGATCTTGGTGATCGATCTTACCCCATTCACATTGGGAGAAATCAACATAATAGACTCGATGAGCTGTGCGGGCAGCTAATGTCTGAAAACAAAAAGGTAACTGCGCTTGTCGATCAAGGTCTTACGCAGGCGAACCCTTCCTTCATGAACAAATTTCTCGCAGGTACATCCTATTTAGCGATTCCATCTGGGGAGACTTCGAAGTCTATCCATTGGTTAAGCCAAGCCTGGGACTTCTTAGCCTCCCAAAAAGTGGATCGTTCGGGAGTTTTGGTTGTGATCGGAGGAGGAGTGACAGGAGATTTGGGAGGTTTTATTGCTGCTAGTTACTTGCGTGGTATAAGTTTTATACAAATCCCCACGACATTACTTGCAATGGTGGATAGTTCGGTTGGCGGGAAAACAGGCGTGAATATCCAGGCCGGAAAGAATTTGGTTGGAGCCTTTCATCAACCTTTTCAGGTTTTGATTGATTTGGAAGTTTTGAAAACTCTTCCCCAAAAGGAGTTTTCGGCAGGCATGGCAGAAATTATCAAGTATGGATTGTTGGGAAACCAAGCTCTTTACCAAGAACTTGTAGACTTACCTGAACCTCTCAGTCCATCTTCTCCTGCTCTGTCAAAAATTATTCATCAGTGCTGTTTGGATAAGGCTCATATTGTCCAAGCCGATGAAAGAGAATCTGCAACACAAGGGGGCAGGGCATTACTAAACCTTGGACACACCTTTGCCCACGCCATAGAAGCGGTTGCTGGATATGGCCATTACCTGCATGGTGAGGCCGTGGCTATTGGTCTTGTTTGTGCATTCCGCCTTTCTACAAAAATGGGATTTTGTGGTAACGGATCTGAAGCGGATCTTATTTCTCTGCTTGAGACCTATAATTTACCCATAACGCTGAAGGAACCTCTTTTAATTTCAAATTTAATGAATGCTATGCAAAATGACAAAAAAGTGATTACGGGTAATTTGCGTTTTGTTTTGATCGAGGAAATTGGTAGCACATTTGTAGAAAAATCNGTAGATNCTACTCTTGTTTCAGATGTGCTTCAAACTATAGGAGCTAGATAAAGATTCTTCCGTGAATATTGAGTATGATTTGGTAAGAGCTTATTTNGAAGCGAATGGATTCTTAATTCGCATCATCTCATCGACACAGGAAGATGCTCTTAAAAAGAAGCCCGTACTCCCTTTATTCAATACTTTTAATCCCTCCGCATCTGTGGACAAAGTTGATTTAAGCTTTCGTTTGTTCACCGGTGATTTGTTAAGAATCAGAAAAGCTGCAGTCAGGTTGCTGGGTTGGCAAAATAGCTCATTCAATTACGGTTTATTGAACAGTGATTCCCGACTGCTGAAGTTTTTTCGTAAAGAGCTAGATNTAGAAAGGCTACACTTAGATCNTTCGCAAAAAGCGGAATTNACAAAAAGTAATGAAAATGAGTTGCAACACTTACTGATCGTTCCTGCCTTACCCAAACTGGAATCCAAGTGTATAGAATTGTTTGAGCTNTTAAAGTCGTTGAATGTTCATGGAGTCTTAACTATGAGTTCGGTCTTGGAAAATTTACTCCGTAAAACTCTCGATCATTCGTCTACAGCGGGTAATTCCGTTTTTCATCTTCTTAAACTGCTCAAAGCCTATGGGTTGGCTAATGAGCCACAATTGGATATTTTCGAAAAATAAATNNAGATGCCATCCAAGATCCATAGCACAGCAATTATCGGAAATAAATCGCAACTAGGAGNAGGGCTCGAGGTNGGCCCCTATGTAGTGATCGAGGATGGTGCGAAGATAGGTGACGGTTCTGTAATTGAAGCCCATGCCGTTATTAAACAATGGGCCCGACTGGATGAAGGATCGAGAATTGGGCATTTTAGCGTCGTTGGTGGAGATCCTCAGCATTTAGATTTTAATGCAGAAAAACCTTCTTTCGTTAAGATCGGTAAAAATTGTAGACTGGGGGAAGGAGTAACCATTCATCGGTCGATTCTTGAAAATCAATCTACGCGTGTAAAAAATAAGGTCTTTCTGATGGGGAATTCACATGTGGCCCATGATTGTATTTTAGGTGATAATACAATCCTTGCNAATGGGGCTCTGCTTGGGGGGCATGTTGAGATCGGAGAAAATGTTTTCATCGGAGGAGGCACGGGTGTTCATCAGTTTGTAAGAATAGGGAGCGGTGCAATGATNGGCGGTTTAGCGGAAGTTTCCCAAGATGTTGGGCCGAATTTATTAGTCGTTGGNCGCAATCAGGCTTGTGGGTTAAATAGGGTAGGTTTGAAAAGAAGACGTATTCCCAAAGAGGATGTGGACCAACTCAAGAAACTGTTTCGGGCATTACTTTCAAAACCAGTAAACATATGCGAGGAGGCAAAGCTTCATCTAGAAAATTCCAAAGGTGAGATTTCCTTGCTTGCCAGAGAGTTTTTAGAATTTTACTTGTCTGGAACTCGGGGATTTGCCAGGCAAACAAAGATATAGTTCCAGATGAGACAAGGAAACGAAAAATTAGTCAACCTCACCCAAGAAGCTGGAATTAAAATTTCCGAATTAATGGAACGGGAAGAAAATGGATCTTATCTAAGNATAAAAATTACTGGAGGAGGATGTAACGGACTGTCCTACAAATTGAAATTTGTGGATTCAGGAAAGGATAACGACATTTTGGTTGAAAGTTCTGGACGATCTGTCCTTGTAGATTCAAAAACTGCACTTTATCTNCGTGGTACGACTTTAGATTATTCCAATAAGTTGGTGGGGGGAGGATTTAAGTTCATTAATCCCAATGCCAAGGCAAGTTGTAGTTGTGGAGAGAGTTTTAATCTTTGACGATTTCCACTGAAAATAAGCTTGCACTGGAGCGTAAATCGTATGAATAAAGTGTTTTAATATTTTGACTTCCCCTACTACAAACTCGCCCACATGGTAAAAAAGCCAGGTGGTAATAAGCGGCGCCAGCAGAACCGCAATTATATACGCAAAAACGATAAGATCCGTGCCAGAGAAGTCCGGGTTATTGGTCCAGACGGAAACATGCTTGGNCTCATGGCACCTGAAGATGCTTTGAAGATAGCAAAATCACATGGACTTGACCTTGTGGAGGTTGCTGCCTCTGCACGCCCTCCCGTCTGCAGGATTTTGGAATTTGGTAAGTACAAATACGAACTTAGCAAAAATAAGCGAAATAAAGAAAAGACTTCCAAACGGGTCAAGGAAGCGAAATTTCGACCCAGGATTGAAGAGCATGATTACATGACAAAAGTCCGCCGGTCTGAAAAGTTCCTACATCAAGGAAACAAACTTAAAATAACTTTGATGTTCAGGGGAAGAGAAATGGAACATATCAATTTGGGCATGAATTTGGTCAAGCAGGCAATCAACGACCTTGCTGGTGTAGGAAAAGCCGATGATGAACCAAAACTAAATGGTAGGTTCATTATTGTGAGTCTNTCCCCTCTGCCAAAAAGTCAGAGAACTTTACGATACAATTCTCTCGAAGATCTTGAAACGGATGAGCCGGACGACGCAACTGAAGATATTGAAGAAGATCAATCTTCTGATTCTAATTCAGAATTGGATTCCGAAGAATAAAAAACTTTTTCTGGATGCATGAGCATCAAGTTGATATTTCTTGTTGGTATTGGTGGCGGATTGGGTTCGGTTCTTAGATACATTCTCTCCACCCTTTTCATTGGTTTTACACCTTGGGTAACAGTTTTTATAAATATTGTTGGTGGATTTATGATTGGAATTCTTTACCGCTATACTGAAGAGTTTGCCATTTCTGAACAGATTCGGGCTTTTGGAGTGATTGGAATTTGCGGAGGATTTACCACCTTTTCAACCTTTGGCTTAGATTTTTATATTCTCTTCAGACAAGAACAAACCATCTTGGGGATATTTTATATTTCTATCAGTGTTATTGGTACGATTGCAGCCGTCTTCTTGGGAACCCGCATATTTTCCTAGATCGTGCTTTTATGATGGGTTGTCCTCTTGCCTTCACCTCCTGTATGTGAGATTAATGTAAATGTGACCTACCCGTTATTGAGAGTCCTCTTTTTGATTTTAGGCCTTTGCACCTTCCACCTGTTTGGGTCAGTATCTTCACCCAATCCTTTTCTGCGGCCGGGTGGTCAGCAGAAACCTCCCCCTGTTCAGACAAACAACCTTAGACCCAAGCCAATTCCACAAAAGGACATGTCTAAGGAAATAGAATTCCGTGGATATTTTATTTTGAAAGGAAAGCCGTTCTTTTGTCTCCTTAATAAAAAATCAAATCATGCTGAATGGATATCATTGAGCGAGGACACTTATGAGGAATTCAAGGCCCATGAATTTGACATGGGGTCAGAAATTTTAACGGTTCTCTATGAAGGGGTGCCTTACGAGCTTTCGTTATTGCAGGGAGGGTCCTCGATCGGATCAAACAAAGCAGTTCCAGGAAAAGCTAAATCAAGTTTTACACCTAGTATTTCTTCTACTCCGTCTACTCCGAAATATATGCCCCCAAGGCCTAAGAGTGCTCCCAAGCTTCCGCCATGGTTGGTAAATAAGAAGTCAACGCCTTCTCCATTTACATCAAGCAATACAGGGATGACCACAAGTGGAGTTGCGGGTGCTGTGCCGAGAAGAATTGTCCCAGGTCTTCCCTTTCCGGTTCCAAATTCTCAAGAAACAACCAGAAGTAATTTTCAAACGAATCCTTCTCCCTTAAATCGCACTACAGTTGCCAGTACTCCTGAAGTTTCTAATGCTGTTCCTTATCCAAGCAGTAATTCCGTTTCAGAAATTGGAAATGTTGTTAATCAGGAAACCACTAATCTTCCTGTCCAAAATGATACATTGGATTTAGATAGTTTACCTCCACCCCCTCCACCTCCCAATATAACCCCTCCGACTCCGCCCCCCAATATTCTTCCTTCACGTGAAAACTAAGTTTTCCAAGTTTTCCCTGATTTTTTCTATCTTATCATCTTTTATCTACGGAAATTCGGAGCGTAGGTTAGGTAAGTTGGATAGCCAGTCATGGACAGAGCATGCTTTGCTTGGCGAGAATAAGACCCCTTATGAACAATCAAACTTGATTCCAGATTTCAGTTCTGTTGGGGCTTTGCTTTCGGATAATGGCATATTAGGAACGGCAACTTTAATTGCACCTGACACAATTATTACTGCTGCCCATGTTTTGAAAAATCGAACCAAGGATCCTTTACCCACTCCTTCTGATTGGAAGTTTATATTATATTATGATTTTGAGTCTGCCCCCTTAAATTTCCAATTTCAGGTGGAAAGTTTTTCCATCCATCCAGATTGGATGATTCGTCAGCAGAAAAAACCTCCATTTGGTGATGGAGATCGTGTAGGTGTAGATGTTGCAATTGGTAAACTTAAAAGCTCAGTTTTTGGTTTTAAGCCTTACAGATTACCAACTAAATATAATCTTGTGGTCAGTCAAAAGATTTACCTCGCGGGATTTGGTAATTTGGTGGAAGGGCAATCCGGTTCTCAAAATTCAAGTAATTCACGAAGGATGGCTGGCGAAAATGTTCTAGATCGAATCGTAACGGAGATTACTGTTGAAGGTTCAGTTCGTGGAACTACGGGTGGTCTTTTGGCTTTTGATTTTGATTCTCCCAGTAAAAATACGAATACTCTGGGGAAATCATCAGGTTCAAATGATTTAGATTATTTGACAGCTGGTGACAGCGATGTGAACCCAATAACCTTTGAAGTGAGCACAGCCGAAGGGGATAGTGGCGGTCCTTTAATTGCACAGCAAAATGAACTTTGGAGATTATTTGGGACAGTTTCATATGGGTCATCTAATTCAACTTATGGCGATATTACTGTTTTAACCCGACTTACCAATCATCTTGATTGGATTCTTGAGCAATTACCTGTTTGGCCC
>NHCX01000016.1 GCA_002168015.1 Verrucomicrobia bacterium TMED44
TAACTTTTAATTGTGTTGCTGGGTTTTCTAATTGTATTAATCTTGTACAATAGATTGCAGCGTTGTTATCTCCATCTGGTTCTGTTGGTGATACATAAGCTGTATTCGTTGCAATGTCACTAGAAGAACTTACTGAATTAATTCTGTTCATAATAGTATTTGCACCTATAGAACCTACATCAACAATTGGTGATACAAAATCAGAAGATGTTACCATATCGAGTTCTAATTTAAATGATTTTGCAGAACCCATTTCATTGGTTTCATTAATAGATGATGCAACAAGACCAGATGTTGTCATAAAGTTATTGTCATTTAAAACAATTGTTTGACTGTTATTTGCTATTGCATAACTATTTGATGTACCCTGTGGTTGGTTTGTACTAGTTTTAAATAAATTAGAACCTAAACTTGTTTTAGGATATATGACATTAGGTACTAAAGTATGAATTACATCATAGTACATATTTTCTGTTGCAGTCATATTTCTTCCACCACCAGAAACATTATCAGTTCCACCTAGGTGATTTCCTAAACTTACATTAATTTCATATGTGTCTAAATCAAATGATTGTATTGAAGTATGTGTTGTATTAATTTTACTAATTGGTATTCCACCCAAAGTATCCTCAACTGAGTTTATAGTGATTGTTGCAAATGTTGTTGCACCAGTACCACCAACTTGGTCTTGTCGAACTGTATATTGTTGTCCAGCGGTATAGTTAAAGCCTGGGTTGTTAATTTTAAGTGAACTAATACTTGTTGTAGTATCTAAGACTAAATCAAGTGTTGCATTAGAACCACCACTTCCTTGTAAGGCTACACCAGTATATGTATTCACTGCACCTGTTCCACTTACAGCTGCACTTGCAGTTAAGACACCATTATCTTTATCACCTTCAACACCAGCAAGTATTACATTAGAATCCCCATCATACATACCATGTGATTGATGTGCTACTTTTATTCTGTCTCTGTCTCCACTTCCAATAACTGTAATTGAATTTGGGTCTAGTTTTTTAGTTGGAAGGTCTTTATTTTCAAGAACAACTTTACCAGAAGTAGAACTAAACTTACATCTATTGATATTAAATTTCAAGTCTTGTAATTGTTCTGGAGTCCAAGTTGAACTGTTTTGTGATTTGAATAATACACCAGCATATGGTTGTCTATCGATTGGTTCTTTTGTATGAACATCGAAATCACCCATTTGACCTACCCAAGTTAAGTATGCATTTGAATTTGATTCAAGTACAAAACAATATTCTGTTTGTGGGTTTAGATAAACTGGTGATGGGAAAGTAAACTTAGTTGCTACTTGAGCATTTGCACTTGTAGTTATCTCATTTGGATATAAAGTTTTTTCTGCAAAAGGTAATACTTTCTGAGTTGGTGAACCATTTAACATTTGTCTAATAGAACATGTTACTGGTAATCCACCACCATCTTTTGCACTAAAGAATACTTCAATTGAATTTATAAATACACCCTCTTCCTTTTCTATTAAGAATGATTGTGCAAGTGGGTCAACCCATCTAGTTGTTAAACTCTGTGTAACAATTTGATTTGCTCTTGATTCATTTACATCTTCTTGTACTACTCTACCATTCCTTGTCGAAATAACTTCTGTTTGTGTAGAAGTCAATGCACCATTTGCCATAAAGTTTGTAAATGCAGATGTAGTTGATAATGCACTATCTACTGTTGCAGTATCAGTAACTTTTAATGTCCTAACACCTGTTTCAAATCTTAAGGTATCATCATTTGGTACAGTAAAGACTGCACTTAGTTTACCTTGGTTATCTGTTTTTAATTGTGTTCCTTTTGAAGTTCCACCACTCACACCATAAGTTGCAGATGATGGAGTACAATGTGCATTAACTTGTATGTTATCAAAAAATACATTTAATGCAGTGTTTGGTTTTAATAATTCCCCAGACATTGTAATGTCAATGGTTCTCATAAAGTTAATTGCAGATACACCGACAACTCTATCATTTCTTGTTGTTGTAATATCTTCTACAACATTAGTTACAATACCACTTCTTCCTTCTCTAGTTGGAATTGTTCTTGTAGTTGTAGTTGTAATTGCTTGTCTTCCTCTACCTCTAAATCTTCTTTGTCTTCTTCTTCTAAATCTTCTACCTCTAAGTAATTCAAACTCTTCTGGTTCGTCACCTAGATTATTATTTTCAAGGAAGTTTCCTACTCTTGTAGTAATTGATGGAACACCTGCCCATGTTTGTTGCCAGTCATTCCATACTGTACCAACTCTAACACCAGCTAATACTGCATCAAAGTTTCCTTCTTGAGAAGAAGTAATACTTGGTAGTTGTTCCATATCATGCCAAATGTCTTTATCTGGACTTAGTTCCATTCTTCCTACAAAGTTTGCAACATCATATGGGTTAACATTAACTTGTTGTGATGCTTTGTTAGAAGTAATATGTGCTTCTTCTGTAAATGGTAATGTTAATATATCACCACTTTTTGTAATATTAGATGATATACCACTATTAAATTGCATATCAAAATAATTTGTTCTATGTGTTGGTCTTGCAATACCTTCTCTTTGGTCTACTGATATACCATAGTCTGGATGGAATACATCTCCAACTCCATGACCTTTAAATGGGTCGACAACAAAACCAGATTTGAATTTATCAAATCCTTCGTCATCTAAAACTTGTAATGTTTCTGT
This sequence comes from Verrucomicrobia bacterium TMED44, assembly GCA_002168015.1. Classification (GTDB taxonomy): domain Bacteria; phylum Verrucomicrobiota; class Verrucomicrobiia; order Opitutales; family Seribacteraceae; genus Seribacter. Next base: position 2,702 of record NHCX01000016.1, read on the forward strand.
TTTTTCTTCTAACATAGAAAGAGATACTGCTGTTTCTAATTGAGTAAGTCTTCTTTGCATACCATCAATATCTCTCATGGTATATCGTCTATGTTGTACTAATTGTGTTTCTATATCTCCTACATCTGGAGTAAATGCTGGTATGAATATTTCTGCAACTTCAATTGCATTATCAACCTTTGCACCTTTCTTAGGTACATCGGAAGGTTCACCACCTACTACAACAAACTCACCTAATGCTGTCAAGAACAATCTATCAAGTCTTGCAAGATAGTGGTCATAGTCTACTGTAATGTTTGAACCAATTTTTGCAAGGTCTGGAGTAAAAGAACCATTTCCTTCAAATGCAGCTGAACTATATGCCATTGGTAAAGAACTAATTCCAGAAATATCATTTGATTCACTTATATCAGCTGATGGTTGTGTAGTTAATAATCTAGCTGCAACTGGTCTATAGTCAATAGAATCTGCAAGATGGAATTCACCATCTGCATCAAAAGATGCACTTGGGTCAAATCTATCTGCAACATAACTTGGTATTTCAGCAAATCCAAGAGTACCATATGAGTTACCAGTAAATACATTACCACCACCAGAATGAGTAAAGAAGTCAACAATAATCATTAATGGATTTGTTGGTGCTGGAGCTCCTGTTTTTCTTGTTATTTTAGAGATGTCATAAAAACTATCTCTTTGACCATCATCAAATACAAAGTTATCTGTAATTTCTTTTGAACCATTTGATAAATTACTAATTGTTCCAGCTTTTGCAACTCCATCTGTAAAGGTTATTCCTTCACCTTCTTGAAATTTACCAGAACCATCTTTGTAGTAAAAGAAACAAGTATTAGAATCATTTTCAATTAAAATACCTCTTGCATTGGAGACATCACCAACAACTTCTACACCACCTGTAGATAATGCATTACTTCCAGCATCTGCTGTATATGTAAATGATGGTGGAACTGGAGCTGTTGATGCAGTTGCACCACCAGATGATACTGCGTTACCACCTTCGAATACTCCTCTTACTTTAAATACATCTGCAACACCTAATGTAATGTCTTGGTGTTGATATGATGTTCCATAATTTGCAGTTGAGTTTGCAGTATTAACATTTAATACTGCACCTTTAATTAAAGTTTTAGATGATTCTGATACTGAACCTCTTTGCACTGTTACAATAACTTTGCAATTTGTACTATTAACACCTACATCAATCGCTACTGAACCACTGTTTGAACCATTACTGATTGTTACATTGCTAGATGTTAAAGATATTTTTGCACCATTATCACTTCTAGATGCATGATAATCATCTTCATTAAATGCAACAAATGTTCCATCGGATGATGTTACTGTGCATATTCCTGTTCCACTTGATTGTACTATTACTTCTCTTCTTACTACTTCTGTTTCAATCGAAATATCTTTTATACCAGAGTTAGGTAACCCAGATATTGCAACTGTTTGGTCTGGTTTGTAGAATTTCGCTCTTTGTCTTACGATTGCACCACTAATAACATCTGATGTTGTTCCAGCAATATCTGTGACAACTACTGTATCGTTGTCTGTTACTGACACTACAGATGTAGTTGCACCATTTGAAAGCAGTAAGTTATCACCTTCGACAAGTTCATTGGTAAATACAGATGCAATACCTGTTATTGTATCATTACTTGAATCACCATCTACTGTAACTGTTCCACTTCCTGTTAATGTAAAGTTGTCTTCTAATAAGACATCTCCACCAAATTCTTGGAACACACCTGTTCCTCTATCTTGATGTACTCTTCTTATTCTTCCTATATCAAATGTTCTTATTGCACTGATTGCTACACCACCAGATGAGTTCTGGTGTTTTCTTAATGTATCACTTGTATTAAATGTTCCTACAACACTGTGTAGTAAAACTGTTGTTCCACTTGAAACTGCTTCTGCAACAATACCTGTTGCACCAGATACAGTTCCTTTTACTTTCATTCCTTTTGATAAAGATACCGATGCAGTTGTTAATTTAGTAAACATTTGCACATCAAATAAATGTAATGCATCACTTGATGAATCAAACTGTTCGAATGCTCTTACTCTTGCAAAACCTATTTTACTTCCACCACCATCGTCACTTGCAACTGAACCTTTTGCAGTGTCCATAAGTGTAACTGTTGAAAATGCACTTAAGTCTCCAGCATCACTAATATCTGGTAGACCATATACATTATTAATTTTTAAAAAGTTTCCTATTCTAAATGCAGATGCAACATTATCTTTTGATGCAGTTGTTCTTGCTTTATCAAATGTTAAGAATGAAGGTGTTTGTTTATCAACTTCAAAACCTCTTACATAAGATTTACCAGCAGATACTACTGAAATAAATTTAGAATCATCTCCAGCTGGAGTTGATGTTGAAGTGTATACACCATTGTTTGATAAGTCATTTAAGTGTTCTCTAAATGCAAGAGTAAAGGGTTCTAAAGTATAGTCACCAGACTCATCAAATGTTCTTCGTGCAAGTGTTTCTTGTATTCTGTTATATTCTGTTATTTCTTGTTTTCTAACTACCTCACCAGCAGCCAATCTCATTAGTTCAATAAAGTCTGTTGAGTCTGTTGCAGTTAAAGATTTCTTTGCAAGAGTTAATGTTAAAGTAAGTCTATCAGCTCCAGGCGCATTTTCGTTTGATGACCCCTGTGCATTATCTAACAGACTTGAATCTTCTGTGTAAGATGTAAGTGTTTCTGCAATATCTACACCAACCTTGTAGGATGGAGTATTAGAATATTTTTCTAGTATAATTGTTTGTGCAGGCACCTTGACAAACATACCTCGTGTGTATATAATACCTTCGGATATACTTGCAGACGAACCTACCATTGACCCTACATTTGTAGAACCTGCTATTGAAAAAACTTTAAATTGATTATTAGAACCAGCAGATGTATAACCACCAAGACCATCATTATCCTGTGTTACTTCATCTAATGTTTCACCATCTTGAAATTCTGTATAAAATGTAGAACCAGAGTTACCTGTTGCTTGATATTTAACATGAAGTGTTAATGGGTCATCTGTAGTTTTCTGACTCGTATTTAAAACTTTACCTACAACTCCACTGGTTGCACCTTTGTAAAATTTACCTAGTGAGTCTGCACGAAAAGATTCAGTAGCAGACACACCACTTCCATTTGGATTAGTATCTTCAACCTTTACTCCAAAGTATTGATTGTCATAATTAGTTCTTGCACCAAGGATGATTGCACCCTCTTTAAACATGTGTGAACCAAATCTTTCAATCTGATTTTGAAGTATTGATTGTAATTGTGTTAGTTCCCTAGCCTGTATTGCAGCTGATGGTTTAAACAAAATTCGATGAAAATTCTTCGAATCTGCATAATCATCATAATAAGGACTAACATTAAGGTCTGTTTTTTGAGCCACTGTTAGTTATCCTACATTTCAATTATTAGTTTAATATCCTCAATCTGGTCAGCTGCCCTTGCAACTGCACCACGATTTTCTAAATAGACAATATCCCCAGAGTTTCTTGAAACTTCTGGATATGCACCACTTACACCACCACTTGAGATTGTTCCTTTTGATGTCGAACCTACAAATATTGTATTAGCTGCACTAAAACTATTAAAGTTTCCAACTGAATCTGCACTTGGTAAGAAGTATATGTATCTATTTGTTGAGTCAATTGATACAACTTTTCCTACAGCAGTTCCAGATGTAATGGAAGCTGCATTTGCAATAGTGTCATCAACTACTGGCATTGTTGCACCAGAGTCTAATGTAATTCTATTTAATGCACTTAATGTAGTTGCACTTGATAAAGTATTACCACCAGCATCTGTTGGATTTACTATCAATCCTATTTGTCTGAAATCGTTATCTGTTGGGAAGTCACCAGAACCTTCTGCATACTCTAATCTTGAGTTTGCAATAACATAGTTTCCACCTAGTTCTTCCACTGGGTCTGCACCATGTCCATAGAAAGGTGATATGATTGGTTTTACGATTCCACCTGAACCTGAACCAATACTTGAAATACCATCAACATTAATTGAAGCACGTTTATAACCTGAACCAGCTGCTGTGATATCTACGTGAACCACTGCACCTGATGATACGATTACTGAACATGTTGCACCCGAACCATCTCCGACTATTGCAACATTAGGGTATGTTCCGTCTGTATAACCTGAACCACCAGCTGTGACTGATACGTGGTGAATACCTCCGTCTACTGCAGAGTTTTCTACGTCCCATTGTCCTGTTCCGTCATCTGATGCACTTGAACCAATTGCACCACCTGACCCTGTTCCGTCTACTGAAGCAACTGCACCAATTGTTTTAACTGGTATAAAGTCGTTAGTCACGAATTTGATTGTTTCTGAGGCAGAAATAGTATACATATACTTCCATACATAACCACGACCTGAGGCAGCGTTCGAATCAGCAGTTGTTATCAAAGTAGTTGCACTTGTTCCTGTTGGTTTTACATCTGATACAACGACTGCACCTGATGAATCTCTTCCAGTTCTGATACACTTATACACATTGTATTCATCTGTGATTACAAAGAATCTTGAATCGTATAAGTTATTACTTGTAGAAGCTGGTGAAGTATTCGTTGCACTATAGTCATGTGAATACTCATCATATGAAGTTCCTGAAGTCCAATCATATCTTGTTAGACCATGTGATACGTCTGATGTAGAAACCTTTTTCATTGCAATCATGTCTGCATATGAATCTATCTCCTCACCAACTGCATTCGCAGGTGCTGGTGGGTTGTTCTCATCAGTCCAATCGAATGAACGTCCTATGAATATATAACTTGATGAGGCACTCTCACCAAAGTCTTCCTTAAATTGTTTCGCATTATGGATTCGAAACTTTTCCGTTATTATTGCTGCCATTTTTAATCTCCTCAGACTATATTAATACTATTTATAACACTATGCAGACTTAATGTAAGAACTAAATGCAATATTAGTTCTTAAATTTGGAACGTCTGAATAATAGTTAACTGTATGTTTAGGGAAATAGGTGTCAAGGTCTGAAATACTAATACCCTCGGGTTTAGATTCTTCACTCATTATATTACCTGTTCCATCTTCTAATGTAAAATCATCACTATCTGTTTCGTCTTTTAGATAGTAAGATATATTATAAACTTGTTGTCCTGTTATGGTATTTAGACTTCTTAAAGAACCACCTAATGGTGCAGATGATACCAATGTATGAGCTCTTTCTGTAAAGAATCTCTCTATATAAGTGTCATCAAATGTCTCGTCTTCCATAATCACCTTATTATTATCTTCTAGTAAGAATGAATCACCTACGATACCACCTGATTGGATCTCTACATCTGTTGGTTCAAGTGCAAAAGTGTAAACGATTTCTTCATTCTCAATCTTACCACCATCTTCTAATATCAATAGTTCTTCTTGTGAACTTCCGATTGATACTACCTTACCTTTATCGGAAGGTCTTCTTTCATTACTTCTTACTACGTAATCGTGGTCTGCAGAATCCAATGCAATAACTGTTTGCATTGCATCTGAACTGTCTTTAGTAATACTACCACCCATTCCACTATGGAACTGACAGTAGTAATATAAATTTGTTGGTGTAGTTTCAGTAATTCTTATTTCAACTATGTTATTACCAATAACTCTGACACCTGTTGTATACTCTGAACCACTGTTATGTGTTCCGTCTGTTGTTGTTGAAAACTTGAATGGGTGTCCAGTAGAGTGTATGAAGTGATATATGTGTCCTACTTTTAGACTTAGAGGTGCATTGTTCACTCCGTCTATTTGGTATACGTTTTGAGAACCATTATTAACAACGGACACATTTTTTGTTTGTATATCATTTCGTTGTTCTGTTCTTCTTGTTTGATATGAACTTGCAAGTGCAACTGATTTAATTCTAAAAATATTTAAATGTCTACTTCTCATTTCCGAATCACCATACTCAGTGTTCGGTTCTGTTATTGCACCACCAGTTCTTGGGTCTGTATTAGGTGAAGGAATAGATTCGTTTTGTAAAATAACCAATGGGTCATTCATTTCTGCAT
>NHCX01000017.1 GCA_002168015.1 Verrucomicrobia bacterium TMED44
CTTACGGTGCATTTGTTGAACTTGAAGAGGGCGTTGAAGGTCTGGTTCATGTTACTGAAATGTCTTGGACTAAGAGAATTACCAAACCTGGAGAAGTTCTTAATGTCGGCGATGAAGTAGATGCAGTTGTTCTTGGTATCCAGAAGGATGACCAAAAGATCTCTCTTGGACTTCGTCAACTTGAAGTCAATCCATGGGATATGGCCACTCACAACTACCCTCCAGGTGCACGAGTACGAGGAAAAGTACGTAATTTAACTTCTTACGGTGCATTTGTTGAACTCGAAGAAGGAATTGATGGAATGGTCCATGTATCGGATATGAGTTGGACCCGTAAAATTAATCATCCTAGCGAGATGGTTAAGAAGGGAGATGAAGTGGATGCGATTGTTGTTGAGGTTGATGTTGAAAATCAACGCATNTCNCTTGGAATGAAGCAACTCACGCAAGATCCTTGGGAAGATATCGATAGACTTTACAAACTCGGTGATGTAATCAAAGGAAAAGTTGCTAGGGTTGCAGGATATGGTGCATTCATCGAGTTAGAACATGAAATCGATGGTTTAGTACATATTAGCCAAATAAGTGAAGATCGTATTGAAAAGGTAAAAGACTATCTGAACGAGGGTGAGGAAGTTACAGCTCGGGTTATCAAAATTGATAAAGATGAGCGAAGAATTGGTTTGAGCGTGAAAGCTGCAGATTACGACGAAGATGCTTTGGCAAAGGAAGTCGCTGCTTACGATGAAGNGGGAGAGGATCTTACGACATCATTGGGAGATTTACTTGACGAGGCAACTGCGCAGGAAGAAGAATAATATTTTTGAGCTCAATTCTCTAAACAATTTGGTTACGAGCTCTAGAAGTTAATTATTTAAGTTTATTCTGCTTTATTCAATAAATCCTGTAACATTTTAGTTCTTTCTTCGATTCTTTTATCTTCTTGAATCTCTTCCCAAGTTCTTTGTTTTTCAAACTTGCTCATGTTTTTCCTCAATTGGCGGATAGCCTGTTCTTGAAGTTGCCGGACTCTTTCGCGAGTTATACCAATTTGTTCGCCAACTTCTTCCAAAGTTTTAGGGTCTCGGCCTTCAAGGCCAAAACGAAGTCTTATAATATCAGCTTCTCGAGGGTCAAGGGTAGCTAGAACTTTATCAACATCTCCTACCAAGGACTTTGATTGTAAATTTTCAAGGGGCGAGGTCGATTTTTCATCGGGTACCACATCTCCTAGATTGGATCCATCATCGTCATTAATTGGAGAATCAAGAGAGGCGGGCTTTTTACTGACAGATTTTAAATGAGTAATACGGGCGACTGGAATGTTCATTTCCTCAGCTAACTCATCATCANTCGGTTCTCTCCCTAATTTCTCTGTTAAGCTGGTAGTTGTTCTACGGATTTGCGTAACACGGTCGACCATATGAACGGGTAAACGGATCGTTTTGCTTTGATTTGCTAAGGCTCTTTTAATGGATTGTTTTATCCACCAAGAGGCATAAGTGCTCAGCTTGCCACCTTTGGAAGGATCAAATCTTTCCACAGCCTTCATCAATCCGATATTACCCTCATTGATCAAATCTAAAAGTGAAAGTCCGATATTCGCATAGTCTTGAGCAATTTTTACCACTAATCGAAGATTGGCAGTAATCATCTTTTCTCGGGCCTTTTGATCGCCCTTACTAATTTTTGCAGCCAACTCAATTTCTTCCTTCACTGTAATCAGTGAGATTGCAGATATTTGTTTAAGATAAATATCCAATGAAGATTGTTCAAAATTTTCCACCATTTTTTACTTGGACTTTTAAAGATTAATTGCTGATTTTTTCAGCAAGAGAAGCGGCGTAAAACATACCTTTTGCCTTGTTAATTGTTTCGAGGAATTCCATTTCAGGTTTGGAGTCTGCCACAATGCCAGCTCCTGCTTGTAGATTAATCTTATTGTCTTTGATGATAGCTGTACGAATTGCAATGCAAGAGTCATGGTTACCTTCAAAACCAAAGTATCCCAAGGCACCTGCGTAGGCATTACGACAAGTTTTTTCAAATTCTGAAATTATTTGCATNGCTCGAACCTTAGGTGCACCACTAACTGTACCTGCAGGAAATGTTGCCCGCATTAAATCGAACGCATTTTTATCTTCGGCTAGAGTTCCAATGACTTGAGAGACAATATGCATAACATGAGAATATCTCTCGATGTTCATAAATTCTGCAGCTTCTACACTGCCACTTTTACAGACTCGCCCAATGTCATTTCTAGCTAGATCAACTAGCATTAAATGTTCTGCCTTTTCTTTCTCATCGGCAAGAAGATCTTTTTCAAATGCCTTATCTTCATTTTGATTCTTTCCGCGCGGTCTAGTCCCGGCGATAGGTCTAATTAGAACTTCTTTCTCATTGAGCCGAACATGAACCTCGGGAGAGGCTCCCACCAGAGAATAATCTTCTGTTTCAAGGATGAACATATACGGGGAAGGGTTAACGGCTCGTATAGCTCGATAAAGATTAATCGGATGTCCTTTGAATGGAATTGTAAATCTTTGGGATAAAACAGTTTGTATTACATCTCCCGCCCGGATGTAGTCTTTGGTCATTTCAACTAGTTTTTCAAATTCTATCTGTGAAAAGTTTCCTTCAGGTAACTCTTTTTCAGATACATTGGAAATGTCCATACACGCGGGTTCTATAGATAGAGGTTTTGCTAAAATATTTAGGGTATTTTTAATTTTACTGACCGCTTGATCATAGTCAGATTCAGGATTATCGGAAGACTTGGCATTCGCACAAATAGTAAGAGTTTGACGGGCATGATCAAAAATTAGAACCAGTTCTGTAATCATGAAGAATAGTAAAGGCATTCTTAAATCATCTTGATCTGGAATCGGGATGGTCGGTTCAACCCTGTTTGCGTATTCATAACCGATATACCCAACTGCACCACCAGAGAATCGATGTCCGTCAATTCCATGATACCGTATGCCATCGATTTCATCTTCAATTAGTCGCAACGGGTCCGTGGGCGTTGAAATCTTTTTGGCTATGCCGTTCCCTTCCTTTATTTCAGTTAAATCATGGTAACATGCAAANTGTTTGCTTGAAGAAAAACCCAGGAATGAAAAGCGGCTTACCTGTTCTCCCCCCACTACAGATTCAAAAAGAAAAGCAGGTTTCTGGGTGGAGAGCTTAACATACGCAGACAAAGGAGTTTCGGTGTCAGCTGTTAATTCCGTACTTATGGCAATAATATCGTTATTCCTGCAAAGAGTACGGAATTCTTCTAACTCTGGTTTAACTATCATTANATGCAAAAATACTTTCTAGAGGCCTTTTAAAGAGAGTGAAATTTTTAGATGCGATTGCTTTTGTGATTGCATGTAGGAACATTCAGTATGCACTACATTAAAATACTGTATGTTATCCAACCCTAAAAGCGAAGCGAGGAGGAAATTATGAGTCGAAAAGTTCATTGTGTGATTATGGGAGGTGGTCGTGGGACACGCCTTTATCCTTTGACAAAACTTCGTTGTAAGCCAGCTGTACCCCTTGCGGGTAAATACCGTTTAGTCGATATCCCTATCAGTAACTGTATAAATTCAGGATACAATCGCATTTATCTATTAAGTCAATTTAACACCGCTTCTTTACACAGGCATGTACAGGATGCGTATAGGTTTGACAGATTTGGACAAGGTTTTGTGGAAATACTCTCAGCTGAACAAACTGAATTCGGTGACGATTGGTATCAAGGCACTGCAGATGCTGTGAGGCGCAACCTAATACATTTTGGTGCAGATAAAGATGATATATTTGTGATTTTGTCAGGGGATCAATTATACCGTATGGATTTCTCAAAGATGGTGGAAGAGCATCTCGATAGAGGTGCGGAGATAACAGTTGCGGCAAAACCTGTTCCTACCGATGAAGCAACTGGGCTTGGCTTATTACGAGTTGGGGAAAGTTCAAGGATTGTAGATTTTGTGGAAAAACCAACCGACCCTGAAGTAATTGAGCGACTTGTTCCTCCCGAATTAAAAAGTGCAGATGGGAAAAATGATAGGTGTTTAGCTTCAATGGGAATCTATGTCTTTAATGCATCTTCGATGTTGGAGGCTCTGGATGGAGATGCAACTGATTTTGGTAAAGAGGTTATTCCATCACTTGTTGGAGAAAAAAATGTAAAGTGCCATATTTATGATGATTATTGGGAAGATATCGGGACAGTAAGGTCTTTTTTTGAAGCCAATCTTCAATTGTGTGATAACCATCCTCAATTTGACTTTTATGAGCAAAATCATCCCATTTATAATTACCCGGATTTGCTTCCAATGTCTAAATTTAAGAATTCAAAATTGATTAAAACCAACTTCGCCAGTGGTTGTGTTGTAGGAGAATCCAATTTTACCAGATGCGTGCTTGGGGTAAGATCAATTATTGGAGATACATGTAGCTTCAATAATGTGGTGATGATGGGAGCTGACAACTATGAGGTATTATCATCTGAGGGTACACCCGTGGGGGTAGGGGCTAATTCTAAAATTGAAAATGCTATCATTGATAAGAATGCCAGGATTGGTAAAAATGTTATTCTCTCTCCTCAGGGAATGAAGGATGGATGGGCAGATCAAGGTGAAAATATATATGTAAGAGATGGAATTGTGTTGGTTGTAAAAAATGGAGTTGTTCCAGATAATACTTCCATCGGTTCTTTGTAAAAGTCGTTTGCCAAATTTAGTTTTTAAATTCAAAATTTATCTATGAGTGAAATTCCAGAAAATTTATTTTACACAAAAGAGCACGAGTGGCTTAAAAATGAAGCAGACATGCATTGTGTCGTCGGTATTACTGATCATGCTCAGGATAGCTTAGGTGATGTAACCTTTGTTGAATTGCCCGAAGAAGGCACTTCCTTTGGAAAAGGGGATGTATTTGGTGTGGTCGAGTCAGTCAAAGCAGCATCTGACCTTTACATGCCTTTGGGTGGAGAGATTATTGAGGTCAATGAAGGACTCGTTGACTCGCCTGAACTTTTAAACTCAGATCCCTACGCGAAAGGTTGGTTAGTCAAAATAAAAGCCTCAGAATCTGTTACAGAATCTGATTTGCTTTCTCCTGGAGGGTACAAAGAAGAAATTGGCAAATAATAATCAGCTTTGAATATCTCTTGCTAATAACGCCAAACTGTTCATATTTTATAGCATGTTTCCCTCCATCGTCCATATTTTATATGTTCATAGGAATAGGTTATGTACTCAAGGGTTACTTTCTTTTGTTTTTATTGCATTGTCTGTTCTAACCCAAGGGATTACGAAAGTACGGCCTACCACACTTGTTGTATCTCTCGAAGGCGAAGCCAAAGTTTATAACATCAAAGATGATTTTGAAGTAAACTTATCCCAAAATTCCATCGGTAAAAAAATAGATTCGAAATCGATAATTTCTACGGAAAAAAATGGCACTTTGGGGCTTTTATTTTCAAACGGTACCCTCATAACAATAAAACCGGGAAGTCGGTTTTTTATCCGTGAATATTCTCAAAAGATAATTTCTGCTGAGAATCTTCCCGACCCTTCTCAATTAGAGGAAGAACCCAGTCAATCAAAATTGCTTGCTCATCTAGATTTTGGGGAACTGGTAGTAAAAGTGCCTAAACTCAAGAAAGGTTCAACTATGAATCTTACCAGTCCCCTCGGTACTGCAGGTATTCGTGGCACCATGTTTCAAATGATGGCAGTGCGGAATGATGTAACTGGAGACATAATGGGAGGAGTGAATTTAATTTCTGGAGACATCTCCTACACAAATACAAATGGCGTAAAAACAAATTTATTCTCTGGTCAGTCTATTCAATTGGCTACATCCCGGCTTGGTGAAACGCAAGCATCCTTGACCGGCGGACTCGTTAATTTAAGTCAAAAATTCGGAGCATCCCTTGCTGAGGACATACTGCCCCCTCCCATTGAGGTTTTATTTCCTACTCTTGCTAACGAAGCAGATTCAGAACAGTTATCATTAGAAATGGCCTCCCCTTTATCAACAGGTTTTGCTCAGACAGAATCTTTTGGGTTCGAAAACATTCATGATTTAGCTTCTGAGATATTCTTTCAAATTGAAGAGTCTGAGAATAATTCTGAATCTATATCTTTTGCCAGTTTAAATACAGCTGTGGGAACTGAAACCCCAACTGAGATTCTCGGAGGTGTCCCGGTTTCTTCGGTTGTAGTAGGGGTTACGGGCAATGGGGCAGGAGATTTCTTTATGGGATTACCGCCAACTTTGAGCCTTATAGGAGATGAAGTTTATAAAGTTGAAATGCTTGGACAACCATTCAGTGATTTCGATCCGTGGATCAATGCAAAGAATTTTCTCGATCAAGATATTTCAGGAAAGGCAACTCTTCTTAACCCACCAGATATTAGATTTCCAGGAACATATGAATTAAACTACCGAGTAGAAGACATCAGAGGGTTTGTCTCTACAATTTCAAGAACTGTAAATGTAGTTATCACTCCTCCTGTCATTACATTGTTTGGGGGACGCCAAGGCGTTATTCAACAAGACGCAGAAGTTGTTATTCCTTACTTGGTTCAAAGAAGAATACCAACATATCCAGTGGCAGATGATGGCCCATTCCAGTTGTTGGCAAATGATGATCCAGTTTACCCAGGCTACGACGCTAGGGATTTTGCGGGTCGAGACTTACGGGTTTATGTTGAGGTGTTAAATGACAAAAGCGTCGATTATACCCAACTCGGACAAATAACCGAACTTTCATTATCAGTAACCGACTTGCCCACTAGAAAAATCAAAACCCCAGAAGGGAAGATTGTTTCAACTTCGGTTAAGCCTAAGATCAAGATTATTGATAATCTTCCGCCACTACTTTCTCACGACTTGGGCTTGGCAGAAAATAATCCGATGCAAGTTGAAGGTGTACTTGGAACCTTTTTTGTCGATCCAGGGATATCGATTTTAGATAACTACTACACACAGCAGGAGATTGAGCAACATCTAGGCTTACAAAGTGGATCCGCAGATAGTGCATTTGGCTTTGTCGATATGGAAGTTGCTGGAATTTATCGATTAGATTATCAGGGGATTATTGATCCATCAGGGAATGAAGCCGAAACCCTTTCAAGGTGGGTAGAGGTGTTTGATGTTACTCCACCAGTTATGACATTATACGGTGCAGACCCTTACTATGTTGATGTAAACTCAACCAATGTATTTGTGGACCCCGGGGCATTCGCCCTAGATAATCTTGATCGATTAATAGAGTGGGAAAATGGAAATGGGCGAGTAAAACTTAGTATTGAAAAGTTGATGGAAGACGATGTTACTTATCAAAAAGTAGATACAACCATTCCTGCCATTATGGCGGAAGCCAAGAAGCAAATTAGTTTACATGCTACCTTTAGGCTTACTTATAGTGTTCAGGATGTAGTAGGGAATGAATCATCTATTCAAAGGCAGTTAGTTCTCATCAATTCTCCATTCCCTGAACCTCGCTTGGTTATGCATGGTGATAGAACTTTCTATCATGAGGTTAATACTGAATTCAGCGATCCAGGGGTAACCGCATATAAAGATCTTGGCTCTGGACTTAAACCAATCAGTTTGAACGAATACATGACGGTCAATGCTTTTTTGGTGAATGACTTGGGGATCAAAGAACCAACTGTGATTGATCCTACTTTTGTTAACTTTTATGGGGCTCCACATCATGCTTCTAGCAAGGGTGAGTATTACATCGACAAGAATGGCAGTCGATTTGCAAAAGGTGATTCTGGATGGAGACGCCTCATAATCGAATATTTTGTAGTCGATCAATTTGGAAATACGAATCAAATAGAACGAGAGGTAAGAATCCAAGACACAACTAAACCTGTCATCGTTCTTAATGAAGGACCGCAAGGTGTTAACTTCCCAGATTTACAAGGGGGTAAACCTTATGTAGAACCAGGGGCCACTATCACCGACAATTATGACTCTACTGTAAGTTTAACTTCAACTCTTTTGCGTAAAGTTGGAGATCAATATGAGGAATTTGAAATTGCTGATTTAGACACCGATGGTTTTTCTCTACTAGGAGATTATATCATGCGGTACAAAGCAATCGACGCCAATGATAATGAAGTTATCTTGGAGCGAAAAATTACTGTGATTGATACAATCGCCCCTCAAGTCGCATTGGTTACTCATGATTATTTTACTGGAACTCCTTTCTCTACTTTCAATACTAGCGAATTTGGAGATAAACCTATAGTAGATACTAAGTATCCTATACCAGATCCAGAAGTTATTGACTTCCTGACTCCTATTTCCTCTCAATTTGCGGACGAGAAATTTAATGATTCTATTTTCGCAATAACTCTAGGTGACAATCAAAATTTTTACATTTCTTTAGAATCTGATCCAAACGGAATTGAAGCGTTTCTAGGACAACCAACCACAACTTATGTAAAAGATCCATCCACTCAAAGAAGTCGTGCTCATTATTCAGCTTTTTCAATAACTGATGGAACAAGAAAGCTACAAGACCCAGGTGTGTATGCAAGAAATGATACGGAGCTTGATTTTGAATTTTCACATACATTTGATATTGAATACATTGATGAGTTATTACCTACAGGATCTATTGATCCTAAGGTTGGTCGAGTAATTATCAACTATGTCATCAAGCAATCATCTGGAGAAGTTGTCTACATTCCAAATGCAAGAAGTATTTACTTTTTAGACATTAAAGCTCCTAATTTTCTTTTTGAGCCATTGACTCCCGAGGACTCTAATCAGTTTATCTCTATAGAAGCGGGTATTCCCTTTCATGATGACGACTCCCAAGATGTTAAACTGTATGATATTGCATCAGGAGGATTTGGCTCTTTACAGAAGAATACTATAAGGGTTATCGACGCTAGAGACTATGTGGTAACGGAAGACATCTCCCGAAAAATATTTGAAGGAAGTTTAGAGTCTGAACTTGGTGGAAATCCAAATGGTAACTATAATTTTGTAATTCCCTTGGCAGGTCATCCTGCAGATTCTACTAAAATGGAAGAAGCGATTGATACCACAAGACAGAACAATCTAAACAGAACCTTCTTAATCGAGTACACCGCTGAGGATAAAAGAGACGAGAAGTACCCGAAACTTGAGTCAAATAAAGCAACACTCAAAAGACGATTTATTGTCAAAGATACAACCGCTCCAAAACTTACTGTTATGAACAATGTTTATTCTGCTAAATCCTACAGAATATATCATAAAACTATAGAGTTGGATTATCTCCTGGGTTCTCCAACAAACAAAAATAAACCACTTGCTGACGGCACATCAATGAATGTCATAGTTGATAGCGAGGTCTCGGTGAAGGAATATTTAGCAAGGATATTTACGGTTGATGATTTTGATAAAAATTTTGGTTATGCAGAAACTCGAGACACGAAGTGGTCAATTGATATTTCACCGGCTTACCAGGGAGCTGTTAAATACCCTGCGGATTTAGATACCTATAAAGCAAAGTCGGACTCAGGCTATACTGTTACTATAAATGTTACGGATGAATCCGGAAATAAATCAGATGATGTGGTATTTAAACTTGTAGTTATCGATGCAACTCCCCCTGAGATTTACCTGTTAGGCGATGCAGAAATTCACGATTTCTTTCGGTTTGCTCCTAATACTTCTCTGACTAACCAAGAAGTTCCATGGGCTGATCGCCCGGTAGAAGATCCGAGTAACAAAGTATACGATGCTGATGGAAATTTGAAAACACCGTATAATTCAAGTGGTTTTACAGGAGGGGGGCACCGTATGCTTAGATCAAAGTATAATTTTATTGATCCTGGAGTATACGCAGAAGATTACAATGGAGATTTCGATGTAAGGACTGGGCTTTTTCCTGATTTGGATGGTGATGGCATTGGGGAAACGCATGGATATGAAAAACTTCCACTCAATCAATATGATCTAATCAAATGGGATTTAAATTATTTTTCGAATAGCCAAACTTTTAAGACTGGCGTCATCTATGTTCATACTTCTTTTGTATCTGTTGAGAATGAACAAATGAACCTTACTGCGGGTATTACCCAAAATGAAGACTACGCCCAAACTACATCTTCAGAGCAAACCAATGCTTCCATACCTACTGGCCCGAATTTGGACTTTAATTCATCATTTGCAAATGTGACCCAATTAAATGTTCAAAAAACTACCTTTAATTTCACATATGTGGTAAAGGACTCATGGGATAATGTCGTAAAAGAGCCTAAAGTTAGAAGAGTCCATATTTATGAGAGCGAACAGTTTCCGGGATATGCATTTTACGCCACCCCTATTGTAAATGGCGTTGAACTAGCATCTTATTATGACACCAATGGAACGAGTGATAATTTTCTCTCCTCAATAAGAAAAGATCACGATGGTGATGGTGTGAGTGACTTTTGGGAAGTTGTTCTTAGCGAGCAAAATCAAAATGCACATTTGGATCCTAGTTTAGTTGATTCTACATGGCACGATCCTCAAAAATTAAATTCCGCCTTAGCTAGTTTAACGAGAAAAAAATTAACTGTTGGTGGCGAGGATGTGTGGATAAATTCTTTTGGAGAGTTACGTGACAGAGTTAATGTTTTAGTAGATGGAATTAACAACAGCGATATCGGAAGACAAGGAATGTTTTCGAACGGTCAGGGGTTGAATCGAGTTAAAGATTCAGACATCAATTTCCCAGATAACAACATACTGAATCTTGATTTTAATAAAGCGATACCTTGACTTTACCCAAACACTAGCCCCCATAGTTTAACGGATAAAACAGTGGTTTCCTAAACCGTAGATCGAGGTTCGATTCCTCGTGGGGGCGCCACTTAAGCAAGTTAATGCTTAAAGGTACTAATTGGGTAATGAGTTAAATTCTCCCATTGCTAATTAAAGATATTTGCCTAAATTTAAACCTGTTAATGGATGGATTTGTAAGTATTTTTTATTCGATACTACCCCCTTTTATTCTTTTAGGTATCGGAGGCTTTGCTCGAGGTGTAGGTTGGTTAAAGGCAGAAGCAGATTCATCGTTGAGTATGATTACAGTTCGCGTACTTTATCCATTTTTTATTGTTTTTCATATCCTTGACTCTGGGGCTAGATTTGATCTTCAAACAATAACAATTTCTTGCTTCGGCTTTATTTCAATTTTAATTGGATTTTGCTTGTCTTGGTTGATTTCAAAATTTTTGAAAATGGATGAGTCAAATGTCCGAACTTTTAGGTTTTGTTCTGGAATCTTTAATTATGGATTTATTGCCATACCCGTTGCCGTCGCTCTTTTTGATGAGGGCATTGTGGTCAAGATTATCTTATTTAACTTGGGCGTTGAGATTGCAATATGGACAGTGGGGATTTTGATCCTAACTTCTAAGACATTTAGTTTGAAGGGTATCTTAAATCCTCCTGCAGTTTCAGTAATAGTTGCCTTGGTTTTTCAATCGATTGGTGGAAAAGTATTTATACCTTCCTACATCTGGAATGTCATTGAATCTGTTGCAATGTGTTCGATTCCCATCGGTTTGATGTTAATTGGGGCTAGTTTTTATCAGCTAATGAGAAGTTTCCGTTTTTCTTCAGGATTTAAAATTGAAATGGGGGCTATCTTGGTGAGAAATTTTTTGTTTCCAATGATCGTACTTTTTTATGTCTGTTATGGATTTATTCCTGACTTTCTATTGGATATTCGAAAAGTTCTCGTAGTGCAGGCTGCCATGCCTGCAGGGATATTTGCGGTGGTAATCGTGGGTAACTATTCAGGTGATAATGAAACTGCAATGAGGTCAATCATTGTAACCATGGTTGTTAGTATAATTACCCTACCATTGTGGATTATGTACGGCATCTATTTATTACCGTAAATAAAGTAAATTAAATCAAAAATTACTCGCTGGATTCTGAGGTTTCTTCGTATCTAGACTTTGCGTCAAGGGTTTCAAAAATATTGGTAACAGAAGATTTCAATTTATTGTATTCTTCAGCGTAAATTAATGATATGAGATACTGTTTGAATTCTTTACGGTCACGGATAATCTTCAAATCTAGTTCTTCCATTTCCTGAGCGAATTTAATATGCATCTTATCTATTTCAGAATCGAATTTCTTATGTTCTTTTTCTAAATGTTGTTTGACACGGGCAATCGATCCAATGAGTTGTTTGCAATTGCGACAGTCTTTCGATGTGAAATCGTGAAAAGAAATTATCCCTGAAGCCAATGCTGCTCCAAAAGCAGTCATTTCTAATTCATTTTTTTGACTTTCTTTAGCTGCCCATCCTTCGATGGTTTTTAAAAGTCTTGTAATTGAAGCTTTTGCTTCTTCAGAATCTGAAATATTTACTGAGTCGTCGTCCATTAGTGTAGGGATTTAGGTTTTGAATTGAGGGTATTAATTAACTTATTTCCGAATTTTAAAAAAAACTTGTCAATTAGAAATTTAGGATTGTTGTAGGGTTTTCTCTATTATTTATATCACTCGATACATAATTATTACAGAAAATTAATTACTTTTTAGTGATTTTTCATAATCATGAAGATACTGCTTAACATTGCCACTTAGCAAGACTAAGCCAAGAATATTTGGAAAAGCCATCCCTAAAATCATTAAGTCGGAGAAATCCAAAATATTAGTTGCAGTAATGATGGATCCGAGGAATGTGAAAAGAAGAAATAATATTTTGTAAATAATTGATGATTTATCTCCAAATAAATAAACCCAACATCTTTCTCCATAATACGACCAAGATATCATAGTCGAGAAAGCAAATAAAAAGACTGCAACTGATAAAACATTAGGAAACCAAGAAATTACACTTCCCATAGCAGAAGAAGTGAGTGCTCCACCTTGGTTATTCAATATATATTGTGAATTGGAAGGATCTGTGTGAGCACCAGTAATAATGATAACGAGTGCGGTCATACTGCAAACAATAATTGTATCTATGAATGGTTCGAGCAGAGCAACTGCACCCTCCTCAACCGGGTTTGAAACTTTAGCTGCAGAATGTGCAATTGCTGCTGAACCGATTCCCGCTTCGTTTGAAAAAACAGCTCTTTTGACTCCAATGATTAGAACTCCAAGAAATCCACCAAATGCAGCGTCTGGATTAAAAGCTTGTTCTATAATGAGCAAAATCGCCGAAGGAATTTCCCTTGCATGAGTCAGTAAAATGAAACCGCATGCGATTAAATAAATCCCGCACATGAATGGAACAATGATTGAAGCAACTTTGGAGATACTTTTTATTCCACCCACAATTACTAGACCAACCAAAGAGCACATTAAAAAGCCATAAATCCATGGGAAATCGTTAAGTGTTGGAACTACGGTTTTTATTAGATCAAGAGATTGAACCACTTGAAAGGCATTTCCACCACCAAAAGATCCACCAATACATAAAAGACAAAAAAGCCCTGCAAGAAGCCCGCCAAGCCCTGGTAGGTTTTTCTCTTTTAAACCTTCTGATAAATAATGCATGGCTCCTCCCATGATTCTACCATCATTTCTTATTTTCCTATATTTTTGTCCAAGTGTACATTCAGTGAATTTTGAGGACATCCCCAAAAAACCCACTAGAATCATCCAAAAAGTGGCCCCAGGTCCACCTGTGCCAATAGCGATAGCGACTCCTGCAATATTTCCTAAACCCACTGTTGCAGACAAGGCAGTAGTTAAGGCTTGAAAGTGAGAAACTTCGCCAACTTGATCGCTTTTGTCATATTTTCCCCTGACCAAATTCACCGCATGAGTAAAGAGCCTGATATTAACAAACTTAAGCTTGATAGTAAAAAAGACAGCACCTCCTAGTAACCATGCAACCACAAGTGGAATATTTAAGCCCGGAATTGGCCAAAATAAAATAGCGGCTAATGGAGAAACGATATATTCTCCAAAAAAGGAATCTAATTTACCTTGCAAGGTTGGGGTATGGTCAGTGTTTCCTGCCTGTAAACTAGCCGATGATAAAAAAAATAAAATAGTGATATAAGATATTTGGATGATTCGTTTCATCTTTTGGTGAAGAATAATTTCTTAAAGATTGAAACTATCTATAAATTGGGGCAAGCATGAAGCTTAACCATTCTACAATTAAGCAGTGATCTCATTTCCAAGTATTATTATCAAACATTGGACACTTGCTTGGATAGCAAATTTGGGAATCTCATTTTTCTTTTTTGCTTCGATCCTTGTACTTTTTACGATTTCTGAAAATTTACAGCACTATTTTTTTCTTTTCTCAACCCAACCACTCAAGGTTTTTCAAATAATCCTCTTTCCCTACCTTCCTTGGATTGTGCCTATTTGTTGTTTTACGGCTACGATCCTAACTTTTTATATTTTTGAAAATAGTCTCGAGTGGTCATCTATAAAAGCATGTGCAGTCTCCCCTTACTGGATAAGTGGATCAATTTTGATAATGGGATTTTTCGTTTCTTTGTTTCTCGCCATAACGACAATTTTAGAGAATCAATCGGGATATCCGTTCAAAAAAAATAATCAATCTGGATTTGTCATGAAGATTGGGAAGAAAAGTTCGTGGTACTTTCAGTCTTTCAATACAAAAAGTATGGAAGGTGAAAATTTGCAGGTTTACCTGTATGATAAAAACGGGGATGATGCTCTAAGAATTCGAAGTAGCAAGGCTCATTGGAATAGATCGCAAGGTTGGACTTTTTACAATGGTGTTTACTTATCTTTTTTGACAAGTCGTGGATTACCTGTTCCCAATCATAAAACGGGAGAAATTGATTGGTTACAGGCTAAAGACGAACTTTTTTTTGTGGGAAAAGATTCCAAGAAAACACCCCTGAGGAAGTTGAAATTTTCAACCCTTCAACTCGATGAACTTAAGGAGAATCCTATGCCTCATCTTCTTGCACGCGAAAACCCTAAAAAATTAAGTTTTCAATATTTGAAACAAATTTTGGATGAATACCCAGAACCTAACTCTAAAATTCTTGCTCCCTTTCGTTTCCGGTATGCACAAGTTAGCTTAAATTTAGGAAGTTGTGCTTTCGCAACTATGGTCGCTCTACTTCTTGTTGCTACAACTGAACGTATCAAGCTGTCCACCACTTTATCTATTATTCTTTGCGGTGTTGTTTTGTTTTATATTTCTAGCAGATTCGCAAATTCAATTGGAGGTCGAGGGATAGTAGATGAATGGTTTGTTGCCAGTATCCCATATTTTTCAGTCTTATTTGTATGGTTTCTTTTACGAACAAAAAAACTATTTGTATAATATTTCTAAACAACTTTTCAGAATTCAACTTCTCGTATTTGAATACTTTCTATTACTTTTCTGTGAGCGAAGGCATTGGTTACAGTGACTAACTGGTCACCTTCTTCAATCCATTTACCTTCATGTAGTCGGTTGATTGCATTTTGGATAGTGATTTCTGGATCTTGTGAAAAATCCATCAGAAAGGGTTCAATTCCCCAAATTAATCTTAATCTACGGTGTAAACCTTTCACATCTGTAAATGCAAAAAGTGGTGCCCCATTTGGACGAAGTGCTCCAAGCTTTGCCGCGAGGTCTCCGCTTCGAGTGAAAACAAGTACTGCCGAGTTATCCAAGCGCATAGCTAGCATTGCTGCCGAACGGAGCATTTTGGCTTTTGGGCGAAATAGTTTTAGTTCTTCGGTGAGTCCAGGTTGAATCTCTTCCTCCATTCTTGATGCTATTCTGGTGAGCATTTTTACGCATTCAAGCGGATACCTTCCAGTGGTCGTTTCACCACTTAGCATGATACAGTCAGCACCTTCATTAACTGCATTGGCTACATCGCTAATCTCCGCACGAGTTGGCACTGGTGATTCAATCATAGATTCTAGCATATGAGTTGCCACTATGACCGGTTTTCCTGCAGCTAAACATGCACCTACCGCTTTTCTTTGGATGATAGGCAAATCCTCAAAGGCGCATTCTATTCCAAGGTCTCCACGGGCTACCATTAATGCATCCGATGACTGAATAATTTCTTCAACATTGATAACCCCTTTTTGATCCTCAAGTTTGGCAATAATTTGTGCATCGGAGCCATTGTCTCGAAGAAAACTTCTGAATAAGTCAACTGAATCAGCATCCCGAGTAAAAGACAGAGCGAAGTAATCGTGAGTGCATTCAATACCAACGAGCGAATCTCTCCGGTCTTTTTCGGTTAAGGAGGGTAAGCCAGTCTCAATTCCAGGTAAATTTACATGCCTTCTGCTTTTGAGAACTGCATCCTGTTGCACTTGGCAACGAATTCTCTCAGTAGAGGAATCTATGACTTCTAGTTGAATGAGGCCATTATCAAGTAAAACAGTATCTCCTGTTTTAATATGATCTGGAAGTTTATCATAATTGACTTCAACCTGCCAGATTCCTTCACAAACTGGAGGATTTGGCTGAGCAATAAATACCAAGTCTAAAAGATCATCTTTTTGGAGATCCAAGTCCTTATGAAGGTACCCAGTACGGATTTCAGGACCTTTTACATCCATCATAATGGCCGGTTCTCTGTTTAATTCTTTCCCTACTGTTCGAATGCGCTTTGTGATCATGCGTATCCAGTCATGATCTGCATGAGCCATATTTAATCGAATTACATCGACACCTTCGTTGATTAACTTGGTTAGCATTTCGCTACTTTCAGAGGCAGGACCAATGGTAGCGATTATTTTAGTTTGTCGGGTAATTTTTCTCATACTAAATGAGGTTCGGCTGTTGTTGGATCTATCACAAAAGTTTGAAAACGATTTCCTTGTCCATTCAACTCTTTAAATTGATTACGGACAATGTCCACATCATTACAGTCTTTACTCAGATGCATAATAAAGATCTTTTGCCAGCACGGGCTGGTGTAGGAATTTAAGAGATCAAATGTTGATTGATTTGACAGATGACCGTGACGACTTCTAATTCTTTGCTTTAGACTCCAAGGCCTCTTAATATCTGCTTCGAGCATTCTTGGACAATAATTAGATTCGACTACTAGGATTTTTGCTTTTCGGATGCGCTCTCGAACCAAGGTGGGCACGAATCCAAGATCGGTTACCCAAGCAAGGCTTCCATGTGGTTCAAACAGATCATCTTTCCCCCATTGGAAATAAAAACCAACCGGATCATACGCATCATGAGGGACACTAAAGGGATGAATCATGAATTCTTTAAATTCAAATGATTTACCTGTTTCAAATATTTTCCAGTTTGGGCGTCTGGGTAATTTGGACTGAACAGCTTGAACCGTATCTTGATTCGCAAAAACTGGGAGTTGTTGAAACTTTGACAAGCCCCTTATGCCTGCACTATGGTCTGCGTGTTCATGTGTAAGAAAGACTGCATCTAATTCTTCTGCTGATGTGCCTTGTTCGGATAAAAGGGATTGTAATTTGCGAGCCGATAGACCGGCATCAATCAGAATTTTTGATCCCTTTACTTGAAGAAGACTCGAGTTTCCGGCACTGCTTGAGCCTAAAATCTTAAAATTTACATCCACTGATCATTCAATTAGGCTAGTATCTTGTGAAAAGCCATCTTCAAAATCGTTAAATTTTCTATTAAGGGTTCTTTATATGAGTGAGTACTTTGATAAAGTTGATGAAAATGATCGAGTAGTTGGAAAAGTTGGCCGCGATTATGCCCATTTTCATGGCATCAGGCACAGGGCTGTGCATGTTTTCATTCAAAATAAAGCAGCAAAATGGATCTTACAGAAACGTTCAGCCAGTAAAGACATAGACCCGCTACTTTGGACCTCAAGTTGTTCGGGGCATGTAGACTGCGGTGAAAGTTACTCAAATGCAGCGGTCAGAGAATGCCATGAAGAACTAGGAATATTAATAACTCCAAAAGATTTAATTGAAATTCTTAGGTTGAGTCCTTGTAAGGAGACAGGGATGGAATTTGTACGAGTTTATTATCAAACAAAAAAATTTGAAACATTTCGTCATGATCCAAAGGAAATACGAGAGCTTAAGTCGTATGAATTGTCCGAAATCATGGATATTTCATTACACTCTAAGCCGATGCTCTCTGAATCTTTTATTCATATTTTTAACTTAGCTTACCGGAAGCTTTCTAAACTATAATAAGGAGAGTTGGGAAGAATCCTTACCATTGGAAGGGGCAATGCCGGTCACTTCCCATCCTTTCGAAGTTAAAACTCTTCCTTGGGCAGTTCTTTGCAGATATCCCTCTTGGATAAGAAAAGGCTCGTGAACTTCCTCTAAGGTATGTTCTTCTTCCCCTACACCTACTGCAATTGTTCCCAGACCGACAGGGCCTCCGCTGTAGTTTTCGGCCATGAGCAATAAAATTCGCTTATCCATTTCATCCAAACCTCTATGATCAATTTCTAGTAACTCCAAGGCTTGACTTGCCACCTCTCGATCAATTTGACCGTTTGCTTTTTGTTCTGCAAAATCACGGGCAAAGTGGATTAGGTTGTTTGCAATTCTAGGAGTGCCGCGAGCTCGAGAAGCGATTTCTTTTGCTCCATTACTATCAATTAGGCAATCAATAAGTTGGCAACTTCTTTTGACAATATTTGTTAGATCCTCCCGATTGTAATAATCAAGCCGAGTTTGAAGGGTGAATCTACTTCGCATCGGAGATGTCAACAAGCCTACGCGGGTGGTTGCTCCTATCAGTGTGAAGCGAGGAATGTCCAGGCGAACACTACGGGCATTTGGCCCTTGATCGATCATGATGTCGATACGATAATCCTCCATTGCTGAGTAGAGATATTCCTCAACCGTCTTGGGAATACGATGAATTTCATCTATAAAAAGGATATCACCTTCCTGAAGATTTGTAAGCAAACCAGCAAGATCGCCGGGTTTATCTATGACAGGTCCAGAGGTTACTCTCACTTCTTTTTTCAATTCATTCCCGATGATATGTGCCAAAGTCGTTTTTCCTAGTCCAGGTGGACCACAAAGAAGGATATGCTTGAGGGGTTCCTGACGGTTCGCTGCTGCACCCACCATAATTTTTAATCGGTCGATCGTCTTGCGTTGGCCGGTGAAATCTTCAAAAGAGGGAGGACGCAAGGCTGCATCGATTGCTCCTTGTGAGCCTAATGCTTGTTCAATAAATTCAGACCCTGTTGGTTCATCTTCATTCATGGTTACTTATTCGTTGTGTCTCGGTGAAATAGAGCTTGGTAATGCAGACTCTGGAAGCCTTTCAACCATTGCTCCCAGTTTTTTTAGCTTTTGCTCGAATGCTTCATAGCCCCGGTCTAAGTGGTAAATTCTCTGTACCCAAGTTTCTCCTTCGGCAGCTAGGCCCGCTAGAATTAGGGCCGCGCTTGCCCTTAGATCAGAAGCCATTACAGGTGCCCCAGTAAGNTTATGCGTTCCCCGAATGATCGCACTTGAGCCTTCCACAGAGATATGGGCACCCATTCTTAATAACTCTGGTACATGCATGAAACGACTCGGGTAGACTCTTTCAGTTATCACACTCAATCCTGGAGTAACACAGGCTAATGCACATATTTGAGCCTGCAGATCAGTAGGAAAGCCAGGGTAGGGTAAAGTAACCGCTTCGATAGGATGTAATACATCAGGGGGGCAGCTAATCTCAGTACCATCAAATTCGCAGGTAAAAGGTAAGCCTGCAGTTTTTAATAAATCAAAGAAAGAACCCAAGTGTGCTGCTTCTATGCCCTCAACACTAATATTACCACCTGTGATTGCACCCGCTAGAATATAAGTCCCAGCTTCAATACGGTCAGGAATGACCNTATGTTTACATCCATTTAGCTTGTCTACGCCTTCAATCTCTAAACGGTGAGAACCGATTCCTGAAATATTTGCACCCATCGCTTGGAGCATGCTGCAGAGATCCGCAATTTCCGGTTCACATGCAGAGCCTTCAAGTATAGTTTGACCAGGTGTAAGAACTGCAAGCATGACTGCATTGGCAGTTCCGGTTACAGTACTACCATGCCTACCCCCAATAAAAATAGAATTTCCCGAGATATTTTTACCTTCAACTTTGACGATTCCGCCTGATAGCTCTACATGTGCACCTAATCCTTTTAGTGCTCTTACATGAAGATCAATTGGGCGATTTCCGATTACACATCCTCCAGGCATCGGGATTTCTGCTTTTCTTAACCTTGCCACAAGGGGGCCAAGGAGGCAGATAGAGGCTCTCATTTTTCGCACTAATTCATAGGGGGCATAATGAACAATAGATGAAGCTCGAATTTTCCATGTATTGGAATCGATAAGATCTACTTTAGCACCCAGCTCAGTAAGGATTTCTCCCATGAACTTGACATCACTCAAGTCAGGAACATTCTCCAAAATGATTTCTTCTTCCGTCAAAAGAGCTGCAGCAAAAAGAGGGAGGGCAGAATTCTTAGAACCGCTCACTTTTACTTTCCCATGAAGAGGAGTTCCACCTCTTATCTGAAATACATCCATAACTAAAGGGATGCTAAGTTTGCATACCTAGCTTCCAAAAATCTTTGAAATGAATGAGCTTAATTTTGATTTCTCAGGCTCAGAAGTTTTGTTTTGAGATTTCCCTCTCGAATTCTCTTTCCGATCTTTATGGTTGGGTCGATCATTATTCTGTGTCCGGTCTTTTCTTTTAGGGTTCTGATTTTCTCTTCCTTCTGGAGACTTTCTCCGTTTAGAGTTTGGTTTTGCGTTACGATTCTTGTTGTCTTTTGGAGACCGCGGCGGTCTATCAGATGGACCCTTAGAATCATCTCGGTTTCGAGAAGAGTTCCTTCTTCGATCATGATTGCGATTTGAGTTTCGACTTTGCCTATTTTCTTTTTCATTAGAAGAAGGTGGTTTTGCACTGCTTAAATCATCAGTTAGTTTTTCGTTTTCTAGGATAGAAATTTCACCTATTGGGTCAGCATTTGTTTTTGGGCTGGAACCTGATTCCAAAGGCTTTTCATTGGCTCTGTACCATCGTGACCGAATATTGGATTTTTGGGATGTGGACATTCTTTTTTGGGTTATGGTATTGATATATTATTGTATGATCGCGCACTTAATTTCCGAAAATTTGCGATTTTGTGATAGTGATTTTTTTCACTTGGAATTTTTTGAATCCCAAAGTGAATAGGATTATTTAAATCGAAACCTCTTGCAACCTCCGAAACAATCATAGATATCAAAATAATGGATAAGATGGATGAAATTTTTGAACTTCAAGAAGAGCTAAATAAGAGGATTGGAGTAAATATGAACGAGATGGACGATGAGGACCGTACCCAATGGATTCTTAATTATATTAGAGCTATGCAACAAGAACTTGCAGAGTTAACTGATTCAGTTCCCTGGAAATGGTGGGCAAAATATCAAGAATTTGATAAGCAAAATGCACGTGTCGAAATTGTAGACCTTTTTCACTTTCTCATTTCCTTAGCACAAGTCATGGGTATGAGTGCTGATGATGTTTATTCTGCTTATTTAAAGAAAAATAAAGTCAATCACGATCGTCAAAACAGTGGATATAGCGAAAAGGACGAGAACGATTCTCGTCACATCTAGATTTTAGATAATGAACTTCTAGAGTGAACTGATAAGTTCAGCACACCTAGACTTTTTTCGAGCAATTTTGTTTTTGTGGACGATATTCGTCTTGTTGGCTTTTTCGAGAGCTGAGATGAAAGCAGAACCTGCTTTGACGGCGTCATCCCTTACTTTACCTTCTACAGCACCTACAAAATGCTTTTCGAGAGTTTTCAACCGACTGGCAACAGCACGGTTGCGTAAGTAACGAGCTTTATTTTTGCGAATATTTTTGAGTGCTGATTTAGAATTAGCCATAATTATAAAATAGAGGTAAGCGGGGATGGGTCAATTGTAATCTAGCTAAAAAAATTCCGAGAAGATGTAAGCCGGATTCTGTAATTCGATTTTTCGAATTGTCATTCATTTATCTATCCTCTTTCGAAGATCCTCCAACATGGAGATGCGACGTACCCGAAACCATTAGGCGGACCACCTGGTTCCCTATTTCGCCTTGCATCGGATTGGGTTTACAATGCCCACTAAGTTACCCTCGTGGCGGTGAGCTCTTACCCCACCATTTCACCCTTACTCGTGAGCACGAGCGGTTTATTTTCTGTTGCACTAGCCGTGAACTTGCCTGTAAGCAAGCACCCCTCGCTTTCGCAAGGAATCCTGTCCTATGATGTCCGGACTTTCCTCTGTATAGTTTTAAAGCTTTACAGCGAATGACCACTTCTCGGAAATTTTCTAAAACGAGTAACATTTTAACGTTCAACATATACAATCCTTCCACACTGATCGCACTGGGTAAGCTTTTGTTCGACAAGTACAGTCGATATTACATCATTTGAGACTCTCAAATTACATCCCGTGCACCTTTGTTCATTCAGTGGTGCTAGATAGGGGGCTCTGGAAACTACTTTTTTTACACGGTCGTAAGCTCGCAGCATTTCAACAATCACTTTTGATCTAGCTTCTTTTATTTCGCTTTCTACTTCATGAATCTCGGATTTGACCTGAAGAATTCTCTTTTCGAAATTTTCTCTTTGCTTTTCGAAATCTACCACTTTCTGTGCAATTTTTTCTTGTGCGATTTTTGCAGTGGCTTGTGCATCATCAATCTTAACTAGAATTTCTAATTGTTCNTCTTCTTTCAAATATTGTTGCTCAATAAGTAACTTAATTTCATTTTCCAAAGCTTTGTACTCTTCGTTTTTCTTGACTTCAAGTTGCCTCAACTTGTTTTTTGCAATTTTATCTGTGATTTGGAGAAGTTCTTTTTCCAGCGAATTATTTTTGGCTTCTAATTCTTTCCACTCAGAAACAGCTAAATCAATTGAATCACTTTCGATCTTAATTTTCTGATCCATTCTGACAATGTCATCCGGTAAGAGTTTCAATTCTTCGATCAGTTTTCCATGNCGCCTATCTCTACCGTGTAAAAGAAGAAGTTCTTTGAAATCTGAGTTATTGGATAGCATTTAAGAAGTTGGAATGAATNATTCAAAATGACTTAATCCTAAAATCTTCACAAGAACATTGAGTTATTTTCTTTGTATTGAGGTTTTTCAGTTTTGTGTTCTATTAAAAGTTACATGACAAAACCGAAAGAAACATTGGAAGACGCAATTCTTGCTTTTACCTTGGGTGAAACAGATGATGCATTAAAAACTCTTAAGAAATTGTCCTTGGAAATTCCTGAGTCTGTGGATGTGTGGAGGGCGTTGGCTGAGGTCCTGCTTTCACTTGGCGAAGTTGTCGATGCGGAAAATGCATGCCGTAAAGCCATTCAACTTGATCCGAAAGATCTTACATCTATGGTTAGCTTGGCCAGAATATTAGTCAATAAAGGTGATAAGGATGGGGCCGAGGAGGCTTCCGCGAAAGCTAGAATTCTTGGGTGGAAGGAAGAACTTGCACAAAAAAACGATGAAGAGTAATCTGCGATTCATTATTTAGCCAATATGCCTGCGAAAAAACATAGTTTAGATTTTGAAAAGCCCCTGCTTGATTTGGAAAAACAACTTGATGACTTACTTCAGTCTTCACAAAGTTCAGATTTGGATTTTTCTCAAGAAATCAAGGCTATTGAGAAGAAAATTGATTCTACTAAAAGAGAAGTTTACTCCGATTTAACCTCGTGGCAGAAAGTACAATTATCTAGACATCCCAACCGTCCTTATTCGCTCGATTTTATTGAAAGAATATTCTCTGATTTCCAACCTCTTCACGGAGATCGTCTCTACAAAGAGGATGCCGCAGTTGTAGGCGGTCCAGCAGAATTAAATGGTAAACGATTAATGGTTCTTGGACAACAGAAAGGTAGAAATACTGAAGAGAATTTAAAAAGAAACTTTGGTTGCCCTAACCCGGAAGGTTATCGAAAAGCACTTCGATTGATGAGAATGGCGAATCGATTTAAAATGCCAATAATTTCTTTTGTTGATACTCCGGGAGCCTTTCCCGGAATCGAAGCCGAAGAAAGACATGTCGCGGAAGCTATCGCTGTGAATTTACGAGAAATGGCCACTTTTAATGTTCCTATCATTGTCGTAGTTGTAGGAGAGGGTGGATCAGGTGGTGCGTTAGGGGTTGCCGTGGCGGATTATGTTATGATTTTGGAAAATGCTTATTACTCAGTTATTTCCCCTGAGGGATGTGCTGCAATTCTTTGGAAAGACCGTTCATTTGCATCTCAGGCGGCAGATGCTCTAAAACTCGACGGACAAAAGCTTTTAGAACTTGGAGTCGTTGATGAGATTGTGGAAGAACCTATTGGAGGAGCTCATCGTGATTGGGATAGCATGGCGAGCGTGGTCAGTAATTCTATTACTTCTGCTATTGATAATTTAAATAACTCAGCAGATTTGTTATCTGACAGGTACGAAAAATTTAGGGTTATGGGACAGTTTGTTTCGAACTAGTTAATTGCAAGCTAAAATCCCCCCGTGTCTTCGTTCTGGTCAATCACGCCAATAATATCGTTCCTCAATCGATTGTTCATCAGTTGAGCACTTTCAATTTTTCTGAGTAGTTGATTATTTTTCTGATTAAGATTGGAAATTTGTCGGGTGTATTCAAATTCTCTTTGCTGAATGTTTCTTAGTTCATTAACGAGTCTTTGGTTTTCTGTCTCCGCATTTTGAAGTTGGCCTTGAAGAATTTGATCTTGAGAGGAGACTTCTACTAGTTTCGCTTGCAGGTTCTCAGTTTCCATAGCAAGAGCTTCGAATTCTTGTGTTCCTTGTTGCTCTAGCATTCGTAAATCATTTTCAAATTTTCGGTTCCGACTTTCAAGTGCCATTAAATTTTCATTTAACACTCTTTCGCTAGCTACGGACTGGTTAAGTTGAATCTCCAATTTTCGAGATTTATCTTTGTAAAATCCGGATTCTTCTCTAAGAGAGCTTGCTTCGGAAAGGAGCCTTTGGTTTTCAGAATCAATTTCCCGTACTTTTAAAACAAGTCCTTGTTCGTTGGTTCCCATGTTTTGTAATTCCAACCTCATTAAATCAATGCCTTCCTGAAGAGAACTATTTTCAGTTTCTAAAGTATTAGACTTCGCAAGCAACATTTCATTGGCATCTCTAAGTCCGAGTAATTGTTCAGTTATTCTTGACTCTTCAATTCCCAGCGATGTGAGTTCTGAACGAAGAGCAGATAATTCACCTTTAAGGGCAGATGCTGTCGACTTTAACTTCAAATTCTCAGCATTTAATCTAGACATTTCTGACTGTAGACTCTGTTGACCTATATTTTGCGATTCTAGTTGTTCTTCTTTTCGAGCAACCGTAAATTTTAATTCATTATTGAGGTCACGTAGGCTTTGGATTTCGGCAGAAACGCTGTCATTCTCAACTTCGGTTTCTCTCATTCGGTTAAGCGCATTCTGCTTTTCCGAGTTTAGAAGACTAAGGCGATCATTGAGGAGGTTTTCCTGCCCAGAAAGTCGTGCAACCTCACCTCTTGCGTTGGTAAGATCGTCTCGTAATTTAGTTAAATCTAGGTTGAGCGAAGTCAGTTCGTTGTCTCTACTTTTAAGAATTGCTTCCAAATCAGAAACTTTTTCTTGGGCTGTGGATTTATCAACACTGGCATTAGCCACTTTTTGTTTAAGAGATGCCACTTCATCTTCCAAGCTGTCATGATCAAATGACAGTTTTTTGTTTTCAGCCTCTAATGTTTTATTCTCAACAAGGAGATTATCGGCTCTTCTTTTGGATGTCTTTTGCCCAAGTTCTAAATTTCTAAGTTTAGAATAATTGTTTTTGCTATCGCTTTCCTTTGATTTTAGATCTGAGAGAAGTCTTCTGTTTTCAACAGCTAGTTCTTTATTTCGCTGTGCGAGATCTTGCTCATCGGCCTGCATTTCTTGTAGCTGTCTTCTTAATCTCGCATTGGTATCATCTAGGTATTTATTGCTGTTACTAGAACGCATTTGTTCCTGTTCTATTTTATTGAGTTGAGATTCTAAGGCAGCCGCCCGTGCAGTTGCTTCGTTAAGTTTTTCCTTTACTGCTGCGTCGATCAAACCAGATGGTTCTATTTTCTTGGATTGATTTTGTATTAGATCACGAGTTTTTTCAATAAGTGCATTATGCTTCGCAACTAACTGGTTATATTGATCAACTAGATATTCTGGGTCACGTAGCTGTGCATCAGTTTGGGCTCGAGATTGTAAAACGCCTACTAATAAAATTGCGGAGATAAGAGGTAACTTTGTCATTTTTATCAATTTTTCATTCTTAAGAACTTTAAACAAGCAGATTTTTTAATTTATTACTCACTGCTTATGTAATTGTCCACAAGCACGAGTAATTCTGTCATTAATGGCGAGCGCTAAGTCATCTTTTTGGGTCAACAGACAGAGATGTATCTTCGAAAATGCTTGCTCGTCTGCCTCATGGAGTTTCCTAAAGAGCGCATGGGCCACCTCTGAAGGATTACCTGTTTGAGACAAATACCAAGCAGTGCAGTCAGCATCCTTGAAAAAGTCAGCTTCTTTTTTGGAGGCAACCAACACTAAATCATCAGGCTCGACCAAATCACATTTGATGCATTTTTCGATAGAAGCATGCAGCCTGGTCAATGTCTTGGGAGCGTAATGCCTTGGCGAATTTCCAGGTGATTTGTGGGGAAAGTCAGTTAAATCTGCAAAGTTTTTGCGCAATTCGATTTTGCAAGACAAACAATTCTCAATTTCTTGTAAGCTGATGTGGCCAGGTCTTAAAATCGTGGGATTTGCAGTTGTCAAATCTAAGACAGTAGATTCGATACCAAGGCTTGTCTGCCCGCCATCTAGAACTGGTGGACATTTTTGCCCAAACATTTTCATGACTTGCAGAGCAGTAGTTGGGCTAGTTCGATTAGTAGGATTAGCACTTGGTGCAGCCAATGGAAACCCTAACTCATCAAGCATCTTTCGAAAAAGATAGTTCGAAGGTGAGCGCAATCCAACTGTGTTAAGAGAAGCACTGACTTCACTTGGAACAATTTTTTTTTTAGGAAGGATTATCGTTAAGGGTCCGGGCCAAAATCTGCGGGCTAAAAGTCTCGCCATGTCATTTACTTCAGCCAACTTCTCCGCCTCAGTAATGTCAAANATGTGAAGGATAAGGGGATTGCCTGCAGGACGTCCTTTGGTCTTAAATATTTTTTCAACTGCATATCGCTCGATACCATTTGCCGCAAGACCGTAAACAGTCTCCGTGGGAAGGACTGCGAGTTGTCTATCTTCCAAGCACTCTTTGCATTCAGTGAATGAAGAGAGCAAACCAAATCCTAGTGGAGAAGTTGTAAATGCCTAGCTTTTTTAATTAATTTAGACACTTTCCTTTGTTGCATCGGAGTCAATCCAGTATACTTACGAAGAAGAATCTTGCCTGTATCCGTTGTATACTTAGCCAAGGCTTGTTTGTCGAAAACATCATAGTTTTCTGGGTTTTTACTTACAGAAGGGGTGTTTTCTTCGTTGGACATCTTCTCAAATATGTAGAATTTTGATGTTTTTGCAATATCAATTATCAAAACATTGTCTTACCGCATATGTGCCAAGTTATTGATTGACTGAGTGAGANANCNCTTTTATTAAANGATGANATGAAAGTAGTTTCTTCAATAAAAACTCTTAAAAACCGTCATCCTGATTGTAAGGTTGTTCGTCGTCGTGGACGCCTCTATGTAATCAACAAAACAAATCCTCGTTTTAAAGCAAGGCAAGGCTAAATCCTTTTCGTGAAAAAAGACATACACCCCAACACAAATCCAGTTTGTTTCGTGGATGTTTCCACAGGCAAGAAATTTATTTCACAGTCTACTGCATCTTCTAAGAAGACTGAAAACATTGATGGTATTGATCATCATGTCTTAGTACGCGATGTAACCATGGATTCACACCCAGCCTACACGGGCGAGAAAAGATTTGTGGACACCGCTGGAAGAGTCGAGAAGTTTCAAAGCAAGTTTTCGCGTAAGCGCTAACATCCCTTTTACTTTTACATTCCACCAATTTGGCTGTTAGTTGAGGTATGTCCTCAGCAAACGCTAGATGGTTACTCCAATTACTACTCTTTTTATTTGTCATTTGTTATGTAATTGGATTCGAAGAGGTCAGCATGATTAGCTCTGGCTCCTTCCAAATGGGTTCAGATAAAGGACAGTTTGACGAAACACCAAAACACTTAGTTCGTCTGTCAGACTTTTATGTAGACCGATATGAGGTGTCCATAAAGAACTGGGTCATTATAACGGATTTTGCTAGCAAAAACCGCTATCAATTCAGTGAGAGCCAACAATTCCCGAAAAGAGGTCCAGGATGGTATTCGGGTGCCGATCGTTTAGATTTCCCTATGAATATGATTACTTGGTTTGACGCGATAAAATGGTGTAATGCTAGGTCTGAGTATATGGGGCGACTTCCACTCTACTACGACTTTTATACCAATGAAACTATAAGAGATCAGAATCTTGATTCTTCCAGTGAAATTGCAGTTTATTGGAACAGGAGCGGTTATCGCTTACCCACAGAAGCCGAATGGGAAAAAGCTGCTCGTGGGAATGCTGCTGGATATAAGTTCCCGTGGGGTAATTCGATCGATGGAAATATGGCAAATTATAAACTTAGCGGTGATCCCTTTGATGATGGTTCTACACCAGTAGGTTATTTTTCTGGAAAACAAGATATTTCAGTAAAAGATTATAGTTTTGGTGGAGAGAAAAGAAACCCGATTGACAATAAAAATATCTATGGTCTATACGATGTGGTGGGGAATGTTAGTGAGTGGTGTTGGGATTGGTACGATGACAAATGGTATCAAAATCAGAAAAATTCAAACAGAGATGATCGTGGTCCAGCAAGAGAAGACCTCACTGTTATTGATCCTGCAAAGGTACATCGCGGAGGTGGATTTAAAAACGACAATACAAGTGAATCTGGTGAATCTTTGCGGATTGCA
>NHCX01000018.1 GCA_002168015.1 Verrucomicrobia bacterium TMED44
ATAAGGGAGCAGTGAGAGGATTAGGATTTTTAATTTCATAGCGATTTCAGGAGTTTAAAGTTAAGTAAGCAAACGAATGGAAGTAATTTCAATGGTTTTGTTTCCACAAAGAGTTTTTCCACCTCCGTGGTAATTCCATGGTTTGTTGGTTTTCTTTAGTAATAAATAAGTCGGTTCACCCGCTTTTTCCCCCCTTTGTAAAAACTCGGGGATACTGACAAAGCGACAATGATAACTGGTACTATATCTCTGAACTTTCAAGCTTCGACTCATAAACCTCCCAGGCTCTCGTGGATGAGGGACTCGTGTTGTTGGGCAGAGCCACACTTTATAATCTCCTGTTACACCATCGAGGTAAGCCCATGGCGTGTGCTTTATTTCGGTGCTATTCTGATCGGATGTCTCCAATTTTAGTGCCGCTGATTCAATGTCATAGGCCAATCGGGTAGCTGCCTCTGTAAGGATGAACTTTTTTGGGTTGATTGAGCAAGATCCAGGGCCAAGCAGTGAGAGGAGGAGGAGATTTTTTAACAAAATCATCGGATTAATATGATCGGGATAATGATATTTTTTTAAGTTTGTTTTGATTCTTCCATGAGTTTTTCCATCATTTGTTGAACCTCCGGGATAAGTTTAATCACAGTAGAGACCTGATTTTTGTCACTCAGGTTTCTTGAGTTGTCCCGATAGGTCTGACTTGCAGAGAATTCGGTGGCGTTTAATGTGGCGCTAGCGGTTCCGTAAGGGTAACCGTTTCGTACATCAAGTAACAGTGCGTTGGCGAAACCGGCTGTTTCTATTTCGCGTGATGGAACGAAATATCCGCCTATAATCGTCCAGTTTGCAACTGAAGAAGCAAGTTTAGTTGTTTTTGTCTCGGAGAAAACTTCGTATANGAGTACATGATCCAAGTGTTGCCTGGCCGCACCTAGGCGGACTTTACGGAATATATCCGAAGGGTTACCCTTCGATTTGCTATTGGTTTCTCGGGGAGTGTAGACCATTTCCGCAATCATGGGACTCACCGGAATGAAATCACCAAATGTTGCCCCCATCGTCCTTCTTAATTCTTCCCATGCTTCGATTTCTTCCACAGATAAGTTGGTTATTCTGCCATTGAAAAGTTTTACTAAACCGATCCTNGATGGAAACTGTATNGAGGGTTCAATGCTTGCTATTGCCTTAACTTCTTCGTTNAGATCGCTTGCGTTGGTTTCAGTCGCGTCGTAGTTCGTATAGTTCGACAAGTATTTTTTGCCGGATGTCATCTGTACCGAATGTGACTGGCAACCAANGGAAGCAAGTGATAAAACNAGTAATAGTCCGATTTGTGTAGCTTTGTTTTTCATTTTTTGAATAGGTTAACTTTATAAAATATAAAACCTAATTAACATTTATTATGCCAGCTTGATTAGGTTATTGTAAGTAACTGACATTCAGTGTTTTGCGATATTAGTGTTGGTTTTAATTTTTTTTCGCTATTTCATTAAATGTTATTATATGTTACATAATTTGTAATATGAAAAAGTCGAAATTGAGTTTCTTATTGGAAAGTATANACACACTTGCTTTCGTCAATCCCTTCGCTGATCAAAGGGATGAGGTTGAAGGGATGATTCTCAGTCAGATGGGTTGCTTAGCAAAGCCTATTGAAAGGAACCCAAAGTTCACGAAGGAGTTTAATCAGGTTCTTCATTGGGTTGAAGAGGGAGAACAGGCTTTACAAGGGGGAATGGCTAAGGAATTTGACTCTACTTTACAGGCTGAACAGATGGCATCATTGGCATATTTTTCTCTCTATCACCAACTCGTGGATGATTTGGATGCTTTAATCGACTGCGCTGAATCAGATTCGATTTCCAATCGAAAACTATTTAAAAAAATTGAGGCAGGTATTAAGCAAAGAAGGCCTTTGGTTTTGGGGGCAAGAAGTGCTATGTGGGAGAAGCCTGAGCATCTTTTTGCCTGCTTTTATCAATTACGACGGGCATTTCTCTGCTTGTTTAATGAAATTGTGGGATGGACCGAGCCGATGCGTGCACTTCGTGCCCGTGTGTGGGAAAGCGTATTCACCAAGGATATGCTTAGTTACCAACAGTGGATGCATGAATCCGTTGGCCGGTTTCCGACTTTAATTCTTGGCCCAACCGGTTCGGGTAAAGAAATTGTGGCNAGGGCAATCGGTTTGTCTAGGTTTATTCCTTATGACTCCCAAAGCGGGCAATTTGCATCCAATCCTACCAAAAGTTTTTGTCCGGTTAATCTGTCAGCTTTAACGGAGACCTTAATTGAATCCGAGCTATTTGGTCATCGCAAGGGAGCTTTTACGGGTGCAATGCGTGACCACGCCGGTATTTTTAAAACAGCAGGTCCGTATGGCACCGTCTTTCTCGATGAAATTGGCGAAGTCCCGGAATCTATTCAGGTAAAGTTGCTTAGAATATTACAGTCGGGTGAATTTCAATCAATCGGCGGAGATGCTCGTTCGTTCTTTGAGGGAAAGATCATAGCAGCGACTCATCGTGACTTAGGTCAGGAGGTTAGCCAGGGACGGATGCGGGAAGATTTTTTTTACCGCCTCTGTGGTGATCAGGTAAATACAATAGCCCTAAAAGAGATTCTTTCTGCAAATCCGAAAGAGATTGAGAATTCAATCCACTATATTTGCTCGAAGCTTTTCGGAAAGGAGGGTGCTAAAGAGCTCAGTTTCAGGGTTGTCGATAGGTTGAAGTCGGTGGTCCCTAAAAATTATCCATGGCCGGGAAACTTCAGGGAGTTGGAGCAGGCGGTGCGCAATATTATTGTGCATGATGAATTTGTCCCTTTGGGGAATGATAGGGAAAACGGGATTGATATTGGTAAAATATTTATGGACACGGAGGTCACTTTATCTGAGTGGAGTCAAATATACGCAAGGAAAGCCCATGGAAATGCGGGAAGTTACAGAGAGGCCGCCCGCCGTTTGGACGCCGATCAGCGGACAGTAAAGAAGCTGGTTATGAGGAAGAGTCGTTCGCTTCCAAGTTAGTTGATTCGCTTCAAGAATTTTGTTTTACATCTCAATCCCTCTTGTAAGAGAATAAATTATTTGGTTGTTTGAGAGAGTGAACAAAAAAATCACATTGGGTTCATTCTGGGCGGTGACATTAGTCATATCTTTTTATTGGGGCTTGGTGACCCGGGATCCCTTTGATTCGATCCAACGCAAGGTGATTGAAGATAGTTTCAGAAGAGAGATGGATAGCAAAGATTTGGATCAGTTGATGGCAGAAATGGGAAGGCAAAAAACGCATGAGGAAGAGACTGGCAATTTCGACCTAATCAGGGGAGAGATCGAGGCACAGGCAATCGAATTGAATTTTCAGCATTTAGATTTGGACCAAGTGGGACAGGATGCATTGACTGGTGATCGAATTCGGGAGGTGCTGTCACCAGCCCTGGTAAGCTCTGATCTAGTTGGGCGAAATGCTGTGATTGCAAATATGCTAGCACGTCTAACAGCTGAGAATGCAGGCGATGCGCTTAAGGTTTTTGAAAGCACTCCCTCTTCTTACCATACCGATAACAATTATCGTCTTTTTCTTCATGCCTGGGCTAAAGTGGATGGAGCCAGTGCCCTGAATTACATAATGAATAATCCTGATGCTCATCGGGTTGAAGGTGGACATGTCTGGGCAATGTCTGGATGGACTGCATCCAATCCACGGGCTGCCTATGATTTTGTTATGGGGAGGGATGAGGTGGATTATGGCCTTTATCACGGTTTGGTTCGGGGGTGGGGGAGAATTGACCTGAATGGGGCGGAGAAATTTGTTTCCTCACTCGAGAGCAAGAAACTTAAAAGTAGGTTGGCTACCGTGGTTAGCGAGACTTACATTGAGAAACATGGAATTCAGGGAGCGATGGATTGGGCTTCTTCCAGGAAGAGGAATGATGATAAAGGTTTTTCAGAGGCTGCATTCAAGTCGGTAGTAGGGCGGGCAATTCCTCAGAGTTCTAATTATGTGGCTGAGTGGATAAGCCGAAATCCAGATAATAAGTTNATTGAACCTTGGATGTTTGAGAGAACGGCAGGAAAACTGGCTCAACGAGACCCAGGCTTAGCAGCCAGTTGGTTAGAGTCGCATCTTGGCAATAAGAAACTTAATGGTCAAGTTGTGGGAGAGGTGGCATCCCGATGGGTTAAGTCAGACCCAAAGGCGGCAGCCTCCTGGGTCGATAGCTTGGAAGGTACTCGAGTTTATGACAAAGAGTTAGCCAAAAAATTAGGAGGTGCATGGGCTCGTATTGATCCCGAGGCTGCCTTGAATTGGGCTGATAAGTTGAAGCCTGATCTCTGGCGCCCGGCCTCGGCTAGCATAGTCGGAAATATGTCCAAAGAGGAATTACGAGAATACGCCCCAATCATCAAGCAAAGCCCCGCTGATAGTGCCAATGATGGAATTCGGGCAGCTTATGCAATGCGGATGGCCGATGACGATCCTTATGATGCCATCGAGCAAGCACTTATGATGGAGGATACTTTGGGCAGGGAGAAAGTTGCAGTTCACATTGCAAAGAAGCTTTATAAGAAAGATCCTGTCGGCATTAAGGATTGGCTACCTCAAAGCGGTCTAAGTACAGCATCTCAGCAACGGGTCTTACGAAGTCAATAAATTAAAATATTTTAATTTTGGATGAGCTTAATTAGCTTCGTCTAAGACTGTTTCAAGAAAACGAATTCCTTCTTTTCTGTTATGAAATTCACCGTCCAATTGTGCCTCAAAACATTGCTTGAGGATTGGTCCGAACCCAGGGCCAGGTTCAAGCCCTTGTTCAATAAGGTGGCGACCAAGTACGAGGGGTTGAGGTTCGGAGTCTTTTACTTTCAGTTCTTCTGCGCGCTGGAGTAACCATGGACCTTCAGGGAATTCGTCTTGCCTTGGTGGCCGACCAGCAATATCAGCGGCAGCTACACGTACCAGTCTGTCGATTCTCTTTACTTTATTGGCTAAGCGACGAATGGCCCCATCGCTTGCTTTGTCTTTGTAGAATGTGCGAGGAGTGAGGTGTCTCCTGACTAAAGGCACGACCTGATCATGGAGATCCACTTGGTTAGTCAAGCGAGANAGAAAGGAACGGGTGGGGGCCTCTCCTTTGGGTTCGTGCATAGGGGAGCGAATTCTTCCATTTTTATCAATCCGGGTGGTCAGAGGCTTTCCCATATCATGGCAGAGGACGGCAAAGCCAACCACCAAGTCTTCCCAATCATTACCTACCCGTTCTTGAGCAAAAGCATCCATACAATGCAGGGTGTGAACCCAGACATCTCCTTCGGGGTGCCATTCGGGTTCCTGTTGGCAAT
Source organism: Verrucomicrobia bacterium TMED44 (assembly GCA_002168015.1). Taxonomy (GTDB): domain Bacteria; phylum Verrucomicrobiota; class Verrucomicrobiia; order Opitutales; family Seribacteraceae; genus Seribacter. The sequence goes on from NHCX01000018.1 coordinate 5,345, forward strand.
TAATAAGAGCTGATAGTTCAGGAAAGTGTTTAAGCCAGCCTGTATTTTTTAAGAAATTCAGACCATCGCTCAGGTTAATTCCTTTCAGCATAAGCTTTTTCCACTCTTCATAAATTCTTTCCGGTGCTAGATCCTCGGTATCCATGGACTTGCAGACCTCAATAGTTTTCTGAGTGGGTTTTAGTTGAAATCGGGCAATAAACTGCATTCCCCGGAGTACGCGGAGAGGATCTTCCTTAAAAGCAGGACCGATATGACAGAGAATTCTTTTCTGGATATCTGTTTTGCCATTTAATGGATCGAGAAGAGTACCTTCTAAGAGATCAAGCCCTACAGCATTAATCGTAAAGTCTCTCCTTTGTACAGCTTGCTCGTATGGTAGATTGGGGTCGGGATGAATCGTGAAACCTTTATGTCCTGTCCCTGNTTTTACTTCGGTGCGAGGAAGGGCAATCTCAATGGGGCTTTGTTTNATTTTGAGAACCCCAAANGCTTTTCCCACTTCATCGCACCTGTATTTNGGGGANAGNNTAGATTTGATCTGATCNACCGATAACCCTCTTGCTTCGAAATCTAATTCAGATGGGGATAGTCCCATGAGGAGGTCACGAACTGAACCACCCACAAGAAGAAGGTTTCCTCCTGCCCTGTGAAAAACTTTAGCTAGGTCCAAAGCGGTGCTTCGAAGCTTTGGGTCTAGGTGCTTACATAAGTCGGTGCTTTCCGACATCATAGCTCAGGCAAAAATTTGATCTTCNACAAACTTGCAAATCGCATGATAGATGGGGAGATGTAACTCCTGAACTTTAGCCACATTTTGCGCGGGAGCTTTGATAGAAATATCAGAAATTGGGGCAAGTGCTCCTCCATCTGAACCGGTCAGAGAGATAGTGGTGAGACCCAACGCTCGGGCCACGCGGGTTGCCTGCAAAATATTTTTTGAATTCCCTGAGGTACTGATTCCAAGCAAAATATCATTGGGTTTGCCAAAAGCTATGACTTGCTGGGCAAAGGCAAATTCAGGATTATTGTCATTATTGAATGCTGTATGAAAACCAATCATCGATGGCAGGGAAAGGGCGGGTAACCCTCCATGAAGTTCGGAAGAAAGCTCAGGCCCAAGTTTTTCAGTAAGTTTTGGACTTAATGGACGTTCTTTACTGAATTGTTTTACCAATTCACCAGCAATGTGTTCGCAATCCGCACAACTCCCTCCATTTCCACAAAGCAGTAGTTTACCCTCATTTTTAAAGCAATCTCTGAGAGTTTCGGCAGATTGCCTGATTTCATTCTCGATCCTTTGCAGGCTTTGAAAGTCACTGATCAATTCTTCAATTGCGTCCATGTAATTCTTTTAGACAAAGAGAGTGGATAAACCAAATCAATTTCTTATAATATGTCCTATCTCAGGCAAACTCTTTACTCAGGTAGAGATTTCTGACATCATGGAATTATTGTTGTTTAATGAAAGCCCAATTCAAAGAGATCGATAGGTGGAATCATGAACTTGCATCTCTGGATGCAATTACTCGCATTCAATGGGCATGTGAAGAATTCTCTACTGGTGTCGTGGCATCCACCAGTTTTGGATTACAAAGTGCGGTGATGATCCATTTGATTCAACAAATTGAACGGGATATTCCGATTTTGTTCATTGATACTGGGTACCTTTTCCCAGGCACCTATGAATATGCAAACACTCTCCAGAACGAGATGTCTTTTAAGGCAAAGGTTTATTCGGCCAAAATGTCACCTGCATTTCAGGAGTCCACTTATGGAAAATTGTGGACAGGAGGAAAAGAAGAAATGGCAAAATATAATTTCCTGAATAAGCGAGAACCTATGGATCGTGCCCTCTGTGACCATAAGGCCACGCTTTGGTTGGCTGGATTACGTAGGAGTCAGGCGGACTCCCGTGCCGAACTTCCTTTTATTGAAAAGCAGAACAACATATTAAAAATGTACCCTATTCTTGATTGGGATGATCGGACAACTTACCAATATTTGCCCAAAAATAAACTGCCTTATCACCCGCTAGAAGGAATGGGCTATGATTCTCTTGGCGATTGGCATAGCACGCAAAAAAGATCCGAAGTCGAAAAGCCTGAAGATGCCAGGCATGGNGGGCATGGNCGGGAGTGTGGGTTGCATACAGATATCCCTGAAGGTTTGGATTTTACTGTTTAGATTTTGAGATATGATCCTGCCTGATGATAAAACCAAACTGGAAGAGTTGATTAAACGCACCAAGCATTTATGGAGGTTTTTGGAATGCGATGACAAAAAAATTAAGATCGCAGAGTTAGAAAATGAAATGTCATCTCCCTCTTTTTGGGATGATCAGGAAAAAGCCCGCAAAGTAGGATCTGAGAATAATCGACTTAAACAAACTGTTTCACGAATAGAAGAATTTAGGTCCGAGGTTGATGATTTGGAAGCCCTCTGTGAATTGTGTGAGGAGGACGAAGATGATCAGGAAATGTCCAAGGAATTTACACGCACGCTGGAATCTTTAGTTTCTAAAATTGACGATTTGGAAGTTGCAAGTTTTCTAAATGAACCGTTTGACGCCCGTCCTGCTTTATTGAGTATTCATGCCGGAGCAGGAGGGACGGAGTCTTGTGACTGGGCAGATATGCTCATGCGGATGTATGTTAGATGGGCCGAAAGACGTGGTTTCGAGGTGGATATGCAAGACTTGCAACCCGGCGAAGAGGCCGGGATTAGCCGTTGTTCTATTCGTATCGATGGTTTAAATGCCTATGGATATGCCAAGGCCGAGCGAGGCGTTCACCGTTTGGTAAGAATTAGTCCGTTTGATTCAAATAAAAGAAGACATACTTCATTTTGCTCAGTCGATGTGGTGGCAGAAGTTGAGGATGATGATCTGGATATGGACATTCCTGAAGATGATTTAAGGATAGATACCTATCGTTCGAGTGGGAAGGGCGGGCAACATGTTAATAAGACCGACTCAGCCGTTCGTCTTACGCACTTACCCTCAAATATTGTCGTTCAATGTCAAAATCAACGATCCCAGTTAAAGAATAAACAAACCGCCATGAAAGTTTTGAAGTCGAGACTTTATGAGAAACAGCAAGACGAAAAAAGGGCGGAAATGGAAAAATTTTACGGTGAAAAAGGAGAAATGGGGTGGGGGAATCAAATTCGAAGCTATGTGTTTCAGCCTTATCAAATGGTAAAAGATTTACGCACCGGGGTTGAAACCTCGGGGGTGCAGGCAGTGATGGATGGAGAACTGGATCGATTTATAAATGGATGGTTACGCGCAGGTTGTCCAAGACAGCGCAATAAAGAAATTCAGGTAGAGGATTAATGGACTGTCCCGATGTGACCTGGGATGAGCTCAAATCTCATCAAGGAAATCCTTTATTTGCTGATAAGACTTGGCAGTGGTCTCCGCAGCCCTTTTCGATATCAGAATCTGTGCAATGTGAGATAAAAGCCCTTGGGCAAGCTGCATATTCTTTTTACCAAGCGATTGAAAAGCTCTATCTGAAATCAAAAAAAGACCAGAAGATTTTACGAAATCAAAATGTGAAAGCCCCCTGGATAGCTGACTATTACGATGCCGGGAAACCCGATTGGTTGATTGATCATTCCGTATCAAGATCGGTATTAGGGGCAATGCCGGCGGTCTTACGTCCAGATCTATTACCCACGAGAGACGGGTTTGCCTTAACGGAATGGGATGCCGTCCCGGGGGGAATAGGACTAACTGCTTTATTGAATCAGGTTTATCTGAAGCGAAACGGTTCGAAAATGATCAAATCCTTTGGTGACGCGTTGAAGGCGGCTTGTACTGGAAGTGGTGATGAGAGGAATTACAAATTTGCAATGGTGGTGAGTGAAGAAGCGAGCACCTATCTACCGGAGATGCACTGGCTTGCCGAAAAACTCAATTCTTTGGGGTACTGGATAAAAGTTTGTTCTCCAGCAGATCTCTGTATTCTGAAAACTGGAGTTTATCTTGCAGATCAGAAAATCGATTTACTTTATCGTTTCTGGGAATTATTCGATTACGAACAAGTCCCTGAAATGAAAGAAATGGCAAAGTTGGTTGAGGGTGGGAAACTTTGCATTACCCCTCCGATGCGCCCATTTCAAGAAGAGAAATTATCCCTGGCTCTTTTTCATCACCATCGTCTACAGGAATTTTGGGCAGAAAATTTAAGTAAAAAAGAATTAGGCCTACTTCGTCGCTTCATTCCCAAAACCTGGGTGCTTGATCCCTCTTCGATCCCTCCAGGTGCAACTGTGGATGGGCCTTTAATTAAGCAAAAACCTTTGGGTAACTGGATGGACCTGGCGAAGGCATCAAAGAAAGAAAGGTCCCTGGTTATAAAGGCAAGCGGATTTCATGAAACTGCATGGGGAGCAAGAAGTGTGGTCATTGGAGATGATGTTTCTGGAGAAGAATGGGAAAAGGCACTTTATGGGGCAATTGAATCATTCCCCAGACCTCTTTCTGTTATTCAGGAATTTCATAAATCTTCATTATTTGAACACCCAATTTTTAACAACCGAAAGGAAGTGACTCCTATGTCAGGTCGGTTCAGGTTGTCGCCATACTTTTTTGTCTTAGGAAAGGAAATTCAATGGAGTGGCACACTCGCCACACTCTGCCCGGCCGATAAGAAAATAATCCATGGGATGACGGATGGAGCATTAATACCCTGCAGTCAGTAGTTTTATTTCTTTTTTGAGCGTGGGGTTTGCCAACTAGGATGCGGGTGGTGTGCTTCCTCAATGTAGGAGATAAGCCTTTGCGCAATAGCTGGTTGTTTTGAGGCAAGATTTTCATCCTCATGGATGTCCTGGGATAAGTCATAAAGTTCTATAGTTGAGTTATCCATTGCTGATCGTATGAGTTTCCAATTCTCCATGACTACTGCCTGGCGAAAAGTCCGCTCGTAAAATTCCCAGTACATGAATTTATGACGGGCTTGCTCCTTTCCTCTATCTTGAAGTGTGGGCAAGAAAGAAACGCTATCAATTTGTTTTGGGGGATTGATTTGAGCCATTTCACAGGCTGTGCTCATCAAGTCACCAAAGTACAATGGCTGATCGCACACAGAGCCATTCTTAATTGTTTTGGGCCACCACGCGATAGTGGGGACACGAATACCGCCCTCCGTTAATGTTCTTTTCATGCCACGTAACGGTCCGGATGGATTAAAGAGTTCGGGGTTGTGCCCCGCCTCGTTGTGAGGACCATTATCTGATGTAAACATAACCAATGTGTTTTCTTCGATCTTCAACTCCTTGAGCAGATCGAGGATTCTTCCGACATCACGATCCATCCGAGTGATCATGGCTGCTTGTCCCTTATCCTGCTTTGGCCAAGCTTCTTTTTCATAAATACTATAATCTGGCACCTCTGCTCCATCCCCAAACATCCGGGTACCTTCGTTGTTAGCATGTGGAATAGTGAGAGGCAGGTAGAGGAAGAATGGATTTTTTTGATTTTTACGAATCCATTCCAAGGATTCTTTGGTGAAGAGATCATGGGAATATTCATGCCTCTCGGTTGCTGCACCACCAATAAATCCAGCTCTGGACTTATCTGAAACGGGCTTAACCACATTTTTTAGCAGGTGCTTTTGATTGTTTTGCCATAAGAATGTAGGGTAGAAGTTATGGGCATGGACTTGATTTAAATATCCATAGAAATAATCGAACCCCTGCTTTAATGGATGCCCCTCTTGTCCGACTTCGCCCAATCCCCATTTGCCTATCAAGGCTGTTGCATATCCTGCCTCTTTCATCTTTTCGGCCACAGTGATATCAATAGCCCTTAGGCTTTGTCGGGTCATGTCGCCTCCAGCATTACCTCTTACATGCGTATGACCCATATGCTGCCCCGTCATAAGAACACTTCTTGAGGGTGCACATACTGTAGAACCTGAATAAAAGCGGGTGAATTTCATGCCCCCTTTTGCCATTTGATCAAGACGGGGAGTCTTGATTAATTTCTGACCGTAACAACCCAAGTCTCCGTAGCCGAGATCATCGGCCATAATAAAGATCAGATTTGGCTTTGCGTGGGCAGATGATGGACCAAATAAAAGTCCGATCGTTAGCCAAAAAAGTGAATTGTGGTTTCGTTTTTTCATAACTTTGCTTGAAGCTCCTTCACTGTGGTTGTGACGAGTCGCCCGACATATCCTTGGAAGCGTTTATCCACCTCCTCCGGAACCTGCGGCATAGATTCAAGAAGCGGCAGTAGAGACATAGCCTTGCCGTCAAGATGATCTATTGCATTCATCGCGAGCATGGAGGGGAAGCATCCGTTTTTTACCGGATCAGCGGTCTTACCCAAAGTCTGGACCGCTTTTTCGATTTGTTCCTTGGAGCCATATTTACCCAATGCTTCGGCTGCAACAACCTGAACATAAGGCGAATCATCAAGCAGGGCTTCTTCTAATTGTTTTCCGGCTAGCCTTACCCCTTGTTTTCCTCGCATAAGGAGCCCCATGGCTCCCCAGTAGCGGACAGCTGAATCCTTATCCTTAAGGTAACCAATCAGAGGCTTGGTCGCCCAGGGGGAGAGTCCTGAAGCCATATCGGCGGCTAGCATGATTCTTTGAAAGGGATACTTCTCAGTTCGGGCCATTTCATAAGGAGTCGANCCCTCTGATCTTTGATGTATTTCACCTTCTGGAAGGAAGCCAACATCTATNATTTTCTTGAGATGGTTCATGTGGGCTTGGCGCATATCTTTCAAAACCTCAACATGCTCCTTTGATTTGGCGAGGTTGTTGACTTCGTCTGGATCATTTTTGAGGTCATATAATTCTTCCGGTGGCTTGGTTTTCCAAAAATGACTTTGGGCCTCATTGAGTTTCCCTTCGTCAAAGAGTCGTTTCCATACTTGGGTTGTTGTAGTCACGAACATGTAGCCGACATGCTGACCATATAATTTGTGAGGCATGTAGTTACGTATGTAAATGTATTGTTTTCCCACCACAGAGCGTACCATATCATAGCGTTCGTCCATACGTCCCCGGAAGCCATATCCATATTCTTGAGCATCTGTTTCGTGTTCGCCCATAAAGGCATGGCCCTGCATGTGGGCTGGCGGTTTTTTTCCTGCTAGGCTCAAGAGAGTGGGGGCGAGATCCACAAACCCAACTCGGCGATCAATCATTCCACCAACTTTGTAGTCAGAAGAGGCGAGATGTTTCCATTTTTCAGGAACATGTACGATTAAGGGTACATTGAGTCCTGAGAAAAAAGGCCAGCGTTTACTTCTTGGCATGCCTGACCCATGATCCCCAAAATAGAAAACAATGGTGTCCTCGGTAAGTCCTTGATCTGTAAGAGTCTTGAGTTTAGCACCAACCATTTTGTCCATCTCCGTGATTTTATCATAGTATTGTGCCCAGTCTTTTCGGACTTCTGGATGATCTGGGTGGTAAGCGGGAACTCTTACCTTGGCAGGGTCATGAACCTGGGAGTGGGGACGCTTACGAATCTGGCTTTCATGGGAAACTGTAAAGTTATAAATGGCAAAAAAGGGGGTATCCTTGGAAGGGCGTTTTTCCCAGCTGGCTTTCCGTCCGCTCTCATGCCATACATCTCCTTCCTTATGCAAATTATAATCTTCCTTTGAATTATTGGTACAATAGTAGCCCAGTTCTCGTAGATAAGTAGGGTACATTTTGAATTCAGATGGTAGTCGGGTCATGCTGCGCATGTGTTCAGATCCGGTGGAAGGTGGATACATTCCGGAAATGATGGTGGTTCTGGCAGGAGCACATACTGGGGCGTTGGAGATGGCCCTTGTGTAGATCATTCCTTTATTGGCAAGAGCATCGAGATTTGGCGTTTCTGCATATTTGTCACCATAGCACCCAAGATGAGGGCCGTTGTCCTCGCTCGTAAGCCACAAGATATTGGGTAATTTGGCTGCACATATAGTAGTGAGGAGTAGAGAAGAAAGAAGGAAAGACAATTTCATTTAATTTATTGGCCGAGGGTGATCATTGGAAAGTCATCCGTTCTGAATGGAGTGACTGGGAGGGTGACAGAACCGTCCTTGCGGAAGAGGTTACAGGCAGGGTTATTCATCCATGCATAACGCACGGCGACAGGTTCTTTAATTTTATCAGACCAAACCTCGACTTTGTCTTTACCGATCAACTTGGCATCGGCCCATACAAACTTCTGATCTTTCGCGCTAATTGCAAATCCAACAGGTTCCCTGGTATCAAAGCAATAAAGCCCTGCTCCTACATGATCAAATGTGACGGTCACCTTACTTTCTTTGATTTTCATATCTTTGAAGCGTGGGCTTTGGTACGGAAGGTCATATCCGTAATCTTTAGCCAAAGCATTTCGTAACAAACGGTTTGCCACAGTCTGCTTGTTACGGGGATGAATGTCCCTTGCTTCGCCAATGTCGATAATCACTGCCTCTCCCACATTTTTTAACTTATCAAGAGTTAATGTTTGAGCCTCTCGTAATTCGGGCCAGTTTTCACCGATGGGTACATCCTGTTCGTTTTGATAATCAGCCAATTGTACCCAGTAGAAAGGAAAATCACCCTGCTTCCAAGCATCACGCCATGATTTAATCATGAGTGGGAAGACATCACGATAGGCATGAGCTCGGTTTGAATTACTCTCACCCTGATACCAGATAGCCCCTTTAATCCCATACTCAATAATTGGATGAAGCACTCCATTGTACAAGTTAGCTGGCCGGTGCTGGCCGGTCATTTGATTTCTTGGTGCCCTCGGGCGACCACCGGGAGTGGGTTTACCTTCCTTGTGTGCAGCGGTGGCCTTGGCTTGCCAATTCTTTAGTTTTTCCTGGTAAGCCTTTTGTAACTTTTCAAAATCAAAGGTTTTCTCGGTTTCTCTCCATTGATCCATGTAAGGTTTTGCCACAGCCATGTTGTTAAGCCTGTCACGGGGTATCCAGGCTTCACAGGCGGATCCACCCCAGGCATTATCAATCAGCCCAACTGGGACATCGAGTATCTGATGTAGCTTCCTTCCAAAAAAAAAGCCGACTGCGGAGAAATGGATCGCGGTTTCTGGAGTGGTTGCTTCCCACTTGCCATTGAAATCATTTTGCGGTTCCTGGGTTCCGACTTGGGGTACACTAATTAAGCGAAGATCGGGAAACTTGGCACTCATGGATTCAAGATCCCTGTCATCAGACTGACCGACGCTCCATCCCATATTAGACTGTCCTGAGCATAGCCATACTTCACCGATCAAAATATCCTCATATTTCAGCTCAGAACTTCCACGAATCGTCATGCTTTTTGGTGATACACTGGCTTCCATTGGATCAAGAAGCACCTTCCAGTATCCTTCCTTGTCTGCTTTAGCTTTGTAGGTCTGACCAGCAAAAGACACTTGGATAGACTCACCAACTTTATCCCATCCCCAAATGGGGTTTTTATGGTTTTGCTGAAGAACCATGTGATTGCCGATAATAGCAGGGGTTTTGGTATCGCCTGCCAAAAAGGAGGCAAGANAAGCGTTAANAAACAAGAAGAACAGTTGTTTTATATTAATCATGCAAAATTAAAGTGANGGAGTGAAGTCGATTACGAAGACATCTTCCANGATGGGTTTTAGGATGGAAACAAATTTTTGATGATCTGGATGTGGGAGGTATTGTTCCCGAGCTTTTGTATCTGTGAAAGTAACGATAAAACAGTGGGTAAATTCCTTATTTAATCCTTCTGGACTGTTGTTTTTTCCCCATTCAAGAGATTTGATACCTGAGATTTTATCTTGAAGAGAAGAAAATTCTGTTTCCACTCGCTTAATTTCTTGGCGGTGGGCGTTCTCTATGAATCTAAAGCAGACAACATGTCTGATTACATCCTGATTAGATTTGGAATAAACAGGGGGCATAATGTGNAGAAAAAATGAACATGCGAATAATTTAAAAAGCAAAAGAGGGGGTAAAAACTTCATTCTTTTAAAAGATTAAATTTGTACCCGCAATGACAACAGGAAAAAGGGTAGATTTAGTACATTTTTAAATTAACTCGATAATCCATGAGCACTTCTTGACTTGTGGGAATTCTTTGACATAACTAATAGCATGACTTCTGAATTTGATTGGTTTATGGTAACAATGCCGATTTTTGCGATTGTGGTTTACATAATTGTCATGATCGGATCGATGGAAAAACAGCCTAAATTCCTAGAAGAGTCCGGAGTTAAAAAGTTTGTCAACCTTGCATTCATCGGTCTCTTTGGTAGTGGAATCATCATTTCTGGTATTTATATGTTGGTTCGTTTTTTCGAATTATTGTCGAATTACTGATCAACCAATGCTAACCAGCGAGTTTCATTATATAAGTTGCATAAAAGATTCTGAAGTTCTCGTCAGTTTGAACAAGTGGAAGGATTCTGCTAAGGGACCATCCCNTGGATCGCAAAAAACTCGGTTAGGAATTTTCCGTCTTCACAAATTCTTTCATAAAATGATAGCNAACCCTTGTTTTACAGTCCTATGTTTTTAGGATATTGCCAGTAAATGCTGTCGTTATTTTTTCGATAATTGATCATTCTTGCGAATTTTGATTTTAGGCCGGACCCAATGGATGCATTGGTGGGTCCTATCTTTCAAGTATCAATAATCCTTGGTATTTTCTACGCTTGGACGATCGGTTTTCATAAGGAAAGCAAGTTTCGCCCAGGGAAAGCGAGGAATATGTCAGAAGAGTTTTATGTGTATGGATTACCCCGTTGGTTTATGTACGGGATTGGCGGTATAAAACTCGCACTTGCCAGTCTACTTATTGCAGGTTTCTTTTATCCCTTTTTGCTCAAGCCTGTTGCTGCAGCTCTTTGCTTGATCATGGGNGCTGCTGTATTGATGCATTTAAAAATCCGGGAAGATAAATTGATCAAGGCCCTGCCTTCGTACTATATTTTCTGTTGCAGTTTCTTCTTGTTAATTGATTAGCATAGAAGACTTCAAATTTCATTTTTTTGAAGTATTCCTTCTCCGTATTTGCTTACAGCTGAGAAAAATAATTCTTTTCCCATTTTTGATATTTTAGGCAAGTGATTGGTGTAGACTCCTGTATANTCGGTAATAGGTTTCCCGCCTCGTAGTTTTTTGAAGTTACCGGCACCAGAACTCATATTAAGAGTTAATTCCCTATCTTGCGCAATCATTAGGATAAGACTAAATAGCATTCTGTATATTCCTAATTCTTTCTCTCTGGATATATCATAACCAATCAGTGGGATGGTCATAATTTTTCCAATTTGAAAAATTGCAAAATGCCCAAGGAGTTTATCTCCTTTTGGATCTTTTAAACCATGGAATTCCAAAACTTTTTTTTCAAAAAGTTTTCTAATGTATTCCAGAGTTATTTGTGGATTGAACGGTGAATGTTTATTAATNAACAGGTTGGTGTACTGTCGGTGGATTTGTAGTAAATCTTTATCCAGTAGATCTTGNTGATGAACNTGNACAAGATCTGATTTAAGGAGATTTTTTCTNTCCCTNNTAACTATTTTTTTAGTTTTCCATTTATTATCTTCACGATCATATAAATAGACCTGTCTGGCAGGAATAAGTTGCCAATCATTTTCTTTTAATGAAAGGAATAAGCGAGGATGGGTTTCCTGATTTACGGATCTGAACGTAAGAAGAAAGTCCTGGTAATGCTCGCTGTAAAACTGGGTTATCTCTTTAAGTTCTTCCTCTTCCAAATCAGGGGGTAAATTGGTCGATTGTAACCAATTCCCAATCGATATGTGTCTATCCATTTTGAGCATTTGCAGGAAGATACCAATGGGAACCGAAGCGGTTCTTAGTAAATGACGTTCAATCCTATTTCGGATAAGTGAAGTTTCTTGCTTCGGATAACGGTAAAAGGCTGTTTTTAAAGAACAGATGTAAGAATTTTTCTTGTCATTTGTACTGATGGTAGCTGGTAAAATCTTTCCACAACTCTTTGAATGTTGGAAATCGATTTGTGCATTCCTGATCCAATGACTTGACTCACGGGACATGAGCAGACGTGAAAGTAAATCATTCCTGTCCACTGATCACTTTTTTTTGATGGTT
>NHCX01000019.1 GCA_002168015.1 Verrucomicrobia bacterium TMED44
CCGGGAGGTGGATCCGCCTCTACTCATTGATTTTGACCGTAAGCAAAGGACGGAAGGTTTCGTGAAATTTTTTGAACCCATAAAAATGGGAAGGATTAAACTCCAAAAGGGCAAAGGTGAATTGAAACTGCAGGCAGTCAAGATACCTGGTGATCAGGCTTTGGAGTTTCGTTTGTTAATGCTTAACAGAATTGAGGACAAAAAAAGTTAAAAGTTAAGTTTTAGATTACGCTGCTTTTCTCAACTCTTCCATCGCCAACTGGCGTTTTAATTCACCAAAGCCAATCATTTTGCTGTTATCCTCATCCCAAAGCCTGTATTTGAGGGATTTAAGGCTGCTAATCAGATTGAGTTCAGGGGCAACTTGAAAGAAGGGGTCCGATTTGTGGCAACGTTCCAAATTATAATTTGGGATCATAGCATTGAGGTGGTGGATGTGATGAAATCCAATATTACCAGAGAACCATTGTAAAATTTTAGGAAGTTTGTAGTAACTGCTTCCTTCCATCGCTGCGGAAGTGAAATCCCAGTCATCTCCCTGTGCCCAATATGTGTCTTCAAATTGATGTTGGACATAGAAAAGCCAAATCCCACAGGTACCGGCCACTCCCATCATAATTATTTGGATTATGAGGAACGGAATAAACCCAAATATTGACCCCATACTTACGCACCAAATGAGCAAAGCAAAATTCATGGTGTGAACGGATCGGCGCTCCCGTGGTTTGCATTTCTTGGAAGGAAAGCGTTCAAGAACCATAAATAGGAAGAGAGGGGCAAAGACAAAGAGGATGAAAGGATTGCGGACGAGCCGATAATTAAAACGGGTCATGCGCGATGAGGTAAGATATTCACGCACAGTGAGCGTCCAAATATCACCAATTCCACGCCGATCGAGATCCCCATTTGTCGCATGGTGCATGGCATGTTCCCATCGCCAATGATGGTAGGGTGTGAAAACTGACATACCGGAAATAAATCCCAAAATGTTATTTGCTTTTTTAGACTTAAAGAATGAACCGTGACCACAATCATGGAAAATGATAAAAGAGCGAATCAAGAATAATCCTGCCAAGGCGGACAGACCAATGGTCAGCCACCAAGAAATACCCATGGTAAAGTACAATGCTATCCAAATAGCTATGACTGAACCTAAGGTGTTTACAATTTGCCAAATAGCACGCCCTAGGTGAGGGTGTTGATACTCTGCAACAAGCTCTTTCCACTCAGCCACAGACTTTCGGGCATTATTTTTTATAGTCTTTTTATCCATCCTTTTTTCATATTACATCAGTTTACACACCAATTAGCAAGATCGTAGATTTAAGACATAAATTACTTAAAATGTCTGAATTTTCCCTTTTTTAGAAATTGCAGGGTCGCTGCCTGTGCTCCGGGATTATTCATCAACAAGGGGTGCGGTGAATGAACGATCAGGAAGTCCTTGATACCAGAGATCTTGGTTTTGGATAAAGCAACTTTTCCATCATCCTTACCGGGAATCAAAGTGGAAAGCATGAAGTTTATGGATCGATCGCCTGCGATGACACCGAGTTCGAAATCCACTGGACCAAGCAAATTGGGAATGCTTGTGGCACTGGTGCCGAGTTGTAAGGATGCGGGCCCATTGATGGCTCGAAAAATCCGCATATTGCCAAGTTTGTCTACCACTTCACTTCCTTGATTTGGAGGGCCAAGCATGACAACACGACCAAGACTTGGCAGGGGATGGGTGGCTTGTATTTGACGTACTATAATTCCGCCCATGGAGTGCGTTACAAAATGGAGTTTCGAAGAATGGTCGAGTTTTTTTTCGTGGATGATTTTTTTTCTTACTTTTTCTGCAAGCTCCGGAATAGAAAAATGTCTCGAGGGATAATTTAAATTGCAAACGGAGAAATTGTGATCGGCGAGAAAGTCTTCCATTCCTTTCATGGATTCGGAAGTCCGGGCTAATCCATGTAAGAGAATTACCTGCTTAGCAGGAAGGAGGAACTGAGGAGTGAGCCCTACGAGTAAAATGGATAGCAGGAATTGCTTCAATTTCAGGATTCAAGTAAGCGGACTGGTGCCTCATTTTTGAGGTCGAGGAGAAGGGCGATGTTAAGAAAAGTAATTTCTCCCATCGTTCGGCATCTGGAAAAACGTGAGTCCTGATGAAACTTCTCAAGGTCAGACTTGAGTGACCCAAGTTGTTCGTCGCTTGAAATACGGTCTTCGCACATCGATTCCCTGAGCCGTGAAATTCGGGTGGGTGCAACATTAAATCTTCGTTTAATCAGAGTCCTTTCTTCACGCTGATACTGATGACTTGTCTCAAGGTTGATCAGGCGACTGCAGAGGTTGACGACAGGTAGGTTATTCTTGAAGAATTGTGGAAGATAAAAAGATTTTCTGCCTTCGTAAGATTGTTGATCAAAATCGATTGCCCGAACGCGGTACTGATTTTGCTCGAAATCCGGGGTCATTTCCACCACATAATTATAAGCCCGCATGTCTCCGAGAAGTCTCACAAAGCATCGTTCGTTGAACTTGATAAATTCCTTGGCTAATCGGACTTCATTAAGATCATCACGTTCGAGGTAGTTATCGATGAAGTCATCTCCGGGTACCCCAATGATGTGTTCTTCCACAAGGGAATCTCGATCGACGAAGAAATTGATTTCGTTGGGAGACAGAAGTTGTTCGAGTTCAAGTCCGTATATTCGGGAAGCATCTGCTTTTTTGACATAAAAGTAATCGTGGTTGTCGTTGTATTGGTTTACGATGCGTATACGAAAGGGCTTAGTGTTACCAAAGGTGCAATAGTCGACGCGATCGATGTACAGGTTGTCGAGAATTTTAAGATCTCCCCCCGAGCGCAGCAAAACATAGATTTCCTTCAGACCTTCAAAAATCTCTTTTCCGTAGTGTTGATCATAAACCATGGTCTGCCAAAGAGTGTCCTC
Source organism: Verrucomicrobia bacterium TMED44 (assembly GCA_002168015.1). Lineage (GTDB taxonomy): Bacteria > Verrucomicrobiota > Verrucomicrobiia > Opitutales > Seribacteraceae > Seribacter. The sequence continues at coordinate 2,949 of NHCX01000019.1, forward strand.
ATTTTTATCGTCCATTAGCGGATAAGAATCTACACTTTGTAAGAGATTTTCGTATTGTACAGGTAGTGACAGTTCACGCTTATACTGACTAAGGTAATTACGAAGCCTACCACTTACCGGGTAGAATATTTTCTTTCGTTGGAGATTTTTTGCCATCTTGTGCTGAAGATAAAGATATTCAGCAAAAAAGCAGATATTGGCAATGTCAGAGTATATGGCTTTGCAGTAGCAGGAAATTCTTTTGTTTTATGTACAGGTTCAGGATTGATTTGTATCCGTCAGAGTCATACCAAGTATGATAGGGCGATCCAATTCGCATGATATAGGTATTTTCAAGATTTCAACCAAAATGGCTCAATTTTTATATTGAGATTGAGACTCAGTCTCAATACGGTTCCTGTATGAGCTTTAAAATATTTAAAATAGGGGAACACATTAGAAAGAACTTACAAAATCCACCAACCAAAGAGATGATTTGTGAGAAGTTTAGAATATCTGATTATTCGTTACGAAAAGGATTTAAGGAACATTTTGGGTTGAATGTTGGCGAATACATTCGCAGTCAAAAAATAAAAACAGCAGCGAGATTGCTTAATGACAGTGATCATTTAATTTCGACCATCGCCGAATGCGTTGGATTCCGGAACCAAAGCAGGTTCGCTGAAGCTTTTAAAAGTCATTACGGTTTGAACCCACATCTTTTCAGGCAGGTATGTAAGCAAGAAGCTGCTTAATTTTATAATAAATCCATGCGGAAATTATGAACCTAGAAGTTATTGAAGAATGGATGGAGTCAGAAATCTTTTCTGAGGTTTGTACAAAAGCGGAAAGTGGGGTTTACCAATTTGCAAGATTTGTAAATAAGTTTATGAGTGAATTGCAGATACTCATTTTTCACCTTAAAAATCAAAGTCATCGGGGAAGAATTCAATTACAAATTTCGAAGCTGGAGTTTTTAGTCGAATCAGAAATACTAGAATTACTGAACTAACTTTCTCTTAAAAGTGTTAGCGGTTTCTCCTGAAGAACTTTGCGAGTGGAAAATTCAGCGGTGATACAGGCAAGTATTGTGACAGTGACAACTATAATTACTGGAAGTTGCCAGTGGAAACTCCAAACCCGGTCAAAAATAAAATGGGAAAGAAAATAGCTTGTTCCTGCACTTAGTGATGTGCCTAAGACTGCCGAGAAAAAGCCAAGAGCTCCAAATTCCAAGCGAACTAGATTTTTGAGGTCAGAAAATGAAGCTCCGAGAATCTTTTGCAGGTTGATTTCCTGTCGCTGTTGACGGGCTTTTTCACGGGATATGGTATGCAAAATAATCAGACCGACAACGATGGAAAGAATCGCCATGATTTGCAGTGCCCAAGTCATCTGCCCCACTACCTGGAGGATCTTACGCCCAGTTCGCTCAACATCAAGAATCGAAATAGTTGGGAATTTCTGGACTAATAAGTCCTGAACCACCTGTTTTTCCTCTGCGGACAGTTGGTCGATTGTTCCAATAAATGTTTTAGGAGCCTGCTCGAGAACCCCTGGTTGCATCTGGACGAAAAAATTGGGCTGAAAGCTGGTCCAACGGACTCGGCGTATATTAACCACAACCGCCTCTACCTGAACTCCGCTTACTTCGATAGTAATTTGATCCTGCAAATCAATACCCAAAGATTCTGCATATTTTTGTTCAACGGAAATTTCAGCCGGTTGGCTTCCGTTGGCATCATAGCTAGAGCTTACCATGCGGCCCCGAATGATTTCCTCGCTCTCCCGTAATTTTCCGCGGTAACTCAGATTGAAACTCCGGTTACGAAAAGCATTTCTTCTTTGATCATCCGGGTTATCAAATTCACGGTCTAATCCTGCTAGGGATTCAAATGCTACTCCTTTTACTGCTACAAGCCTTCCCCGTATCCATGGCGTCAGGTTATCAAGAGGTCGCCCCTGAAATTCGAGAGTTTGGGTAAGGGATTCGAGATGTTCCTCCTGAATATCGAAAAGAAAGAGTTGGGGGAGTTTACTCTCGGAATCCTGTAGGTTGATCTCAGACTCGAGGCTGTATTGAAATTGAGGGATAAGGTTGAGCAGTAAAACACCGAGACCGAGAGCAAGAAGACTGGTGATTGAACTGGTCCGGTTACGAGCCAGTGCACGGCTGGCCAAACGAACAGGCAGAGGGGACCTTCTACACAGACGGTCGAGGCCGGCCAAGGCTGCCGAGCCAAGAATGAAAACGATAACGCCACTCACTGCAAAGGTGATGAAAAATAGATTACCTAATTTCCATGAATCTGCCTGGGTTACACACAGAATCCAGAATCCAAGTAATCCAGGAGTTAACCAGAGGACAGACTTCCAAGCCAAGGATGTACCAGGATGCATGGATTCACGAAAAAGTTCAGCCGGTTTGAGCTTTCGAATCTTGTGCAAACTGGGAAGGGCGAGGAGATAGCCCGAAAGAATTGCGACAATAAATGTAAGGCCAATACTCGGCAAAGTAATTCCTGCTTTCACTTGGAAAGGAAGAAAGTCTTCCACTAGACCACCAGCGAGTGGCAGCCCAATAAAGCAAAGCAATACGGGAGGAAAGACGGCGAGTGCTCCAAGGATTGAAATTTGCAGGACATAAGTGCAGAGGGCGAGCCTTGGCGAGGCACCCAGACTTATAAGAATGGCTAGATCTTTAACTTTCCGAGTGAGGAACCCGTGGAAAAGGTATCCACTGCCTAGGCAGGCGAGAAAGAGAGCCACGAGAGAAACCAGGGCTAGAAAATCAGATAGGTACCGGAGCAGCCGACCAGCCCGATGACCTGCCCGTTGATGGGAGTAAACACGAATATCGGGAGCAGCCAAAGCCTGTCCAATTTTCTCGGCGAGCGGTTGCGAGTTAACTCCCTCGGGTAAGAGAAAAAGTTGATTTCTAAAAGCGGTGTTTCCCTCTTGGAGAAGTGCGGTTTCATTGAGAAAGTTATGACTGATATACACCTTGGGAGCGAACTCTGCGGGTTGAAACTGTAACCCAGAGTCCTCTCTGACAATTTCGGAAATCTTAAATTCTTTCTTACCCAGTGTAATGATGTCTCCAAAGTCTAAATCAAGCTGACTTCGAAGCTCAGGATAAATCCAAGCAAGAGGTTTCTGATGAAGCAGGATTTCGTTGAACTTTTTTACCTCGCCTTGCGGGCTTAACCTGAATGTGCCATGGAATGGGAAACCAGGGGCCATCGCAATTACTTTGACTAGACGACTCCGTTTACTCGGGCCTGCAACCATAGAGAAAAAGTCAACTGCTTCCACTGACTCGGTACCAGGAGGAAGGAGTTTCTGCGTTTGGTCGAGTTCGGCGGAGGTGAACTCACGTCGGGTACGCAGGGCTAGATCAGCTCCCAAGAGTTTCTGGGATTCTATAGTTACCTGCTCCTTGACCGAGCGTTTAAAGGAATCGATGGTAATAAAACCAAGGAGACCCAGAGAAAGATTAATCAAATAAAAGAAACAAAAAGCCCGATTGTTTCGGATTTCGCGCCAGGCATGTTTAAAAGCAAACCTCATGTTTTAGACTTGAAGAGTCTCCCATCCCGAAGCGATAGACTTCGGTCACAGCGACTGGCAAGTTCCTGGTTGTGAGTTACTAATATAAGTGTTTGTTCTTGTTTCTTACATAGTTTGAAGAGTAATTCCATTACCTCCTGTCCAGTCTTTCCATCGAGATTCCCGGAAGGTTCGTCGGCTAAAATCAAACTGGGCTTGGTAACCATAGCTCTTGCCAATGCTACTCTTTGGCATTCCCCGCCTGAAAGTTCAGAAGGCAGATGTGAAAGGCGATGGGATAGCCCGACCAGTCCAAGTGACTCTCTGGCTTGAGAATCGACTTTTGATTGGCGTTGTAATTCCAAAGGTAGAGAGACATTTTCAAGGGCGGTCAGGTTGCTCATTAAATGATATTGCTGAAAGACAATTCCGAGGTTTTCTGAGCGAAAGCGGCAAAGTTCTTCCTGTTTCATTTTGGCAAGGTCGGTACCGTTGATGAGAATGTTTCCGAAGTCGGGTTGATCGAGGCCTGCGAGCAGGGATAGAAATGTGGACTTCCCACTACCACTCTGTCCCAGGATCGCCACGGACTCGCCCTTGATAACTTCAAGACTAAGTTGATAAAGAACTTCAATCTTTTTTTCACCTTGGTTGTAGGTTTTGCTGATTTTTTGTATGGATGCAATCGAAGTCATTAAATATTAAGGTAAGTGCTGAACAAGGTGATCATAAACCGTTTGAGAAATCTTTTGATGTCCGGCCGGGTTGGGATGAATACGGTCGGGAAGATTCATACTTGGATCTCCTCCGACTCCCTTCAAAAGAAAAGGAAGAAGACTGACATTTTGATCTTTGGCAAGATTTTTGAATAAGGCTGCAAATTCTTGGGTATATTGGATACCATAATTTGGGGGGATCTTCATACCTGCCAGTAGGGTGGGAATTTTTTTTTCTTTGGCAGCGAGAACGATTCTTTCGAGGTTTTTTTCTGTCTCAATCACCGGTATTCCCCGCAAACCATCATTCCCACCAAGAGCAATAATAAGGTAGTCAGGGTTCGATTTTAAGAGCCATTCAATACGCGAGACTCCACCACTTGTGGTGGAACCGCTGATGCCGGCATTGATAACTTCGAATTTTTTTTTCTTAGGGCCGGCCAATTCAGAGTTTAATTTTTGTTCAAGTAAATAGGGGAAGGCCTGTTGCTTCGAGACCCCATATCCCTCCGTCAGCGAGTCGCCAAGGATCAAGATACGGAAAGAGATTTCACTTTGTTGTTTTTTCTTTTCCGTATTGGTGTCCTTNATTTCCAAGTCTGAAGAGCAACTCAGGACAGAAAGGCAAAAAAGAGTTTTAAGGACCATGATTCTTGATGATATGCAATTTGTCATTTTGTTAGTTATCAGAAAGAATGTAGTGATGTTTTTATCCATGCCAAGAACGATGATTTTTTTGACATGACTATTCTATTGGAATTTCTTAATGAACACGCGTTGAGCATCGATTTTGGGATGTTTCTTCTGATCTGGATAGTACAGGTTATTATATATCCTGCTTTTCGGCAGATCAATGAAACCAATTTTATTATTTATCACCGTTCCTACTGCAATGCGATTGGCTTTTTTGTTATTCCAGTAATGGCTTGTCAATTAATCGGAACATCTGCGGCCTGTTTTTTCTCAATAGACAATCTAATTTGGGTAAAAATGCTCGCCGTCATTGGGGCTTGGGTTGTCACATTCTTAACTTCCGCACCCTGTCACCGACAATTACAGGCGGGAAAAAATGCTGCTGTGATTGAAAGACTTATACGAACAAACTGGTGGCGTACCTTTTTATGGAGTCTGGTATTTTTGGTATCCTTAGTCTCTTATTATCAGTGAAGTCATCTATCAAAAAGCAATCCAAACTATGCCCCAAATGCGGGAGACCTTTTTCAAATAGGAAAAAATGGCAATCCCGTGGAATTTGGGATGAAGTTGTTTATTGTTCGGAAAAATGTAGATCAGCAAAGAAAAAATCCAAGAATGAAGACAGTTTGGTGGATTAAAAGAGATTTTCGTATCACGGACAATGATTGTCTATCGACTGCCTCCAAGGAAAGCTCGATGGTCTTGCCTTTTTTTTGCTGGGAAAAAGAAATATTGAATCAAGGCGACTATTCCACTTTCCATTTACAAGCTCAGTGGCATGGTATGGATGGATTGTCTAAAAGTCTTAGGAACCGAGGTATCAGGGTTAGAGTAGTAATGGGAAATATTGTCGAACAATTCGTTCTGCTTCACCGCCAATTTCCTTTTACAATTCTATATTCTCATCAGGAGACAGGTAATCTGGCCACTTTTAAGCGCGATCTTGCCGTTAAAAAATGGTGTATCGATATGGGGATTGAATGGGTCGAAAAAAATCCTAGCACAGTAATTCGTGGAGGAGATGCAGACCGTAGGAGGCTGAAGTTGAGAAAATCTGATTACCGAAAAGAGCTCCCATTAGCTATCCCTGATTTTGACCATTTAGAATCGGTCACACCAGCTCTTTCCAATCCTCAACCTACTTGGGAAGAGTTGACCTGTGCATTTCCCAAGTTTGCCGGTCAGTCGATTTCAAGTTCCCTTGTAAAAGTAGATGAAAAAACAGCTTGGGAAACGCTCAATTCTTTCCTGCAAGATCGGGGGCTAGGTTATGCGGGAGGAATTTCCTCTCCCAATAGTGCCTTTGAGCATGGGTCACGCCTTTCCGCTCAGCTAGCATGGGGAACCATCAGTCTACGCTCTGTTTTTGATCAGTTAGAGAAGCGGCGAGTTGAATTAAGGGAAAGTGAGGAGCCAGTGAAGTGGAACCGTAGTCTGCGGGCCTTTGAATCCCGTCTATTTTGGAGGGATCACTTTATTCANCGATTNGAAGCCTTTCCGGAACTTGAAAAAAAGACCTTAAATTCCGCTTTTGCAGAACTAAAGTACGAAGATAGTCCTTCCTTACTTGATGCATGGATTGCGGGTAATACCGGTTACCCTATGGTGGATGCCTGTATGAGGTGTCTTGGGGAATGTGGATTCTTAAATTTTCGGATGCGGGCCATGGTGGTAAGCTTTGCCTGCTATGGCCTACATCTTTCTTGGCGAACAATTCATGAACCTTTGGCCCGAATCTTTCACGATTACGAACCGGGTATCCACCTTTCCCAACTACAGATGCAGGCAGGTGTAATTGGCTTCAATACGATCCGGGTGTATAGCCCAAGTAAGCAATTTCTTGATCATGACCCTGAGGGTGTTTTTGTCCGTTCATGGGTGCCCGAATTAAAGGACAGAACTACTGTTGAAATTGCCAATGCACATGACTCCAGGATCAAGGGCTACTCACCGCCTGTGATAGATCTACAAACGAGAGCAAAGTTGATGAAAACTCGGGTTTTTTCCATTCGAAAAAGTGCGAAAGGAAAGGAAATTACAGATACTGTTTTAAAAAAGCATGGGTCGATGAAATCAACTAAATCTCGAAAAATAAAAGAGAAAAATACCGGTCAAATGACTCTTTTTAAAACTTTATGATTTGGCATAACTTGAATATCACATCTAAGTTTTTCCATCATCCGTAACTTTTTAAGCAAAATGTCGGGAATGCCGGTTTGCATGGCTACAATCGCCCCGACAACCACTCCACGGTGACAGTTGTCTCCGCCAGCTTTTGCGTTGGCTAACACAGCCATCGTAAAATCATCATGGTATTTCCAAGCAAAGTGTAGGGCGGCGACAAAAGACTCAGGAAGATAACAAGCTGTGCTCAAGGTATTACCGACAACATCACGGTCATCCATATTTTCCCACTTTTCAAGCAAACGGACGGATACGCCAGGTATAGGGGTGGTCTTTAAAGTATGCCTTACAGATTCGCCTTGAATTAATTTTTGTAAAATACGGGTCAGGTCGGTTGCTGCACGGAGGGTATTTTCGTGATCATGGGTAAGGCGTACTAGATTCAAAACTTTATCGATTTGTTCGGAAGGTTGAATTTGAACAACAGCTTCCATCCCGGCTAGGAGGGCAGGTACTAGACTAAGGCCACCGATATGATAATCAGNAATTCCACANGAATGGAGAGNTTTACCTTTGGAATAATTGGTAAAAAATGCCCGATGGTATTCTTCAGCATATGTATCTTGATGCCATCCTGGAGTCAACATTACCTGTGCATACCTGTTGAGCCAAGTTTCAGGNTCAAAGTCGCCGTTGATTATAGTTTCGCGATAAAGTTCCGCTGCAAGTTGCAAGTTAAGGGTGTTGTCACCAGCTTCCAAAAATTGATGGTAGTGAATTCCTCTTTGACCCCAATATTTAGTCTGTGTACCTAGGATATCTGCTTTTGGTCCGTGAGGAATATAACTACTTCGCCACAGAATGCTNTCGGGATGAAATGCCTTAGGTTTGCAGTAGCCTTGAAAGTCTCCGTAATCCTGATCGAGAGATTTTCGGTTGTAATACCAATGGACGGGCATAGAGATTGCATCGGCGACTAAAGACCCCAAGAAAGCATTTTGAAAACTCATAATTTTAATGTATTGGAGATTCGATTAAGAACAAATAGGATGGATATGTGAAAAGTCATCCGTTCACTTTATATTTCGATGAAATATATTCATCCGGACTTGATCGTACAGCGCGTTTCCCTGTGGATCGTTACTCCATGGTGGCTGAAAAGCTCATAGACTTAGACAAAGATCAACGGATTAACTGGGCCAAGCCACGATTAGCAACCAAAGAAGAAATTCTTTCGATACATGACCAAGCTTATGTCGAAAGGTTCNTATCTCATCAGCTTGGTGAAAAGGAAATTCGAAGAATTGGATTGAGACCATGGAAAAAAGCAATTGTTGAGAGGACATTACGTTTAACTGGTGGTGCTTTAGATGCACTTGAGTGCGTGACGACAGGGGGACATAAAATTGCAGGAAATATGGCAGGGGGAACCCATCATGCATTTCGCGGGGAAGGAGCAGGCTATTGTATCTTTAATGACTTAGCGGTTTGTGCAGCGAAGGCACTGAATGTTTTTGGGCTGGGGCACATTTTGATTTTGGATTTGGATGTGCATCAAGGAGACGGGACTGCCAAAATCTTTGAAAGTAATCAACAGGTGTATACCGTTTCCCTGCACGGAAAGAACAATTTTCCATTCCGCAAACAAATCAGTGATTATGATGTTGAATTTGAAAATGAAACGGGTGACGACGAATACCTCAAGGTGCTAGAAGGGGTTCTGCACAAATTATCTGCGTTTCAATTTGATTTAATTTTTTTCCAGGCTGGGGTGGACGGATTGGCTTCCGATGCACTCGGTCTTTTGCAATTGTCGAGANAGGGATTGTTAAAACGTAATGATATGGTTTTCTCNTGGCGAGAATCAATGGCTTTGCCCATGGTAATTTTTATGGGTGGTGGATATGCCAAACCGATCGAGGATTCGGTGTATTCCTTTACTGACCTTTTCCTAGAAGCAGGTAGGAGGGTGGTCTAGTATTTTCCATTTTGAGATTACTGATTGTAAGTAAGATCCTTAGTCCTTTTAGAAAATAAATCCCGCAGACTACGCAATTGATTTCGAAATTTTGCCTGATTTGCAAGGTTGCTNAATTGTTGGGGATCATTTTTCATATCGTATAACTCCTCTGTGCCGTCTCTATATTTCATGTAGGCCCAATTTGCTGTTCTTAAACTTGTACCTTTGGATACAAAGGATAGAGCACTTTTTTCGTATTTTAAATTTGAGTCTTTAAGCATCGGTACCAAGCTTCGTCCCTGAACGGACTTAGGTATTGGTAACCCGGCAAGTTTGCATGCAGTGGGAAAAAGGTCCACCAACTCAACAATTGATTTGGTGCGCTTAACTTGAGATGAGGGCGTCCGTATGATTAGGGGGACACGGGTTACTTCTTCTCGTAGATTTCCTTTTTGCCAAAAATTATGTTCTCCAAGTAGATACCCATGGTCGCTGGTGAATATTACTGTCGTATTTTGATTCAGATCAAGTTTTTCGAGTTCCTGCAGGATTCTACCTATTTGTTCGTCAACAAAGGTTACGGTTGCAAGGTAGCCTGCCCACATCCGCTTTTGGTTATTTGGATACTTGTCAATTCCATAGCGTTTGGAGTTTGATTTGGAAATAGCAACTCCGGGCATATCTTCCCAATCGTCTTCAGGCACAAATGGAAGCCTTATTCTTTCTACGGGATATCGCTCAAAATATTGTTTGGGGGCAACATTTGGGTAATGGGGCCGGATGAGTCCGACGGCCAGGAAAAAAGGCTGTTTTTCTGATTTGAATTTATTCAGTAATTCGATTGATTTTGTGGCGGCTTTCCAATCGGGTTGATCACTACCATCCCCTTCATAGTTCACGGTAACAAACATTCTGTTGGGCATTTTGGTGGATTCTCGACCTCCGAGGTCGTTGGTGAATTTATTTAAGTTAAGGCAGGCATAGTTTCCGGGAGTATGAGCTTCTTTTCCAGGCATGTTAAACTTGGCCGACCAACAAGCAGGTACATCTTGACCGTCGGTACCGGCAATAATATCTCCGGGCACTCGCATATGAAAGATTTTCCCGACCCGTGTGCTAGAATAGCCATTTTTTTGAAAATGGGCACCCCAAGTTATTTCATTTTTTCCGACATAGCGCCCACGCATGAAACTGGCACGGGATGGGGCACACCAGGTGCCCTGGCAATATGCATTTTCAAAAAGGGTGCCTGATTCAGCCAAGCGGTCGATACTGGGAGTGTGGGCAACTGAGTTCCCATAACAACCAAGAGCATCAGCTTTCAAGTCATCAGAGACGATAAATAGGATGTTTCGGGCATTTACGAATACTACCGAATGTAAAAATAAGAGAAATAAAAGATATTTCATCAGTTGAGGGAAGGAGATATGATATTTATGTTGAGAATTTATATGAGGAAATTTTTAAAACCAAGAGAATGCTCGCTCATTTTTAAAAGTCATGAATTTTATTTTTCATGATTTAAATCTGTGGACTCTGAAGAATTTAAAAAAGTTTTTCGAAGTTTTTTGATCAGTGAAGAAAAAAACAGAAAAAAATGAAAACAAGTCGGTAAAGCCGCAGAGACTCCCATAATAAGACCAAAATAAATATTTTTTATATTTTCCCTGCCCGCCGGATCTTTAATTGCCTGCACAGCACGACTGGTATACTTGACTCCGCGGTCGGCGAGTTGTTCAGGTGCATTTTCCCATAGACTGATTAGCCAACCGCTAAAAGTAAAAACTAGTAGAACCCAGAGAGTGGCAAGAATGGCTATAAATAAATCCAAGGAAAGATGGATAACATATTCAGATGTTTTTTGAGCAGCTAGAGCTCTTTTAATGATCCAAATTGTGACGAAAAAAGAAAGACTGTCAAAGAGGGCTCCAAAGAATCCTACCGGAACCTGCAGTTTTACATAATGAGAAGCCTCATGGGTTTCCATGTAAAAAGGAAAGGCGGTGTAAATCGCCCACCAGTAGCAGGTAATATTGAGAAGGATGAAAAAAAGAAATAAGCAGGGAAGGAATAGCAAAAGCCGCCCCCTTTTTCTTTCATAAAGATCAAGGATAGTATGGAGGGAATCCCGCCAGATCGAAATGACTTCGGCCATACTTTTTATGGACTAGGAATCGATCAGAACATGCCTGTTTTCGGCAACCGATCTCTCGCAGGCCTCAATCATCTTCATGCAGGTTATGGCATCATCGAGTGTGGATAGGGGGTTTTCTCCATGCGTGATGACCTGGTCAAGAAAGTGTTTTCCGGTTTCACGAATCGTGTAAGGATATGCTGAGTATGTTTGAGAATGAACAACTGCAGGTGTGTTTTCCACCCAATCACGGTAACTGTAACGGGTGGCACCTTTGGTACCAATGAGTTTAATCATGAAGGTCCATGGATCTCCGGCATGATCATCGGATGCAAAGCTTGCGCAAAGATGAGAAAGAGCCTGATTTTTCATCTTCATTGTGACCATGGCAATATTTTCCTGAGGCACAGAACCGTCATTGATGGTTGATTTCATGCACGAGACCATCTCTGGTTGACCTACAAGATAGAGAGAGCAATATGCATGGTGGGTGAGAATCTGTCGTATTACACCCGGGTATCTTGCCGCTACTTCTTCCGGGTGATGGATATTGTAAAGTACATACAGAGACACAAGATCTCCCAACTTACCAGAATCAATCATTTCTTTTGCCCGCAAAACAGAAGGTTCGTAAACATAATTGTGCACAGGAGCTATTTGGACCGATTTTTGTTGGGCAGTCTCTTTTAAATCCTGAATTTCTTCTATTGTTACTGCAGTTGGTTTTTCAACTAATACATGTTTGCCCGCCTCTATTGCCAATTTAGCATAGGTGTGATGGGTTTCCATATTTGTGAGAATGTATACAACATCCACGGCTGCAATGAGTTCTTCCGGAGATTTAAAAACCTGACAATTAAATAACTTGGCTTTTTCTTCAGCTTTGGAGAGCGTTCGGTTCCAAATTCCAGTGAGCTCCGCAGATTCTGACTGGCTGACTCCCTCTCCGTGTAAATATGCAATATCTCCGGCTCCTATAAATCCAACTTTTATCATTTTCCTTTTATCTCGCTCCTGACCCTTTTTTTCAAGTGAAAGCGAGTAATTTATCTTTTGAGCTTTTCAGTTTCTTGAATCTCGCCATGGTTCAGTCTTGTTCATGTATCGAAAGAAAATCAGGCCAAAGCTAAATTTGAAATATGTTGTTGTGGGCGTGTTTTCCAGTGCTCTGCTTATCTTAGCAATTGGATGGCTTTTGACACCAAGAATAGTTGATTGGGGACTTAGGTATTTGTCGAAAGGTGCAGCTCCGGATGAATTTAGTCTTGAAGTTGAGCAGGCAGACCCTTGGGAAACAAGAATTAATGAGGTGGTTTTTAAGAATCAGGAAGCTAACTTTTCTATTGGAAATTTACATATTCAATACGATCCAAGTGGATTAGCGGTGGGCGATATAAATTCTTTTACTGTGAGAAATTTGCTGGTAAGTCTTGATGGTAAAGCCATTCTGGACAATGCTCTAGAAGAAAACGCGACGCCAGAACATCCTGATACGCAATGGCTAGAGCAAATTGGAAATTTTTTATCTGACCCTGAACTCAAGCACTTGCGAATTTTAAGTTCCATGGTTTCAATTAACTGGCCAAATTTTAAATTACCATTAAATTTTCAAATTAAAGGAGATTACAATGAAGGACTTGCGAGGACTACATTTGATGGCGNTTTTGCTGACTTTCCATTCCTTTCAGAACTTCGTTTTTGGAGAGAAGAAGAGAGCACCTATGCGGATGTGGAGATTAAATTTACTGATTTAAATAAGAGTGACAGGCTCATTTTTCCAATGGAAAAATTTTCGGGTCTAAAGATTGGTAATGATTTTTCCATTCATTCCGGTGATCTGGTCATGCAAGGAATCGGTAGGATTGATGGTAATAGATTCACTGATCTTTTTTTCGAGTTTAATGGCAGCGAGATTGCTGGACAAATTGATACCTTTTTCTTTTCTATCGAAAAAGTNATTTCTTTTCTTACTCCGAAAGATGATGGCGATCTCGATTTCCAAGCTTATGCGAACATACAGGTTCCAGATTATGCAGATTTAAAAGGAGTGGCGTTAGGAGTTGTTCTTAGCGGAGAAAAGATCACATTAAGGCCCGCTGTACAAAACATTCAAACTTCCGAGTCGACTGGGCAAATGAATATCCGAGGTTTAAGTTTACCGGTTGTAGATATCAATTTATCCAAAATTGAGGAGTTTTCATTGGGTCAGCCTTTCGATTTATATTTTGACTACTTGGGGTACGAGAATGATTCGATAAATCTGGTGGATGGAAGTTTGAAATTTCTATGGCTTNAAGATCAAGAACTTCTTAGTGTTAAAATGCCTCCACTGAATGCGGTTCTCACAGATTTGAATATTCGTTTATTTGGGTTGGCGTTAACAGGGCTTATCAATCCTTCCAATCCTTTTTATCCTGAATTTAACCAGGTGATCTCTTGTAAAAGTGCGCTACTAGGAGATGATGCATTGGTAGGTGATCTTTCTTTGAGTTTTCGACCGGTGGGTGCATCCACGCTTAAGATTGATTCATTGACCGCCAAACTAGCTGGCGTGATGACTGATTGCTCTCCCGCAAACTTTACAATTAGTAGTACAGAAATAAGTGGCGATGCTTACCGAATTGATTTTAACGGTTCTGACATTCGTTTGGCGAAGAATAAAGTAGTAATTGAAGGCTTAAGCGGGGCTATTACGGTGAAATCGTTTGACCCTCTACTTACAAGTCCCTCCAATCTTATCTCTTTTCAAAAACTAACTGCTGGAGACCTAATTCTAGAAGATGGGAATTTTACTTTCGCCGTGAATGAAGATGGAGAGTTTGTGATTTTGGACTTCTTTGTAAAAGTTTTCGGAGGGAGCATGCAGGTGGAGAGTGCAAAATGGAAAATGTATTCAGATTATGTAAAATTACAGGCTCAACTCTCGGATGTGGACGGGCAGCAGATAGTTGATTTTTTTGATGGACTGGATGTTAGGATTGAAGGGAACTTCTCAGGTCTTGTTTCCTTTTCCAATTATGAGGATATATGGGATTTTGGAACTGGGTTTCTTCAACTTAATCCATCCAATAATGCCTACATAAAATTCGGGCATGGAGATTTAATTTATGGGGGAGGGGACCCGAGTGATCCACAGACTAAGGATCTAAAATTGACCGCATGGGCACTCGAGGACCTCGCAGTAGATGGAATGAGAATTAATTTTAAGGTGCTAGAAAATGAACGACAGATCATTATGAGCATCAATGGCGTGAGGGAAACAGATGGTCAGAAAGTCGATTTGGATTATAAACCTCGTTTTATAGGGGGACTACAGGATTTGTTGAAATGGAAGGAAAATACTTTTTCGCCCTAGCNTAGAAGGGAAATTTATTTTCCTAAAAGTTGAAAACCAGTTTGCAGATTACATCGATTTTTCTTTAGGTTGAACATATGCGTTTAAAGTTCCTCAAATTTTTNTGGGTGTTGCTACCTCTTAGTTTTTTTTCATGTACCAAAATTAAAACAGAGCATCACATTACATTAGATCATAATATAACCATAAAAATCGAAAGAGAGGTAAACGATTTTCTTGATGATTTGTATGACGACGAGACTTCCACAACCGAATAAAAGATTCTATGAGAAATCAATTTTTTACTAAATCAATAATTACCTACAGTATTTTCTTTCTAGCCCTTATTCATACTTCCATGGCTGACTTTGGTAGCCGTATGAAAGAAAGATTGCCTGAAATTGTAGCGGCTAAAGACAAGGGGCTGATCGGTGAAGGGACTGACGGGTTCATACATGTACGCGACGGTGAATCTGAAAAAATCAAAAAGTTGGCAATTGGAGAGAATAGTGATCGTAAACTTCTCTTTAAATCCATGGCCAAAAAAACTGGAGGTTCTACCAAAGAAGTGGCATCTAAGTTTTCCAAGGCAGTCGTTAAAAAAAGTAAAAAAGGGCATTGGTTCAGAAAGTCATCCGGTAAATGGATTCAAAGAAATTAAAGANGAAAGCTCACCTCTATCAAGCGTACACATGNGCTTGGTTTTTCGTGATTTAAGTCNAAAAAAATCTTTTTCATTGTCCATCCCTCATCCCGTGACAAAATAACGGTCATTGATGGAAGAAATTATTCAAAGAATTCTCAGTCANCCTTTATTAATTGTCTGTTTAAGTTTGGTTTGCCTGCTGCTTATTTTTTCAATTCTTAAGGGACTACTCAAACTAGCACTTATTGCTGTCATTGCTGGCGGTCTGTTTATGGGGTATTTGCATTTTTTTCAGGATCAGTACCCCTTGCCTGAAGTAAACATTGAAAAACTCGAAGAGATGAAAGACACCCTTCTTCAGTTTGTACCNGATGAGTTTAATTCCAGCTTGGATTTAAATCTTTCTTTACCAGAAAGAAATGCTACCCTGGCTCCCCGCCAACCTTAGGACTAGGGAAAAAAGTCAATCGAATCATGAAATCTGCTTGGCCTTTCTTTCTTGCTTGGAAGCAATTGTTTCCTTCACAGCGGAAAGTGTCTTTTTTCTCTTTGCTGGCAATTATTGGGGTGGCCTTGGGTGTTAATGTGATGATTGTGGTCGTCACATTTATGCAAGGGTTTCAACAGAAGTTTAGGAGTGATATAATAGATGCCCAAGGTCATGCAAGAGCAGTTCCCTTGCATCAAAAATTGGATTGGAGGAAAAGTGTTCTGACCATTGAGATGAAGCCTGAGGTAGCTCGGGTGACGCCCTATGTGCAGGGTCATCTTCTTCTTCAAAATAGGGATTATAATGCCGTGCCTTTTTCAATGGGTATTGAACCAAGTGAAGAAAATGGCGTGCTTCCCTTAAATGAGTTTCTTAAAAATGGACATTTACCAGTCGCAGGATATGAGGCCAAAGATGTGACCCCTGTGCCGACTACCGATCTTCTCGAAGACGATGTTGTTTTTATCACTCAGCAGGTAGCGAACCGTCTCGGAGTACGTCCATCCACAGTCTTGCTCATTCAGGATGTGAATAAATCAGGAAATGGTTCATCCATGAAAGGCGAGGTTTCAGTTTCTAGGCTAGATCCCTTCATCANNAGTGGAGAATGGACCATTGAATTTACNGATGCGAAGAATTATATCTTACGGAATGCTCTAGGCACGGTTGAAAAAAATTGTACGGTATCAGGCGATACACCCGATTTAGGATGGGGCTATCCAAAGTTTATGGTTCAAGAGGGCACGGAACCTTTTATCGGGGGGGAAGTTTATAAATTTCAGACATTTCGTTCATCCATTTTAGAGATCTATTCCCCTAGTATGATTGAGCAGGCCAAAGCAGATGAGATGACTCCTCCTCGGGAAGTCCGGGTGGGCGGAATTTTTGAAGTTCCTTGGCAGGGGTTCCATACGGATGCCCTGATTGGAACGCGGCGTTTTATGGAAGATATGCGTGGGGAAGAAGATATATGTGATGGGTTTTTCATCAAGTTTGAGTCCGAGTTTTTTGAGGATGAAGGCAGGTTGGGTGAATTATGTTCCAAACTTGAAGGAAACCTCGAAGGTGACTGGAGGATCATTCCCTGGTTTATTGAAAATGCCTGGTTTTTTGATCTTTTAAAGTTCGAGGAATATCTCATGGTTCTGATAATGATTCCAATAGGTTTGGTGGCAGCTTTTGCAATAGCGATTGCATTGATGACCACAGTTTTACGAAAAGTCAGGGAAATTGGATTGCTCGTGGCCATGGGAGGCACCCGNGCCGGGGTGGGTACTATTTTTTGTATACAAGGTTTTATCATAGGATCACTTGGAGCCTTATTGGGTTGCATGTTGGCGTTAATTTTTATCCGCTACCGAGATTTATTAATGGGCTTGATTGTCAGTGGGATCGCTGGAGAAGAAGGCCAGGCGGGAGTGACTCAGTTTTATGACTTTTATAGTCTTGATGTTCCGTACCCATGGGAGTCTGAGCAAAGCCTAGAAACCTTTTTGACCTTTATTTTATTTGCAGTTTTCGTTTCGACTGTTGCTGGTTTACTTCCTGCATGGCGTGCAGCACGTATGAACCCCGCGGAGGCTCTNAGGAGTGAGTGATAATAAAAAAAATTTAGTTCTTGAAGCGAAAGAGCTTTGCAAAAGTTTTTCCATGATTTCGGACAAAATTCAGGTACTTGTTGGTGTTGATTTACAGCTTGAAGAAGCATCATCCTTAAGCATCCGGGGGGACTCCGGATGCGGTAAAACCACCCTGCTTAACTTACTTGCCCGATTGGAACCGGCAGATTCAGGGGAGCTCTTCTGGGGTGAGCGAAAAATTAATGCTGCTGCGCCACCGCACGGGAAAGAGGCAAATTGGCGAGCAAGGCATATTGGTGTAGTTTACCAATCTTATTATTTAATACCTGAGTTAACTGTGCTCGAAAATGTGATGATGAGTGTGAGGTTGTCCAATCTGCCAATCGATCCCTATCGAGAAAGGGCCATGCAACTACTGGGCGCAATGGGAGTTTCTAATAAGAGCCAGCAAATACCAACTAAATTGTCTGGTGGAGAGAGGCAGAGAGTTGCAATTGCACGGGCGTTGGTAAATCGTCCAAAAGTCATTCTTGCTGATGAACCGACAGGAAATTTAGATGAGCGCACAGGGGCTGAGGTCATGAATTTACTTCTAAACTCTTGTTTAAAGGAGAAAACTAGCCTTGTTTTGGTTACGCATAACCCAACTTTTGCCAAAGCCACAAAAAATTCTTCAACCTTAAAAGATGGAAGATTATTATATGAGTAGATTAACCGATTTATGAACACTATTTCAAAATCAGTCATTTCCTGTGGCGTAGCTGGAGTCGGATATTTGGGGCAGCATCACGCCCGAATTTATCAAGAACTTGAGAGATGTAACCTGGTGGGTTTTTATGAACCGGATGATAATGCCGCCGGGAAAATTGAAGATGAATATTCTTGTACAAGATTTTCCAGTCTTATTGAGTTGGGTGAGGCTTGTGATGCCGTAAGTGTCGTTTGCCCCACCGATAAGCATGCTGAGGTTGCTATCCCTCTGATTGGGCAGGGCTGTCACTTACTGGTAGAGAAACCGTTATGTGTTTCGAGTCTCGAAGCCGAAAATATTCTTGCCGCTGCAAACGAGGAAAGAGTGATTGTCCAAGTAGGGCATATTGAGCACTACAACCCGGTAATGGATTTTTTGGAAGATGCAGTGATCGAGCCTAAATACTTAACGGTTGATCGACTTGCTCCATTTCAGCCCAGAGGAACTGAGGTTGGTGTGGTTCTTGATCTGATGATTCATGACATCGGTATAGCCCTTGCCCTTGTCTCATCTTCCCTGAAGACAGTGGATGCGATTGGTGTAAGAGTGCTTTCTTCGACTGAAGATATTGCTAATGCTCGTCTTGTTTTTGAAAATGGCTGTGTGGCTAACCTAAATGCCAGTCGAGTAAGTGAAAAGAAAGCGAGGGAAATAAGGGTATTTCAGGATAGTGGATACTTGTCTTTGGATTTCATGAATCAAAAAGGGCATTTAATACAAAAAAAAGAAATGTCTCTCGACCGAAGTGAAGTTCCAGTTCAAAAGGGAGAGCCACTCGCTTTGGAGATCGCGTCCTTTCTGGATTGCGTTCGTGAGGCAAAGACTCCGAAAACGGATGGTTCATTTGGCAAGTCAGCTCTCGAGGTCGCTTTGAGCATAACAAAAAAGATCGAGTCGGGTTGGTGAGTACTATTTGAAATAAAGCTTTTGTTTACCCCAGTAAAATTCAAGAATGTGGACCTTCTGATTATTTCAGGAGAGGCGTCTGGTGATGAACATGCATCTCTTTTGGTTAAAGATTTAAATAGGCATTTTCCTGACTTAACTGTGGCTGCCCTCGGAGGAGATAATTTGAAGGANAGTGGTGCTCACCTCCTTTTTAATTTGGCTGAGCATGCAGTGGTTGGAATAATTGAAGTGTTAAAGAATTACGGTTTTTTCAAAAAAATATTTAATCATACCCTAGCTTGGATTCGGGATAACAAGCCTCGGGTTGTTCTTTTAGTGGACTACCCTGGCTTTAACCTTCGCTTGGCGAATGCCCTCATGGAAGAAGGCTTATCCTGCAAGGGTGGGGGAGATATTAAAGTCTTGCAGTATGTCAGTCCCCAACTCTGGGCTTGGAAACCAAATCGCAGATTCAAGATGGAAAAAGTCCTAGATGGACTTGCAGTCATTTTTCCCTTCGAGGTGGATTGCTATGAAGATGTTGAATTACCGGTCAGTTTTGTTGGACACCCATTTGTGGATGAAAAATATTCTTGTCCTGTTCGATATGATAAAAATGGACCCTTACTCCTACTTCCTGGGAGTCGAATTCAACCGATTGAAAGGATCCTTCCAGTATTTTTAGATGCTTGTGAAAACATGGATGACATTTTACCAAAATTGAAAATACAACTCCCCGTTCCCAACCAACAAATAAAGAATACCGTCCAGAAGATTGTTTCGAGTCGAATTGATTTGGAAAAAAGAATAGAGATCACCGAAGATCTTTCGAACTTGAAAGCTCGGGCTGCTTTTATGAGTTCAGGCACAATGTCATTGGCCTGTGCTTTGGCAGGTATTCCGGGTATTATTGCCTACAAGGCACATCCTATTACTTATCTCGTTGGCAGGGCACTTATCCGAGTGCCTTTTTTAGGGATGGCTAACTTACTGCTTTCTGAAAATCCACCCTATATTGAAATGATTCAAGGAAGAGCAACAGGTAATGCCCTAGCCNTTGAAATGAGGAAGGTCATNCTAAATACACAAATTGAAAATCATTATGTACAGGCTTCAGATCAATTGAAAGAAATTCTCAAAAGTCCTCAGGAGTCGGGAGTGGCTGAGTGGTTGAGTGACGAGATGGGGTTAGGTTGATCAGTCATTTGTTCCCAGATACGTAAGGCTTTCTTGGCCAAGGCACTTCTACACCGATCTACTTCAGATATCCGAGACTTCAGATTTTCGTTAGCTATCGCTGAGACATCATCCATATTGTAAAGAAAGACATTGTCTATCTTGGCGACATTTTCGTCGATATTACGGGGAACAGATGCGTCGATCAGAAAAAGTGGCTTTGCCGGTCTCTTTTTCATAGCCAGTTTGATTTCCTCAC
This sequence comes from Verrucomicrobia bacterium TMED44, assembly GCA_002168015.1. Taxonomy (GTDB): domain Bacteria; phylum Verrucomicrobiota; class Verrucomicrobiia; order Opitutales; family Seribacteraceae; genus Seribacter. The sequence continues at coordinate 23,231 of NHCX01000019.1, forward strand.
GAGATATCAGAGATTTTCTACTTGCCGTAGATGTGAGTATGACATCGAAAAGATGGAGTGATTCCTGGAATTTCATAAAGGAGAGAGCGAATCCTCCATACTGTTCAGCTAATTCATCGGGTTTTCTTCGGCTAAGAGGGCACCAATCAAATGTCCTACCCGTTACTGTAATCGCTTGAGAACCCCTTGACTTAAAAGCTTCCATCGCAGATTCCGCAACCTCTCCGGAACCAACAACTAAGAGTCTTGAGTTGGATACTTTGCCGAAAATTCTCCGTGCAAGCTCGCACAGTACATTACCTAGGTTGACTTGTCCTTTGGAAATACCCGTATTGGTTCGTGCCCACTTTGCGGCTTGGAATCCCTTTTGGAAGAGACGGTTGAGAATCTTACCAGATGCTTTCCTTTTACACGCATCCTCATAAGCCTTTTTAACCTGACCAAGAATTTCTGTTTCTCCGACCATTTGAGAATCGATTCCGGAACTTACCTCAAAAAGGTGTCTGACGACTTTTTCTCCGGAATGTTGATATGAATGTTGGTTGAGGAAATCGAAATCAATTTTACGAAAATCGCTCAAGTATTTTGACAATAGATTCGGAGAGAATCCATTGCTAGAAGCCCCATATATTTCAGTCCGGTTGCAGGTGTTTAATAGGAGGCATTCTTCCAATCCTGGCAGTTGGAGAAGTCCCCGATAAAATTCATCAATATTTTCCTGTGGTAGGCTTATTTTTTCACGAACTCCGAGGTCCGCAACATGATGGGAACTACCAAGCAGATGAAGAGATTGATTGACGCTACTTCTTCTCATCGCATTCCCATTGTTTCTGGAGGTGGAGTCGATGGTGACGCAGTTNTATTTTTGGANCTCATAAACCCCATACTAATCATTGCGATAAGGAAAAGTGCAATGGAAGCCTTGGAGAACTTGGAACCAAAAAGAAGATTGGCGTACCGAAGGAAAAAGAGAACGCAATAGCCTAGCCAGAGTAGAAGAGTGATAAACAGTTTTATGGATGTTACATACTCTGGATGATGAACCCAGTGCATACCGCCTACCACGATCGAAAGTGTAAGGCATAGAGTTCCAACTAAAAGGAGACGAAATGCCGCATGTTCAAGATCGTGTATAGGTGGAAGAAAAGAGCTGAGGATATTAAATTTACGGTTGAGAAGTGCTTTTCTCTGAACCAGATACATTACGCATACAATGGATAGGAGTGAAAATAAACCGTAGCTGAAAACAGCAATCGATGCATGGAGTTCAATCCATGGGTTAGAAAATAATTTTTGATAATCTTTAGAGAGCCAGTAATTTGGATCCAAACTTGGAAATAGTAAGGAAATCCAGCCTGCACAAAAAGAAAGCCCTGCACAAAAAGAACCAAGTAAATCAAGTCGCCAAAGCAGGCGAAGAATCAGGAAGGCTAGAATCAATGACCAAAGAATGAATTGTATTCTTTCCAAAGTATTCCCCAATGGGCAGCCTTGCACATCTAATCCCCGGAAATAGAGTGCCCTCGTATGAATAAGAAAACCTATGGAGATTGAAACAAAGGGTGCTTCGCGAAAAACAAACCAATTGATCTTAAATGTTTTGAGAAGACCGATAAAAAAAGCGAGTCCGTACAAACCACCTGCTAACCAAAGAAGTTCTCTGGTATCATAAAAATTCATTATGGAGGAAAAATTAACTAATCATATCGAACTCATCAATCCTTGATAAATTTAGGATGACACCTTTAGCTGGGCAAGATAAGCTTCGTCATTCTGACTAATCGGATGAGATTTAAAGTATTTTCTCATAGCAGCACAATCTGTACCCTCACAGTTTACGCAGCAGGGTCGGATATATGAATCATATTCAGAGTCCATGTGTTCAGATACAAGTCGGGTGCACAGTTCAATAAACTTTTCCTCCATGTTGAAGCAGTCGACTCGTTCAAAATGGTCCACGACATCATCTGCATATCCCCGGAATTCAATGTCAATTTCATCGAGAGTTTCAATGTGGTCGGTGGTAAAAGCGATTGGAACCATTAGGATCGCTTTTTGTTTTGTTTCTGCGATGACGGTTGGAGTACTAGGGGTGAGCCATTCGGTTCTTTGGGGACCTACTTTGCTTTGCCAAGCCAAAGCCCCTTCGTGATTTAAGCCCCATGATTTGAGAACTTCCTCAATACGGTTCATTGAACTTTGAATTTCTTCGTTGTATTTATCACCTTTCTCAAGGCAGTAGGATTCAGGAAGACTATGGGCAGAGTATATAATACGAATCTCATTGTCTTGTAAACCGTGAGCATTTTTCATCTCTTCAAATTTTCTTTTAATTAGCATGGCCCAAAGTTCTGAGTAATCATCTCTATCCCACCACTGATCGATAACAGATATTTTATCTCGAAAGTCTTGGTTTCCCTGATGATCAAGCCAACGGTAAGCATCACACAGGGATGATCCGCTTGTTGAGCAGCTATGCTGAGGATATTGCGAAAAAAGTATTATCTTTTCAGCGTTCTTGTGTTCAGAAATCATTTCACCTGTCCTTGGTGAACAATACCGAAATCCAGACACGCAAAGATGAGGGGCAGATTCGGGACGGATGGTATCCAGTTTTTTGGAAATCTCCAGGCATTGATCATCCATGATTTTCTTTGTGGGCGAGTATTGCCCGATTTCCTCATATCTCTCCTGAATCTTAGGGGTTCTACGCCAGGCAATAATCCTTCCAAGTATTTTTTGAAATGGTAATTTAAGGAGTTCGCGGTCTTGAAACAGCTCTTTTAAGTAAGGGTGAATCTCGTCTTTATTTTGGGGCCCACCCATATTGAGTAGAATAATCAGTGTTTTGATTGAAGAGTCTGGCTTGGTATTTGACATGTATATTTAAAGATTAATAGGAATACTATTTAACCGATTTATACTTTGTAAGCAACCTTTCCAAGTTTATGGCTGTGTTTTTAAATTAGAAGCTAGGTCACGGAAAGGCAGTTAGGAAGGGGAGCACCGGAAATATGAGATCCTGAAAAAGATAAGCCGATATTCTTCTGCTTTAATAAAGTTGCTGCTTCCAACCTTTTTGTAGTCAAGTGATCGGGTAAAGGGATTG
>NHCX01000020.1 GCA_002168015.1 Verrucomicrobia bacterium TMED44
AATTAAGGATTCAGGAAACCCGAAACTAGCTGAATATATAAGGAGAATGTAATGGCTTTTACTGGAAACTTTCTGTGTACCTCTTTTAAGAAAGAGTTAATGACAGGAACACACAACTTTACCGCAACGACAGGTAATACTTTTAACATTGCTTTGTATGATAATAGTGCTTCTTTTACAGCAGCCACTACTGCTTATACAACAAGCAATGAAATATCTGGAACAAACTATTCTGCTAAAGGAGCAGCCCTTAATCCTGTTACTCCGACAACAAGTGGCACTACAGCCTTAGTTGATTTTGCAGATGAAACTTTTAGTAATGTCACCATCTCCTCTGTAAGAGGTGGATTAATTTTTAATGATACTGCAACAGGAGATCCTTCCGTAGCTGTTTTGGATTTTGGAGCAGACAAGGCTGCGAGTTCTGGGGATTTTACAATTGTCTTCCCAACAGCGGATGCGAGTAACGCAATAATTAGAATTGCTTAGTTTTAAGGTAAACTATGGCTCACGTACTTAATGATCGTGTTAAAGAAACGTCAACCACTACTGGCACTGGAACTTTAAATTTAGCAGGGGCTGTTTCAAACTTTGAAACATTTGTTGCAGGAATTGGTAACTCTAATACAACCTACTATGCTATCGTTCATACAACAGAGGCAGAGTTTGAAGTTGGGCTTGGAACAGTTACGGACGCTTCGCCCGATACTTTAGCTCGAACGACAATAATTTCATCCAGTAATTCGGATAGCGCAGTTGATTTTTCTGCCGGCTCTAAAGAGGTGTTTTGTACTCTGCCTGCATCTAAAGTAATAGCTTTAGACAACAGTGGGAATATTGACGTATCAGGAGATGCAACAGCCTCTACGTTTCAGCCTGATGGAGATACTGCAGCAGGAGATAATGCAGCTATAGGTTATACTGCTGCTGAAGGTCTGATACTTACAGGTCAAGGTTCAACCTCTGACATTACATTTAAAAATGATGCGGATGCGACAGTGTTTACTGTACCTACTGGTACTGCAACTGTTTTATTTCCTGATGATGGTAAGATAATACTTGGAGCAAGTAGTGACGTTGAGATATTTCACGATGCTACTGACTCTTATATAAAAAACAAAACAGGTGCATTAAAAATAGCCACTGAAACAAGTGGTATCGCCGTAAGTATTGGTCATACTACGTCTGAAACAACAGTGAATGACAATCTTAATGTGACAGGAAAAATTTCGGCTCCTGCAACAGGTTGGTTTCCAAATCACATTACAACAATAGATATTGATGACGTAGCAAATATTACTGTAGATAATGTCTTTACGGACACTTATGATGTTTATGACGTTGTTTGGGATAAAGTACTTTTTGCAAATGATGGTAATTATGGGTACTTTCGTTTTATTGACCAAAGTGGGTCAGTTGCTACTGCTGCTTGGTATCGCTATTACATGGCCTTTGCCGGAACAAGAGGAAGCGAGTCGTCTCTTGGGTCGGACGGTATACAAACCGACAGTAGATACTCAGCAGGAAGCTCTGTTTGGCATGCGTGGGGTCAACAAGAATTTTTAGCGGGAAATAACGCAGGAGAGATTGTAAACTCCTCTATTCGCATTTTTAACGTGAGAGTAGCAAACGCTATGACGACAGGCTTTATACACAATTGCTCCTTTGTTTCTTCAAATGACTACGCAGGTTCACCGTATTTAACAACCATGAAACACGCTCTTGCCGAAACTCAAAGAGGTTTTTATCTGTTCCCCTCATCAGGAAATTTTCTTTCAGGACAAATTCATGTGTACGGTTTTAAATTGGATGGTAGTTGATGGCTGATCTTTACAAAAATGTGAACGGAGAGCGTGTAAAGTTAAGTGATGCTGAAGTTGTTGAGTACGAAAAGTTACAACAAGAATTTTTAGATACGGCAGACGAAAGAAAAATAGGAATAATAAGAAGTCAAAGAAAACCTTTGTTTGAAGAAGCTGATTGGCAAATCCACAAAGCTGAAGACAGCGGAGGAAATGTCTCGGCTTGGAGAACATATCGTCAGGCTTTGAGAGACATAACAAGTGGGGATTTAGACAATCCTTCGTGGCCGACAAAACCAAGTTAGAGATATAATATGTTTGGTTTAGCTTCCTTTTCAGAAATACCTTTTGGGGCAAGAAACAGTATTTCTGAAAGTGTTTCTGTTACAGGAATTGGTGGAACAGCCTCTGTTGGCACAGAGTCTGTAACAGGTTTTGCAAATATAGAAGTTCCACACGAAAACACTTTTGGTGTAGGAGCATGGAACGCAGGAACGTGGGGTATTCAAAATACTTCTTCTGGATTAGCTACAGCTTCCGTTGGTTCAATAATTGCAAGTATTCCTGAGAGTGTTTCTGTTACTGGTGTAAGTGGAACAGCTTCTGTAAATACAACTTCTGTAACAAGCACTTCTAACATTTCAGTTACAGGTGTTGCAGGAACTACCACTTTGGGGGTTTTTGGTGCAGGGGGGGGTGCTAACATTTTTGTAACAGGTGTTGCAGGAACATCCTCTCTTGGTAGTATTTTTGAAACAACTAATTCTTTAAGTGCAACAGCTTCTGTAGGAACAGTATCAACAAAAGTAGATATTGATGCTTCTGCAACAGGTGTTTCTGCTACAGCAACGCTTGGTAATGTATTTGAAACAATGACAGGTGTCGTTGGAACTTCGGCTCTTGGTAATGTATTTGAAACAACTAATGGTTTTGGAACAACTTCTTCAGTAGGAAGTTCTACTATAACTGCGGATGCTAACGTTACCGTAACGGGCGTTTCTGGAACTTCAGCTATTGGAACAGTATCAACAAAAGTAGATATAACTACAACTATTGTTGGAAACGCCATTCAAGGTCTTTCAAGTAGTATTGGTGTATATACTATAAACACCCAAACAAATATTTCTGTAACAGGTCTTTCTGGTGAAGGAAATGTTGGACAAATGTTGGTATGGGGTGTTATACTTCCAACTCAAAGTCCTATTTACAGTGAGATACAACCTAACCAAACACCAAGTTATAGTTCAACACCAAGTCAAACACCAAATTTTACTGAAGTGTCACCAAGTCAAACGCCAAGTTTTAGTACAACAGGTCCAAGTCAAACACCAAATTGGGATGATGTAGCAGCATAGGAAAATAACATGAGTACATACGTTAATAATTTAAGATTAGAAGAAATAGGAACAGGAGAGGCTTCTGGAACTTGGGGAACTAAGACGAATACAAATCTTGAACTTATTGGAGAGGCGTTAGGTTTTGGGACAGAAGGCATAACAACAAATGCTGACACTCATGCTTCTACTGTTGCTGATGCCAGTGCAGATGAAGCGAGGGCTATGTACATAAAGTATACAGGTACTTTAGATTCAGCTTGTACAATTACGATTGGACCAAACACTTTAAAAAGAGTGCATATTATTGAAAATGCAACGTCTGGTTCTCAAAACATAATTATTAAACAAGGTTCTGGAGCAGAAGTAACTATACCCAGCGGTCATGTAAAAGTTGTGTATTTAGATGGTGCAGGTTCTGGAGCAGCAGTCACAGAGGCTTTTACAGATCTTAATGTTACAAACTCTTTAACTGTAAGTGGTACGACCCCTACCTTAACAATAGGCGATGCAGGAGCAGAGGACACAAAAATTGTTTTTGATGGCAATGCTCAAGATTTTTATGTTGCTTTAGATGATTCAGCGGATGATTTAGTTATTGGATTGGGAAGCACCGTTGGTACGACTCCTATTGTTTCTTTAACAGAAGCAGGGGATGTTACCCTAAAAAGTATTGGGACAGGCGACAACAACCCAATGGTTTTAACCTTGCAAACCGCTGAAACAGATATTGCAGCAGATGACGTAATAGCAAAAATAGATTTTCAAGCTCCTGATGAGGGAACAGGAACTGACGCTATAACTGTAGCAGCTTCCATAAGGGCTGTGTCTGAAGGAGATTTTGCAGCAGATAATAACGCTACGTCTTTACAAATAAACACGGCAGCTTCTGCAGCTGCAGCTTCTGGTGCAGATGGGGGTCGATTACTTTTAGATTCAACAGGAAATTTATTTCTTAAAGACTTACGAACCGCAGACGGATCTTCTCCTACTATAACTTTACAGTCTGGAGATACAGATATAGCATCAGCTGATGTTTTAGGTAAAATTTCTTTTCAAGCGCCTGACGAAGGCACAGGTACAGATGCTATTCTTGTGGCAGCTTCTATTTCAGCTATTTCGGAAGGAGACTTTGCTGCTGATAATAATGCTACAAAACTTTCTTTTGCCACAGGTGCTTCAGAAACAGCAGCAGAAAAAATGAGTTTAACAAGTGCAGGTAAATTAGTTGTTTCAAGCACTGTTCAAACAACTGCTTTAATTGAAGATTCTGTAACGGTTTCTTCTTCTTCCAATGCCACTGCAATTAATTTAGCTCTTGGGTCTAACTTTTTGTTAGACTTGGGTACAAGTAGTGAAAACACAGAAATTGTTGTAAGTAACCCTGCAGCTAGTGGGCTTGTTTCTGTTTTTACTTTAAGAGTTATTCAAGATTCTTCTGCTCGAACAATTACTTGGATGCAAGATGGTAGTAACAATGATTTAGTTTATTGGGCAGGAGGAACTGCTCCAACACTTACTGCTACAAATAACGGCATTGATTATTTTGTTTTTATTACTTCAGATGGAGGTACTTCTTATTATGGCTTTACAGGCGGTCAAGCAATGGCGATACCAACATAGAGGTTTCTTATGAGTCAGGCTAAACATTTACTTTTAGCAGCATCAGGATCAAGTGGTTCTGCCGTAAACGTTGAAAATGTATTTGCAGAATTTCTTTATGCAGGAAATGCAGGTAGTAATGCAATTAATAATGGAATAGATTTATCCACTGATGGGGGCATGGTTATTATTAAAAGAAGAGAAGATAATGGTTACAATTGGAAAGTTATGGACACTGTTCGAGGAGCGAATAAATCGTTAGAACTTAATACAAACGCTCAAGAAACTACTGAAACTGTTTTTTCTTCTTTTAATACAAATGGATTTACGCTTAATACAAGTAATTCTTTTATGAATGAAAACGACCATGAAATGGCTAGTTGGACGTTTAAAAAACATGAAAAGTTTTTTGACATTGTAACGTATACTGGTACTGATTCTAGTACTGGTCCTCAAAATATCAGTCATAATTTGGGTAGTGTACCGGGCATGATATGGGTTAAAGCGAGAGATAAAAGCGAGAAATTTACTGTTTGGCATCGTAGCTCTATTAATGCATCAGAAGGTACTACTAGAGGTAGTTATATGGAGCTATCTGAAGCTAGCAGTGGTGCATCTCAGAGTACAAGTATGTGGAATAATACAGACCCAACTTCTACTGTTTTTTCAGTTGGAAACAATGGAGCTACAAATGAAAATGGAAAACTTTTTGTAGCATATCTTTTTGCTCACAACAATTCAGATGGAATTTTTGGCGAAAGTGGGGATCAGGATATTATTAAATGCGGAGAGTACACTGGCGATGGCGGTACAGGCATTACTTTAAAGGCAGATTTAGGTTTTGAACCACAGTGGATTCTCATAAAAAAATACAATCAGGCAGGTGGACAATGGTATCTTTTTGACACATTACGAGGTATATCTGTATATAATGATACTCGAACTTCAGATAACCTTCTTAAAATTAATTCCTCTGATGGAACCACTGCAGTTGACAAATTAGGTATTACTTCTTCTGGTTTTTTTACAAAAGACAATGATGCTAGTTTAAATATGAATACTCATAAGTACATATATGTAGCTATTCGCAGAGGACCGATGGGTTCTCCTTCTGCAGCTACGGATGTTTTTGCAAGTGCAGTTAGAACAACTGGTGCTACAGCGGTTCCAAGTTTTGTTGCTAATTTTGTTGTTGATTTAGCTCTTCGAAGAAATGCTACANATNGCTCTGATAGTACGGATATTAGTTGCAGACTTTGGCCTAGGCGACCACTTGAATGGAATNNACAANCTNANTTTNCTGANAACTCTGATATGTTTGATTACATGACAGGTCATCTTACTNATAGTAGCAGTNCCTACGACAATTCCTCTATGTTTAAAAGATGGCCTAANATATTTGATATTTTTACTTACATTGGTAATGGTTCTAATAGAACTATCTCTCATAATTTAAAAGTAGCACCACAAATGATTTGGTTTTTACGACCTCGCAGTAGTGGTGTTGAAACTAGTTGGTATGGTCCTACTAATGGACATACAAAACTCTCAGAAAGTCTTGAATCTGAAGCAGGTTCAGCTACAACAAGTTCAACTTTTATGCAAGATACTGCGCCAACTGCTTCGGTAATAACCCTTGGTACAAGCGGACGAGTAAACAATAATGGGGAACTGTTTTCTGCCTGTTGCTTTGCGACTTATGCAGGAATAAGTTTTGTAGGCTCTGTAGTTATTAGTGGAACAACAAATGTTGACATGGGTTTTAGTTCTTCCGCAAGATTTGTTCTTGTAAAAAAATTATCTGGTGGAACTAATCGTTCTTGGCTTCTTACTAACTCCACCCTTGGAATTGTTTCAGGAAATGATACCTACATAGAAATAGGTAAAAATAATGCAGCAATAACAGGAGATGACATCGTAGATCCTTATAGTTCAGGCATTACTTTTAATGGTGGAACTGGTGAACTTGATGACGGAACTTACGATGTTTTGGCTTTTGCTTAAAAAAGGATTTAAAAATGATTGAATATTACAACGAAACAACAAAAGCTATAAAAACGTGGGATGAAATTAAACTGGATAATAGAAATACAAGTTTTCCTGAAGGTCCACCGTTAAGTCATATTTTGACAGAATTAGGTTATGCAGGTGTCGCTGAAATTGCAAGACCAACTGCTTCTGCTTCTACAAAAGAAATTGTTAGAGATGGTGTAGAAAAAAATTCAAACGGTACTTGGATGCAAAAATGGAAAGAACAAGATAGGTTTTCTGGAGATAATAAAAGTGCAAATGATACAGCGTATCAAAAAGATTTAGACGATAAGGCTGCTTTGTCGGTTCGAGGAACCCGTAATGAATTGTTGGAAGAAACAGATTTTTACGCTCTCAGTGATGTAACCATGAGTGATTTAATGAAAACATATCGACAAAATTTAAGAGATGTTACGAAACAAGCAGGTTTTCCTCACACAATATCATGGCCTACAAAGCCTAGTTAAGGTATAAATATGCCACTTACAAAATTACAATTTAGACCGGGTGTTAATAGAGAAACAACTTCTTATAGTAATGAAGGTGGTTGGTTTGATGTTGATAAAGTACGGTTTCGATTTGGTTTTGCAGAAAAAATTGGTGGTTGGTTAAAAAACAACACATTTAATTTTTTAGGAACTTGTAGAGCTTTGCACTCTTGGGTTGCTTTAGATGGTACAAAGTTTTTAGGTGTTGGTACTCATTTAAAATATTATATTAATGAGGGGGGAGCTTATTATGATATAACTCCTGAAAGAGCCACAACGACAAACGGTATTACATTTGCTGCAACTAACGGATCATCAATAATAACAGCCACAGATAGTTCTCATGGTGCAGCCGAAGGGGATTTTGTAACAATAGAAGGTGCTGTTTCTTTAGGTGGTAATATTACTGCAAATGTTTTAAATCAAGAATACCAAATAGACACCGTACCTAACAGTAGTACATATACCTTTACTGCTCGTGCAGAATCGACCACAATAGCTAGTATTACAACAACTTCTGGTTTAAATCCAACGGCTGTAACAGCAAACGCAAGTGACAGTGGCAACGGTGGTTCTGGAGTAGATGGCGTTTATCAAACAACAACAGCGTTAGATACATCTGTTGGAGGAACAGGTTGGGGCGCAGGAACATGGGGCCGTGGCACTTGGAACTCAAACGCAAGTTTAGCTGTTACAGGTACAACGTTACGTATTTGGAGTCACGATAACTTTGGAGAAGATTTAATTATTAATGCAAGAGATGCAGGTATATTTTATTGGGATAGAACAAATGGAACAGTTACAAGGGCGGTTGTTTTATCGTCCTTAACTAATTCAGAATTAGCACCAACGATTGCTAAAAAAGTTATTGTATCGGATAGAGACAGACANATTATAGNTTTTGGNTGTGATCCTGAAACGGCAATAGGCACACAAGATCCNTTACTTATACGTTTTNGTTCNCAAGAAAGTGCNATNGACTGGGCGTCNAAAGCNACNAANACAGCCGGTGATCTTAGNATTGGTTCTGGNTCNGAAATNATAACAGCNATTGAAACNCGNCAACAAATCTTNGTNTTNACAGANGTATCNATNCANGCCATGCAATTTTTAGGACCNCCATTTACNTTTGGNTTAAATTCATTATCTGAAAACATAACAATAGCCGGTCCTTTAGCAGCCATTGCCGTNGAGGATATGGTTTTCTGGATGGGTCAAAACGAATTTTATGTTTATGGCGGTAACGTTCAAAGACTACCATGCACTGTTCGTGATTATGTTTTTTCTGATTTCAATCAAGATCAAATAGAAAAAGTTAATGCTGCAACCAATATTGCTTTTTCTGAAATATGGTGGTTTTACCCTAGCTCTACTAGCACCGAGTGTGATCGATATGTCATATATAATTATGAACAAAAAATATGGTACTTTGGTAATTTAGCTCGAACGGCTTGGTTAGACAGAGGTATTGAACAATTTCCCATTGCAGCGGGAACAGATCATTATTTATTTAATCACGAAACAGGTTTTGATGACGGAAGCACAGAGCCTGCAACAGCCTTGTCTGCCCACATAGAATCAAGTCAAATGGACATTGGAGAGGGCGATCAACATTCTTTTATAAACAGATTGTTACCCGATTTAACTTTTAGAGAATCAACCGCGGGGTCACCAAAAGCTGTTTTTACTCTTAAAACAAGAAACTATCCCGGCGGACAATACTTACAATCAAACGCTAAAAACGTTACACGGTCCGCAGCTGCTACGTCTTCTGTTGTTGAACAGTTTACCGATCAAGTTAATTTACGAGTTAGAGGCAGATCTTTTGCAATTAAAGTCGAAAGCACAGATTTAGGAGTTTCGTGGAGACTTGGTTCTCCTCGTTTAGACATAAAGCCTGACGGAAGAAGAGCATGACTAGAAATTTAAACTTACCTTTTTTTCCAATTGCTCCCGATCAATATACGCAAACTTATATGGCAGAGGTCGTTCGTGCCTTTTCCGTTTACTTGTTACAGATGCAAAACCCCGGTGAGGGACGACATACAGAATTAGTATTAACAAACTTGCAAACACATGATAGAAGTTTAGAAATTGGAGGCTTGTTTCAACAAGATGGTTTTGTTAAGATAACTCAAGGAAGTGTGCCTCACCCTGAAGGGTTATTAGGAACGGGGTCCGTGGGCAGTGTAACGGTGACAACATAATGGCAGAAGTTTATCAAAGACCCGAACCTTTTAATGTCCCTGACGGTGGACTTGCAACCTTTTTAACTGCGACTGAGGGTTCGTGGGCCGATGACTTTGAGGATAAGTATCCTGACGTTGGTATTGGAGCTATTAAGGAAGCTGCCGATAGTCTTGCCAAGTTTGGTCGCCATGAAGATGAGTATATGGTTCACGCAGCTGAAGGTGAAACGGTTATTCCAAAAGAGATATTAGACCGCGACCCACGGCTCAAGGCTCGTTTATTTCGGCAAATGAGAGACATGGGAGTTGATCCAGAACGATATATTGTTGGTAATGAGCTTAACAGTATTAATCCTGTTACAGGTCAGCCAGAGTTTTTCTTAAAGAAGTTTGGTAAGTTTGTAAAACGGGCTGTAAAGAAGGTTGTTGGCGTTTTAAAGAAGGCAGCCCCAATTGTTTTATCAACAGCAATTAATTTTATTGCACCGGGTTTGGGAACCGCGGTCACTGGAGCACTAGGCGCGGGCCTTGGATCATTGGTTCAGGGAAAGAGTTTGAAAGAAAGTTTTAATGCAGCCCTGATGGGTGGAGCAGCGGGGGCATTAGCGGGCGGTATTGGTGGACTTGGCACAGAAAAAGGTTTTATGGGTGGGGTTAAAGGTTCTTTTAACATAAAAAACCCTCTTCAGGGACAAAATGTTTATGAAAAATTTACAGGATCTAAGTCAGAGGTAATTCCTACTTCAGAAGCTACTGTTCAAACGGGTGCTTTAAATGAAGGTCAAAACATAGGAAAGGTTGTTGCAAAAGGAACCCCAACCGAAAGCACCGGGTTTTTTGATAGTGTTAAAAACTTTTATACGGACAGAATATCTCCAAGCCGTCAAAGTTATTTAGATAGTGTATCAAAAATAAATCCTGCTACGGGTAAACCTTATGGAGAAAATTTATTTAGGCAATACGCCCCCATGCTTGCAGCAGGCACAGGGGTTATGGCTTTAGCGGGCGGGTTTGATACTCCCAAAACTAAATCTCCAGAGGGTTTTGATTCGACAAGAAGATATCCTCCCGTAAGAGTTGGTGGCACAATGAGACCCGGTCAACTGCCTCCCGCTTATTATCCGGGGTATAATCCAGTAACCGCTGCTCAAGGCGGAGAAATGGAGTTTCCAAGACGCACGGGCGGTATATCAGGACCGGGTACAGGCACTTCTGATGATATTCCTGCCATGCTATCGGACGGTGAGTTTGTTATGACGGCAAAGGCTGTACGGGGCGCGGGCAACGGATCACGAAAAGAAGGAGTACGTCGGATGTACGACATGATGAGATCCTTTGAAGGAGGTATGGCGTAATGGGAACAACACAAACATATCAATATGTGTCGGAAGACCCACGCTTTGTAGCTTATAAAGAAGGGCTTTTGCAGGACGCTTCTGATTTTGTAAGAGGTCAATTTGGTTATAATCAAGTTCCTGTAACAGACGCCTCTGGCAATCCTGTTTTAAATGAACAGGGACAACCAACCTATCAATTACAGCCTATAGTTGACCCCGAAACAGGGGAACCTATTGGTCCTCAATATGCTCCTACAAAGCAAGTTGCAGGACTTTCAGCGCCTGAACAAGAAGCTATTGCTCTTGCACAACAAGGTGTCGGAGCTTATCAACCTTTCTTGCAACGTGGGTTGGACGCCTCTGAAATGGCTCTTCAAGGGTTAGAGGGAGCAGCGGGACAATTTGATCCTTCGGGTATTAGTGCGTTTATGAACCCCTATGAACAACAAGCCATTGACTACGCCATGCAAGACATACAGAGAGCAGGCGATATTCAAAAACAGGGCGCAAAAGCACAGGCTGTTGGAGCGGGAGCTTTTGGTGGAAGTCGATCAGGTATTTTAGAGAGCGAAGTTGGACGAAATACTTTAGATCAGCAAGCACGGNCCGCGGCCCAAATGAGACAGGCAGGCTATCAGGACGCTGCTAACAGAGCGCAACAAGCTTTTGAAATGNGTAAAGGCAGAGGTTTGCAGGCATCTCAACTTGCAGGTAATCTTGGTCAGAGCTTTGCGGGACTAGGTGGCATGGCTCAACAATACGGGGCTTCAGATATTGGAACGTTAACGTCTGCGGGGGCTTTACAGCGCGGAGTAGATCAAAGTGCCTTGGATACGCTCTACCAAAATCAAATGAATCGTTATCAAATGCCTTATCAGCAATACGGTTTCTTGGGGGACATATATAGCGGAGCTCCAAGTACGCAGCAACAGATAACGTCACAAGTAACACCTGATCCGTCCATTGGACAACAGATAGCAGGATTGGGTATTGCAGGACTATCCGCAGCAGCAGGCGCACAGAAAGCAGGGTTATTTTAATGATGAACAGAGGCGTAATGCAAAGACAGATGTTTAGGGGAGGCGGTGAAGCCGTACCCAATCAGTATAAGGGGTTTTCGAAATTACCTGAAAATGTTCAACAAAAGATGAACCCCGCTTTAGCCAAAAGGTATCAGCAGGGCGGTATTGCTTCCATGATGGATCCTGCATCCATGCCACAGGGTAATCCCATGGCAGGAGGACAAATGGACCCTGCACAAATGGCGATGATGGAAGCGGAACAGGCAGGACGAGCCCAAGGTGAACAACTAGGCGCTATGGTCGGTCAAAAAACAATGGCAGGCTTGGATCAGGCAGAGGACTTTCAAGGTGCGATAGACGCGCTCCGCGGAAATTCAGCCCCGTTGGAAGCACGGTATCAGGAATTAGCAGGCTTTGTTGGCAATCAAGACGCCATGCAAACACCCGAATCAGTTTTGGCAATGGTGCAACCCACCATCATGATGACCGAAGAAGGCGCCGTGGACAGCGGTATAGGGCAGTTGATGCAACAAATCACAGGCAACACAGCAATGGAGACCCCAGACGGACAGCCCACAGCAATGGCAGAGGGGGTTGGAAGTTTGATGGGGGTTGGGCAGCAGCCCGCCGAAAAAAAGCTTTTAGCTGACGGGGGAGCCGTCCAAAAGTATCAACTTGGGGGCGGAGTGGTTCCCATGACTGATTATCAAACGTCTCAGTTGCCACAGTATCTTCAAGAAACTCAAAAGTTTTACAAAGACATATTAGGTGATCCACAGGAACAAAAGAAAGCTATGCAGGCTAACATCCTGTTTAATCTTGCAGATAGGGGGCTTGCTCTAGCAGGAGGTGTTGATCCTAGAACGGGCGAAAGCATGGCGGGCGCACCTATCTTATCACAACTTGGAAGAGCAGGAGCCGGTCTTGGTGGACAAATCGGAGAACAACTTGCCCAACAAAGAGCTTTAGAGCAGAACATTGGACTTCAAGCGTTGAAGTCCGCAGAAGCTAAGGAAGCTGCTCGTTTACTAGCCATTCAAGGCGAAAGAAAAATAACTCTTGAACAAGCTAATAAAATTGAACAAATGAATTTAAATCAATTGTTTAACAAAGATAATATGACAAGCTCTCAAGATCACGCCAAAACATTGCAAGCAGCTTTGTTTGATCATCAAAAAGTTTTAGAAGATCAAAAGTTTAATAATCTTCAATTAACTAAATCTCAAGAACGAGATTTTCAAGAAAAAATTATTAGAATAAAAACAGAAATAAATAAAAACGCAGTCGCCGTAGAGCATGAACAACAAGTAAAGATGTTAGGATTAAAATCAGAAGCTGATATTAACCGTGATATAAACAATATTGAAAAATCGGGTGAAGTTCAAAAAGATCTTACAAAATTAAAAGCACAACTTAGCTCTCAAGAATCTGATATTCAAAGAGGACATGAGGTAGCACAACTTGCAACGCAAATTGCGTCCAAAGAAAAAATAGCTCTTGATTCAAATGAATTGCAAATACTGTTACAAGAAAAAGTTCAAAATTTTAAATTAGGTGAAAACGAGAAAGACAGGTTATTTAAGGCAAGCGAAAGTGCTCTTAATCGTGCCTTACAAGAAGGTTTGCAAAAAGATTCGCAAGAGTTTAAATTCTTGTTTCAAGAAATTGCTAACGATTTTCAACTTAGTGAATCAGCGCAAAATAGGTTGTTTCAAGCAAATCAAAACTATTTTGATAGACTTCAAAAAGATCAGTTACAAGCAAGCGATCAAGCTTTTAGACAAATTCTTGCCGATCAAAATATTGAACTTACTATTAGTGAATCTGCAAAAGACAGAGCTTTAAAGAGTGGTACGGGTTATTTAGAACGAGCGTTAAAAGAAAGAGGTCTTTCTATTCAAGAAGCTACGTTACAAATGAATAAAGATTATAATGAGCGAATTGCAACGGTTAAAGAACTTGAAGCTCAAGCTCTTAATCTTGGCAAAAAATCGGATACTGCGTCTATGCTTTATATTACGAACAATGTTGACGGTTATAACGCCGGTACGTTAGGTATTACAGAAAAACGTCTGTTTGAAATGGTCGTAGAAAATTATACTTCTCCAAGGTACGACCACGAGACAGGAACAACAACTTCAAAAGGTCTTCCTCAAGAAATAAGAAATTCTATTGAAACTTCTAGGTTTAATGTAGCTCCTCCAACCGTCGGGGGTGTCGGGCCGACTATAGAAGCTGCTAACGACCAAAGAGTACAAAACGTAGAAAACTTTCAACAAAATTTTGAAGCCCAAGGGGGTTATGGCAATGAAGACGCTAGGAAATCTTTAATAAGTAATATTTTTAAAGATGGAGTTGTAGATTTAAACTCAGAGTATTGGTCTTTAGTTCCGACAAAACTAGTAGAGCCTGATATTAATTATCAAGATGCAAGAGGACTTTTATCGGCAATTCCTAGAACGGGTGTTTTTCTTACTCGTCTTGGTCGAGACCTTTTTGGAGGCGAACCTGAAAGTGGAAAACAAAGAGAATTTTCTGAAGCAGAAACAAGAATAGGAAATCTTCACAATAAACTATTAAGTCTTTCTAATAGGAATTTAGAGGTTGTATCGGGAAGCGACGGAAGAACTTTAAAATCAGTGCAAGACCAATTAGCAGCAACAATAGCCCCTTTAAAAGGAAAGTTTACTTTTTCAGAAACTATGAGAGATACTTTAAGTGGAGCTAGTTCAAAATTAGCTAATCAAATGCAGGTTTTAGCTGATGTATTAGAGGAATATGGAGGAAATTCTGAAGGATATACTGAAGCTCAAGTTACAAAAGCTAGAAATTATATGCAAGATTTAGTTATTACAACCGCCGAAGTTCTTGCTTTGAAACGTGCTTTCGATGATGGAAAAAGAGTTCTTTCTCAATCAAGTACTAGTAGAGGTAATAACATTTTTAAAAAAT
>NHCX01000021.1:0-14689 GCA_002168015.1 Verrucomicrobia bacterium TMED44
ACAGCCTTTAAATCATCCGCTTTGTCTGCGTTTGAGAATACAGCGGTCAAACTGGAAGCATCTTGAAGTCCAAGATCGGCAGAAGTTTCCATAACTTCTTTCATGGAATCTGCTTTATCCGCATTCTTAAGAGTGCTGGCAAGAATGGAAGCACTACCAGCGTCCAACTTCTTCTTTCCTGATCCATCGACTGCACCTAAAGTGCTTTTTGCCACATCCATCACAGCCTTTAAATCATCCGCTTTATCTGCATTCGAAAAGACCGCAGTCAAACTGGCTGCATCTTGAAGTCCAAGATCAGCAGAAGTTTCCATAACTTCTTTCATGGAATCTGCCTTATCCGCATTCTTAAGAGTGCTTGATAAGATGGAAGCACTACCGGAATCCAACTTTTTACCTCCTGTACCATCATCACTGCCTAAGGTTTTCTTCGCGACATCCATAACCTCCTTTAAATCGTCTGCTTGGTCAACATTGGTAAACATTGACTCCATGTTCGCTTTGTCCTTTACGCCAATCTCCGCTGCAACCGCGACTACTTCCTTTACAGCTCCGGAATTTTGCGAATTTTCAAGTAAGCTATCAAACATCTCTGGTGACTCAACACCAATTTCTGCAGCTTGCTCTGTTACTTCAACAACATCATCAAAGTTACCAACTAAATCTCCGATAAACTGAGATTCAGTTTTATCTCCTTCAGCACGACGGCCAAGTCTGCGGGCGACAGCCTTCTCTTCTAACTTATCAGCCCCTTTTCTAGATACCTTGACATAGGTATCCACTTTTTCAAGTTTTTCGGGGTCGTTCAAATCAATCAAGCCCGCTTTATCCAAGGCTACAGCTTCTTCTGATCCATTATCATCAACTCCTTTAGCAGCCGCAGCCTGATCTGCATCCTGTTCCTGAAGTTCCTCTTCAGAAGGTGCTTCATCTTCAACATCTTCAGAACCCTCGCTGGTTGGAACCGAGCTATCATTTACCGAAGATACTCCTGTCGCACCTTCCGATGCTTCAAGGTCTGCTTCAATACTTGCTAAAAGGGAGGGAGGGACTTTGCCTAAGGTGGGAGGAAGGATAATCCCACTAGCACTGATACCTGCAGAAAAGCTTTGGCCTTGTCTGACCATGGTAGCAATATCAGATCCACGCAACTGTGTAGCAACGGATCCTTTGAACATATTGATGTTAAGATTGGTGGCTCCATTGTTGGCCATAATTCCCATTTGGCCTGATGTTCCGCGGATACCTGCGGTACCGACTGGGGATTCAATATTGAAGCTTGACCGTTTGTCTAATTTCTTAACATCAAAAACCATATCTCCCAATTCCAAATCCATAACCGTTTGAGATGAACTGGGCTCACCTTTCATATCCGACAATTTTTTCTTGCCGGGATCAAATTTCTCCTGGGTGAATTTTTTGATGTTTAGGGCAGAGTCAGACTTGATGGTGGAAACTGTACCGTTGGAAAGAAGAAGGATAATCTTTGAGGATGGTCCCGTCTTAATTGTATGGCCGTCAAAAAGTAGACCACCTGCCTTAACTTGACTTGCGGGGAGTTGAGCCTGGGTTTCGTTGTTCGTAACCGTGACTTGACCTTCAAGAGATGCAATGATGATCGCTCCCTTCGATTCCATGACTTCTGCCTCCTGAGAATATAAGGAAGAAAAAATAAACAATATGGGAAGAATACGAAAAACTTTCATGTCAATACGGGTTTGGTAGATATATGATTACAATATTCAACTATTATTTAGCATCTTGTCCACAAAAAATACACAGACTCTTAAATTAATTTACAATTTTGTAAACTTTTCCCCACGGAGTCGAGTAAACTTTTTGAAAATAATCAGCCGGTAAATCCTCCATTAAGAATCCTTGAACCAGAACACTTTCAAATGTTTCTTGGTCCATGAAAAACCAGGCCTGAGACATTTGGTACCCTCTAGCTGGAATTTCAATTTCCTCCCCAGCTGTGATCACATCTTCCACCTTAAGCTCCAAATGCTGAGCAAGCATCATCTGGGGGACTCCCGTGGACCGTGCGACTTCCTCGACAGTCCTGCCGCCAGAAGGAACTTCGTAACGGCGACCTCCAGCAAAGATAGGAAGATTAGTTTGAATCAAATGAAAACGGGGAGTTCCGAGCTTTTGGGATGGCATCTTTATAAGCTTACCAGTTTTTGAATCATGCATTCTGCGATGAAAAGCGAAGGGAACAGCTTCCTGTACTCCCGGGACTTTGGCTTTGTAGGTTTTCAAGTTTGCTTCCACCTTATATCCACCACGCATATTTAAAGATACTCCATCGGGCATACTTGTTACCCAATCAGCCTGAGTCATAAATGGTTGCCTGACCGGATTGACCCCGTTCTCAAATTTGGGGTGAGAAAAAGCCTCGGCATCGAACTTGTCCAAAAGAAAACGCTTGGCAAAGGTAGAATTAAAAACCGTAGATGAAAGAATAATTAATTCTTTTGTATTTTTGACCAAGAGTAGTACCCTACCCGAACGGGGATCTGGTTTACTTAAGATATTGAAGCCATCAATATTTACGGATTGGACCAGTTTCGCAAAATCTCCGGTATTGCCGGAAGTACTCCATAATTGAGAATAACTTACAATTCCTGACTGTTCGCCTTCGACCCGCAAATTACCCTGCTTATCAAAACGGAAGCCTTCATCAAAATTAAATGAATAACCCTCCACCCTTCCATTTCGGAGAATTTTCATCGGGGGTTCCCGATTGGAACTATTTTGAGCTGCTTGACCATCAGAAAAATATAGGTTTCGCGAGCTAAAGCTTAAAATAGTCGGAAATATCTTCAAGATTTCGTAAGGCAAAAAGAGAAAAATATCCCTTGATTGTGGGGGTAAAGGATAGGTACCGGTTTCCAAATCGTGAAGAATACCCTGATAAAACTCGAGATCTGGCTTACCATCATTGAAGATAGCCTGGACGGCGGTACTGTAGGTTGGCTTTCCCTGCTTAATTTTTTCCTGCATATCCACATAGGTATCTGTCTTTAGCCGAGCCAAATTGACCGCACGTTTTGAATTGCGAGAGCGTAAAATTTCAGAAGTCAAATAATTATCAAAAGTCTGGTGTGCTGGAGAGGTAAAAGTTCTGGCTCCACCATAAAACCAACAACCTGATCCATAATCCCACCAAGTTACTACGAAGTCATCTGGATTTGAGGCTTCATTTAATTTCGTAAGAACATCGATGGTTTTTGTGGGATAGACTACATGAGAATGATAATTTTGGGCATGTTGGATATTGGGTCTGACCAATCCTACGACAATAAAAACACATACAGACCAATAGAGAAAATTTATTATATATGTGGGAAACTTTTGGAACTTTCCTTGAGCCTTGCTATCAAGAGCCGATGGAGAATTAAATTTAGAAAGCATTCCTGCTATGGGAGAGAACAAGATCGACCAAAGAATAACTAGGATAAGAAAGGTAACACCCAACGCCGCAATATTCCCCACATGCACCGTGAATCGTAGCCCCACAGCTCCTTCAAAGCAATAATAGGCGATGGCTAAAAAAGGGATTGCCATGCAAAATTCCCAGTAGCGCAAAATAATAAGAATGACTCCAAGCAATCCAAATATGGCAGTCGGAATAATGAAGGCATCGTCTTTATCCTTTGCGGGCAGACAACGGGGACAGGAGCAGGAAGGGCTGTCAGCTAAAATCCTATTTCTGACTACTTCTTTTGGGATGCCACTGGCTTCCCGGACCGTGGAAAACACATCCAAATAACTGAGACTGTAGCCTTTTTCTTTATTTTGCGATGTTAAAGACACTCCTTCACCAGCGGAAACATAACGGTCGAGCTTGGCAAAAATCTTATCTTTTACATCACCGCCCAAAATTGCAAATGCAGTAAACAATAGACAAATAAGGGGAAGAAGAAATGGAGGCAGGGTAAAAATGGATAATTTTGGACGAGAAGAATCTTCTCTACGGTTACCCCATTGCTCGTCAAGTCCTCCGTTGGAAATATTCTTATCCGTTTCTTCCGATTTTTTTTTGATTACGCCAACTTTTCCAAGTATAAAAAACAATGTAATTAAAATGAGTAGCCCGGCAAAAAACCAACCTGGGCTACGCTCAATATTAGACCCATACGACCATGATTCCGCGTAGGCCGCAAAAGCAACCAGCATAATTGACTTGAAGGTAAAGGTAGCACTCGATGAGGAAATGGCTTCTCGCCATTTTTTCTGGTGAAAGACAAAATAATCCAAAGCAACTAATCCCACTCTGTATCCAATATAAGATAAAGTAAGAGCACCTGTTATCGCCTGCCCGGAAGCATAAAAGAAACGATAAAGATAGAGGGTTAATGCGGCAGCCAAGGCATAATGAAGGGAGCGTCTTCGACTGGCTGATAATAAAAAATACAAGGCAAAAGCAGGGACAGTTATAGAAAACATATCCGTATCGTAATATCCGGCCAGGGTACGGTTGTAATAACTATGCGTAACCCCTGCCAAGCATGCCGCGAAAAAGCCCCAAATATTGCTCCCATATAGCCGCCCAATCAAGACAATGGGAATACAAACTATGCCGGCAATATAAACCGGAAGCCATAATAACAAAACTTCAATGGTGAGAGAAGGGAGGAGTTGCAGTAACCAATAGGGCAACATCGTGATCATTCCACTGTTCAAAGCACTCGGAATGAGATTGTTATCCTGATGCATTTCAAAATGAGCTTTCTGTAGGATACTTCCAAAATAGAAACTGTCGTGAGTATTGGGCAGCGCGACCCCATCCTTCACCATATCAGGGTGAAAATAAACTGTCTCTCCCTGCTCATTTTCATAACTAGCCTGGGCAAAATCAATCCATTCCAACCGAACCCAAAAGCTTAAATAATAAGCAAGAGCCATTAACAAAAGGGTGGCATACCAAGGGAATTTATCTTTCGGGAAAGAAAGTACATTGCCGAACATACCCCGATCGCGAATTACATTTTGGAACCATCCCGCCTGCTCCTTGGAAATATCCGAGGAAGCCTGATCGTTCGGATTCTCCGAAATGCTTTCTATTTTGCTCAAATTAAGATAAAAATGAAAGCTGTATTACTTAACGGAATTTTTTCTCTAAGCCAAATAATTTCTTTCCAAGGGAGTCAAGTATAGGATTGGTCTTAACCGCTTCAAATGAATTACCCAGTAATGTCCTCGATCCAGGGTGGAGGCGAGCACCCAAATTTTTCACATGGAATGCATAATTATTATTAACCATAATTCCTAACAGTTCTCCTTTCTGTGAAAAAACAAGATCACTTTTAGAAGGGTCAAATTTTCCCGTTAAGAAAGTAAAATTTGAATGTTCTACCTTGATATACCTGGAATCTTTTTCGTCCCGGACAAAATTGGTCTGCCCAAACCGGCCTTTTTGTGAATCGACCACCACTGCCTCTGAAAAAAGATAAGGGTTTTTAGGAGCAGAAAATATTTCTAAATCGGTGGTTTCTACCAATTTCTTGGGATCCAAGTAGAGAGGGATGATAATAATCCTTGGATCATCCATGAAAGCAATTTCTTTGATCGCAATGGGTTTCTGAAGTTTTTTCCCTGACAAGGATCCCTTGACCGAGACTAAACTACGAGGTCTGGGTTGTAACCTGAAAGGACTATCCTTGGCATGAACCAAAGTGTATGCGAAAGAGCCATCTGCTAAGATAATGGAATCCATAGAAAACTTTTCTGTTTTCTCGGCTCCAAGGAACCCTCCCTTATGTGTAAACTCCAGCTCCAATAGAACTTTATTCTGTTCGTATTTCGTAAAAATTTCATTAAGGGACTGTTTTTGTCTCTCGTTTAATTTTTCAAAATTTTCTTTTTGCACAGCCGCAGTCTCCTCCACCTCCTTCTTGATATTTTCTACTTTCGAACCTACTCCAGAAACTTCTTCACTTACTTCAGCCATAGTAGCTTTAACTCCGGACACCTCGTCACCCACTTTGGAGACATCTTCTTTTACGCTGCTGACTTCCTGCGTAACTGTGGTGATCTTGTCCCCTACTCCTGCCAATCCTTCACCCACTGTTCTCAGATCCTTCCCCACACCTTCCAGTCCCTGGTTAAGTGAATCTATTTTTTGATCAATTTTGGTGGTGGATGCAACTAAAGCATCCGAACGTTTCTTCTCATCTATCAATAAGGCTTTAGCTTCTTCCGCAGCCTTTTCCTCTGCTTTGGCTTTTTCCAATGTGGCAGCCAGTTCGACCCGCATGTTCGCTGCCTCTTTTTCTTTTCTTTCCTTGAGCTTGGATAGTTCTTCTTGTTTCTTTTTGGCTTCCTCTAAATTTTTGGCCAGCAATTCGAGTTCTTTTTTGGAAGCAGCATTGCTCTGCAAAAGCTCTTCTCTCTTTTGGGCAATCTCCGCTCTTTGTCGGGAAAGTTCCGCCGCATCTTTTTGGGCTTGCGCAATGGCAGCTTCATTGCCTGCGATAACCTGATCACGCGAGGCAATTTCCTGTTCTTTGGACTCGAGTTCTTGTTGACGTTGGAGAATTTGTTCCTCCAATTGTTCCTTTTGCCTGACGAGAGCATCCTTATCGCTGCTTAAATTTTCCAAGAGAGTCTCATTGGTCGCCTCAAGCTCAGCCACTACATCATCATAACTTTCTCCATCTGAAATTCTCTCAATAACCTCCTTTGACACCACCTTTTGATCATCCTGTGCAAGGATGGCACCTTCCGGTACATCAAACCGTGCCAAGGCCAAAATGCTAAGCAACAGAAAGTCGCAGACAACAAGCAGAAGGCTTCGATTCATACCTCTACTCTTCCGATTGCTTCACCAACAAGTGATTACGGTAGGGTCGAACCACAAAGATTTTGAGGGCTGCCACAAAAAGAATCCCAAAAAGGGTGGAGGTGTAAGCACCGATCAACGCGTCCTGCTTCACATCCAATACCAGAAGCAGGATTAAGGAGAGAACGGTTCCTCCGAGTCCAATATACAATCCCAAATCGAACAGGTTGTCCTCGTTGTCGAGAAGGTCGAGCTTAAGACTTGCCTTAAGTTCTTCATTCTTCACTTGAGATATCCGTGAAAGACATATCATAAAAATGGCCACTTGAATGAGTAAAAATACTCCTGCAATAATGGCCGTGACTACGGTTAGATTTTGATCCGCCATGGATTCCTCATTGGCATAGGCGAGCAGATTCGCAAGTGCAAAATCAAATCCTGCCACGGAAACTTGTCCACGTGGGGTTTGTAAAAGCGAGGGTTCGAGAACTAAAATTGAGAGTAAACCCCACACAACAGAGACCGAAAGGCGTCTTGACCAGCGGAGTATAAAGTGACTGTTGGCACGTAAATAAGTCGGTCTTGGCAAAACATTGGAAAGTAAAAGTAAAAGAAAGAAAAAACTCGCCGTAATCAAAATCAACTTAATAACCATTGCCAAATCACGATGCTCATAAGACAAATATGTGAGTACGAAACCGCCTAAAAGTGGGAAGACAGGAGAGATTGCACTTTCAAGAATTCCATCCTCATGTATGGGCTTATTTTGATTAAGAAGATGCTGTAACGCCCCTTTGCCATGATACATGGCAGTCCGAAGATCCTTTAATGCAGCAACTGCTGCTTCTTTATCACCATCCTTTTTAAAGACAGGATAGGATTCAATAAAGTTGTGTACGCCTGATGGATCCCCGGACAATAAAGTTGCCGCATAAATAATTTTTAATTCTTTTTCAAAATCTTTACGGATAACCTCTCCGTTCTGCTCAAGCTTAGTCAGATTTTTTCGTTCCTCCACTCGCTGATCAAGCGGGAGAAAATTAATTTCCCTACGCAGCTCTTTAATGCTACCGATCGATACAGAAAGGGGCCTATTTCTCATCCGTACCATTGCCGCCAAATCAAAAACTCCCCGTAAATCCGGACAGCTCTTGGTAAGTTCTGCCATCTGCATCAGGTTCATTTTACGAGCCAATTGATGGGCTGCCCAGAAAAAGGACCGGATTTTTTCTTTGGCTTCCAAGTTGCCAAGAAGTGTTTGCTGGGCCAACTGACCTATCTCATAACTTGTCTCGTCAGAATAGTATCCATTTTCCATAGCCATTGCAGTCCCCACCATCATGGGTACGAGAATCGGATAAGGAAGCCAACGGCCATGGCTCTCCAATTTGCCTTCGTTATTCATTACCCCCCCAATAATCACTGCATATGCACCGGTGTCAGTACGCCCAACTTTAAGCAGGCTTAATCTTTCTGATAAATCCATGAAGTCGGCTGGAGGCATGGTTTGATTACCGTCGATTTTAGCCACATCTGAGCTGGATTTATCCTTTGTCACAGAAAACCATGTGGCATTGTTGTTATAAGCAGCAAGAGCAGCACGAGCACTGGCCATGCATTCATCACGAATTTCAGCTTCAGACTTATTTGCATCCATCTCCTCGGTAGTCTGCAAACCAACCGACAAAATAATAGTACGCTCTGGAAAGTAAGGAAAACCCTCCAGTTTAGCCATCTTTACTCCAGGAAAGGCGGAGACCAGAGGCTCGGCCAATAAACGGTTCCAAAAATTNCCGGGGCGGCCATCATTCGGGATTGCCTGCAACAGGGCCCGCACATTGGTGTTAGAGCTTTCCTCGGCCAACCTTTTACGAAGACTACCCTGAACAGTTGCCCGGTTGTAAACAATAAAGGCTTCATATCTCTTACGATTGAGATTGAATTTATCAATCCCTCCGAAATATTCCTTAAAAACTTGTTGATCAAAAATACTGCCACCACCCGAAATTTTCAGTTCCGGAGATGTTTTTTTTCTGATAGTGTTAGTGTATTCTCCCCTTCTTTCCACAGAGGTTAGAGGTAAAAGCATTTCCGCGGGGCCCAAATTGTTTTGGCTCAACTGACGAGCCATTTCTTGATCCAAAGTTTTGGTTCCCACACCTACATCTTCCAGAGTGGTTTCGGAAATTGCCGAGAAAAAGACTGGAGAGCCAAAACCTAGGATTGCCAACACTATGCAAATGGGCAAAAAAAACACGCTCCCCAACTTTCTTTTATTATTTGATTCTAACTTGGCCAATATGATCCTTATATTCTTTGACTTCGCCACAAGTGGCAATTGCAATTTGTTCACATGATGACATATATTTTGTAGGGCAACTTTCTTGCCAAAACTTTACATAAACAACATTTAGAACAAAAATTTGCCTGCTATGAGCCTTCGCATCACTCAATACGGAGAAGCCATCCTTACCCAGGAGGGAAAAAAAGTGGATTCTTTTGATGACGAGCTTTCCGAACTTTCCAAGGAAATGCTCGAAGCTATGTACCAAGTGGANGGGATTGGACTGGCTGCTCAGCAGATAGGGGAAGCGATGCAATTCTGTGTGATCGATGTACCCGACCATCCCGAATACCCCATGGCCTGTATTTTGGACGGCAAGCCCCTCTCCCCCTCCCTGCTCATGCCGATCTCTTTAGCAAATCCTGAGATCACCCTCTTACCCTCAGACGAATTTTATTATGAAGAAGGGTGCCTCTCTTTTCCCGAAATCCGGGGAGATATCGCCCGCCCCGAACGTATCCTTGTTCGTTATCAGGATTTGGATGGAGCCCATCATGAACTTGAGTGCGATGGCCTGCTTGCACGCTGTATTCAGCACGAAGTCGATCATCTCCAAGGAATCCTCTTTATCGATCGTATGGAAAAAGAAGCCTATGCAGAAATCAAGGCTCAAGTAAAAGCCCTCAAAAAGCAGACTCTGGATTGCCTAAAAGAAGGAAAACTTCCCCAANTCCCCATTCCCCAAACTGAGGAGTGAAAAGACACACTAGACAGGGAGAAGTCATCTTAGCGGCAATCAAGACTGCCGGTCGACCTCTTACTCCATTAGAGATTCATCAATTAGCTTCCAAAAAGATTCCCCGTCTAGGGATAGCCACCACTTACCGGCACATAAAAACTCTCAGCGAAAGCCATCAGGTCGTGGGAGTCGATTATCCTGGGCAACCGCCACGCTATGAATGGGCCGATGGGCAGGACAAGGTCCACTTTGCCTGCCGAGCCTGCGATAAATTATTTGCCTTAGAGGACACCATGGAAGATACACCCCCAGCCAAAGCACCCAAAGGATTTAATGTACAGGGCTTCGAGGTTATGCTGTACGGGATGTGTCCAGAGTGTGGGTGAACGATCTAAGTACTAGAACGAAAAGCCTAACCCAGCGAAAATTGCCCTGCCCAAGGCAGGATATCCATCGGCTTCTTCATATTCTTTATCCAAAAGATTTTCGATTCTGCCAAAGAGCTTAATTTCCTCAGTAATTTGATAATCTCCAAAAACTCGAAGAATAGCAAAATCATCTCCTTTGACTCTATCAAAAGTTCCCCCGTCGATGTCCATTACATCCTTTGTAAGTTTCATTCCCATCCCTAAAGTATGGGTCTCATTGGCATGTTGAACTACGAGGTGTCCAAGAAATCTGGGACGACGTAACAACCTCTCATTCGTGCTGGAATTCTCTGCTTCCAAATAAGAGAATGATAGACGGTATGCGAAATTTCCCTGAATTGCTTCCAGAGAAGATTCAAAACCCTTTGAACTCGCACTACCCACATTCGATGTCGTAAACCCACTCCACTCAATAAGATCTTCAAATTCAGTTTCAAAATAAGAAAATCGTAAATGTAAGATCTCATTGGGCTTCGCAACGAACCCGACTTCCCAGGAGTCTGCTTTCTCAGGATTTAAATCTGGGTTTCCCCACATTCCATAAAGATCATTCGCNTGGGGAGGGGAGAAACTTGTNGAATATCTTGTNACCAGGCAGAGTCCTTCAGATAAATCTTTTTCAAANAGGGCCGACCNAGTGGTGGCGCTTCCATAATCAGAAAAATTATCATTACGGGCTCCCAGAGTTAGGGATGTATTCTCAGGCAAAGAAAAGGTGGAAAGAACAAAAACACTTTGGGAGTCTGCCCCTTGATTTATATCCACTGCATTCGTGGCATTATCTTTTTTGAAGAAAGAATCTCTCTGGTACTCAGCCCCANCAGTAACTTGTANTNCTTCCGTTGCTNCNCCACTTAGCTGNAGTTCCACCGAATTGGTTTTGGCATCATANGCTGTATTGGAAAAGCTATCCTTGCCGNTCAAATTATCCTCCGAATAGGAATAAAAGGCTGAAGTTTTCCANCCCCCCATGTCGAGGGTTATTCCGGGCGATACCAAATATCCCTCGATTTCCTGATACTGTCCATCGACTGGATAGGTCGGGCTTTTCCGGTTNCCCGGATAGTTCACTTCACTCGATGCNCCCAGCCCGAGGAAATCAATCTTCAAATTCTCCGTCACCCGGCGTGATAAATGAAATGAAACAGACTGGTTATCAAACTGCGAGTGTGGTTGTTCATTGTCGGTGGCATNCAAGGACGTCCCCACACTCCCTTCCCATCCCGAGTCACTAAATCCATAATCNATACCATTNTAAATCGAATGNTTCGAGCCNCCCTCCATTNTCCAATTCAAGCGNTTCTCTTTGGACTCGCTTCGAAGCATGACGGCTCCACCTATCCCTTCCGCACCGTACTGGACAGAAGAGGAGCCCCTCAACACCTCCAGGCTGGAAACCCCATTCAGGGCAAGTTGCCCCAAATTATAGGTTCCGGAAAACCCGCCGTTTAATTTTCTACCCTCAAAAAGAAAAGTTACATGATCACTTTGGGCACCACGGCTAAAAAGGGAAGTTTGCGAACCCGCTTGACCGGTTCGCACCACCGCCATTCCAGGTACGGAACGTAATGCATCGGCCAAATTATAAATTTGTCTTTGTTCTAGATTCTCCCGGGATATTCTTGANACCCAAGGTGAAGCATCACTAAAGANTTCTGGCATTCGCCTTTCAATCNCAATTAAAGGTTCGAGTTGTTCCTTATCCGCAAAAGTTGAAGTAACCNCAGGCAAAGCAACAAGGCATATGATAAAGGATAAAAGAGGAGAAAAAACGGACATAACAANTATTGATAATCAATTATCAATTATNTGCAAGAATATACCGATTTACAATAAAACTTTGGCAATTTTAGCCCAGTTTTGCTTCGAGTGCTTTTACCCGTTTTTCAAGTCCGCCTCCTAGTCGTTCCTTTTCAGCTTCTGCCTCGTAGGATTCTTCCGGCAATTTTCCTAGGGTTACTTTCTCGAGAGATTCGATCCGTTTTTGTAATTCATAGCGTTCTTTAACATTATTCACCTGCCCGGAAAATAATTGCCAAAAAAGCAGGACATTCCATCCGGCATAAATCCACAAGCCATCCACATTGTACTGGGTATCATAGTAAACAAAATAAATAAGAAAAAGAAGGATGGGAATAATCCACTTAATGATCTTGCTACCTATGTTGAATATATTCATGCACCGATGGTAATAGGCATGTCGGGTCTTTAAAAGGGAAAATCATCACAAATGGGAGGACTTCACTCGATGATGTGTAATCTATCGTTTCTTGAATAGAGGTGAGCAACGGGTACTAATTCACTTTGGATCTCCACGGGCGTCCTACCTCAGGATGACAAAGCTTGGATAAACTTGGTGGTGCCTCACTCTATTTTCATTGCGAGGACGGAGCGTAACGGGAAAGGAGGTAATCCATCGTGCCTTGGGAGACCGGGGCGAGTTTTTCTGTTCGTTTTATGAGGACCAGTCGATCGCCATAGGCTTTCAGCCCTCACGATGACAAGTGGGTGGGTGGACGCCCTTTATGATAAAAAGAGAAAAGGGGCGGGGATACACAGAGACAGAAAAATAACCTACGGGGCAAGGAGTTTGTGGGGGAGTTGATAGGGGGTCAGTCGATATTTGGAGCGACCGAGACCAAGCTGTCCATACTCATCACTGCCAAAAACTTTGGCCGAGCCATCGCTCATTTTTACAAATGTAGAAAACCTGCCACAGGAAACCTGACTCACACCGGATGCAATAATTTGAACAGGTGTGGGGCTGGAAATGAAATCTCCGTTTCCAAGCTGGCCATATCTGTTATCTCCCATGAGCCAAAGGGAACCATCCGTCTTCACGAAAGCACTGTGCCATTCTCCAGCTGAGATATTTGCCACGCCAGCTCCTACCACCTGAACTGGGGTACTTTTATTCGCTGTAGAATTAATGCCTAGTTGCCCATGCCCATTGTAACCCATCGCCCAAAGAGAACCATTTGTTTTTAAAAAGAGAGTATGAAAAGCACCAGCTGATACATGGGACACCTCATTAGATTCAACAAGTACAGGTTGATTTTGCTCTGTAAAATTTCCTATTCCCAATCGACCATCCTGATTTTTCCCCATCCCCCAGAGCGACCCATCCGTTTTGATAAACATCGTGTGCTCTAGACCTGCAGAGATTTGAGATACATTCTCGTCTAGAATTTGAACGGGCGAAAGACGGTCCGTGTTTGTCCCGTCTCCCAACTGTCCGAATTCATTTTTTCCCATTCCCCAGAGNGATCCATCCGNNTTGGTAAAAAGACTGAAANNANNTCCAGTNNNAATCNCAGAGACATTTTCATCNACGANNTGCACAGGAGATNNGCGATTTGTTTGGGNACCATCCCCTANCTGNCCNNTGTCATTNNNACCCGATGCCCAAAGAGAGCCATTATNCTTTAGGAATAAACTGTGATTTCCACCTGCCCCAACCTTGCTCACATTCGAATCAATAATTTTAACCGCTCCGTAGCGATGTGTTCCTGTGCCATCTCCGAGTCGTCCTTGTCCATTTTGCCCCATTCCCCACAACGATCCATCCGATTTAATCACAAATGAATGTATATTTCTGCCTGCAGCAACAGAGCTAACATTCTGATCAAAAAGTATAGTGGGCGTGTTTAGGTGAATATCTTGACGCTCATCTCCCAATTGCCCAAATAAATTTCTTCCTACGCTCCAAAGTGTGCCATCGGTTTTTTCGTAAATCAAGCAGTACATGCCGGCAAAAAACCTCTGTATGGAAGTAGCAATCTGGATCGGAGTTAGTTGATTTACTCCCAAATCGGCAGGGTTGACCTGTCCCTCATTGTTATGACCCATTCCCCAAAGAGTGCCATCGGTTTTAAGAANATAAGAGTTGNGACCTTTNGCCTGCACATCCACAACNCCTCCCGGGATAATTTCCACTGAAGATAATCGATCATTTGAATCACCAAGACCCAATTGCCCTCCTCCATTTTCTCCCATTCCCCAAAGCGATCCATCCTGCTTAAGAAAGAGGGAGTGAGACCCACCNGNGGCAATCTGCTGGACTCCACTTTCCACAATCCTGAAGGTCTGATTGCGATCTTGCCTTGTAGAATCGCCCAATTGTGCCTGATGATTGCGACCAGTACCCCAAAGGGAGCCATCTCCCTTTATAAATAAAACAAATTCATTGCCGGCTGAAACCGCTACCACATCTGCGTCTGCGATCTCGATGGGGCTGTGTTGGTTACTGGTGTTAGTATCACCTAATTCNCCGAATTGATTTCTACCCATTCCCCAGAGAGATCCATCNGTTTTNAGAAAGTAGGAACTNNCCNGCACTTNCAGANACGGNACTTACATTCNNATCAATNATCTGTCCTGGAATGGAGAATTTTCCTTTTAAGGCAGGACCATTCCCTAATCTGCCATCCGCATCATATCCGATACCCCNG
>NHCX01000021.1:14694-37563 GCA_002168015.1 Verrucomicrobia bacterium TMED44
CCNATCNTTTCTCACCACCAGCGANTGNCCATCNCCTGNGGCNACNGNGGTGANATTTTNATCNATTATTTTTACCGGCGATGCCTGGAAAATGTCATGNTTTCCAACACCCAGTTTACTGTTTCCATTNNNACCCATACCCCACAGCGACCCATTTTNATCAATAAACAGGGTGTGATCCCATCCCGAGACGACAGACATTCCTCCCCGGGCATANCGNACATTCTTGGTTCGNTCGAGGCTACCAAACACATTGGATACCACCACGCTGTACTCATGATCATTGTCATTGGTAATCTGCAGGGTGGCAGTATTGGCACCGGAGATATTGTGCCCATCCCGCTTCCACTGATATTGCAGNAGCTCACCGGAAAGAACGGGAGCTTGGAGAAGGATGGTGGATCCACGCTTGGCCACCACATCCGGAAAGGTGCTCGATAATTTGGGACCGAGAACGGGGACAAGATGCTCAAAAAGTGCGGAATCCAAACGGGATGTTCCGACGGAAGAATTTATGTCTGAGCGAACATTTGCACTTAACATCTCCCGGGTAATAGCACCCGAGGGCACTTCATCCGCTAGCATGGCCCGGCGGGCTATCTCGGAACTGAGAGCATGCGGGGTGCTNGNGATGGGTTGATCCGGACCGAGCATTCGCAAACCTTGGCCATCCTGCAAATTGGCACGAACCCGTAATTTAAGACCATGTTGCTCAAGAAAGAGTGCGGGTGAGATAGGATTCATGCCCTGCCCTCCCAGGAGGACGAGATAACGGCCATTATCCACATGTACTGAGATGGTGGCGTTGGTCTCATTTCCCTGTTGCCAGGCGACTGATAATCCATCTTGCGAGATGATAGNAAAGGAAAACTCTGCCTGCCCTTCAAAATTCACCCCGTTTACGGAGACTTTTCCAGCATATGGGATCGAGCTACTAAATAATGCGTGAAAACCAGTTACAAATCCAACAAGAAGAACAAGATTAATTTTACTCACAACTTAATCAACCCAGACTGGAATACCTGACAGGAAGAAAAATTATTCGGATGATTTCTCGAAACTCTGGGATTCGTAATTATAAAACACTTTCTGTGGAAGAGCTTCTTTCATGAAATAGAGCCAAGTGGCGTCTTTGTTGCGAAATAGATGAGGATGAATTTGCGGACCTGTCCAGACCCATTCCTGCTGAGGNTGCCAGTACCAGAGGTTTGCATTGTTCATCACCGGAACATAGACCCATCCATAATTATCGTGCATGATCCAATTATTTCCTGCGTTGTAAAACTTGCCAAACCAAGGAGAAGAAAGCCAGCCAGCCGCGCCATCAATCGGGGTGGACTGGGCAAGTGCACGGGTGAGTCCAGAATTGGCCATGGCGGCAGCAATGGATTCCCCGGGGTCGAGACGGATAAAAACCCGGGTGGTGAAACCTTCCGCGGATAGATTTATGCTTACCCGTGCTTTTTCAGTAACCTGAGTGGTTTGGGCAAAGCCNTCGGCAATAGAAAGATCGGAAGAGTTTGTGGACCATTCGAGCTCGCTGGGATTCAGGGCTGTCAGGGTACCGTCATCGAGACGTAGATAGGCACTGAGAGCAGATTTCTCCTGCGATGAAAGGGTGAGCTTACTGGCTTCTCCAATAATACCGGTNGGTACAGCAAAGTCGGCAAATGCACCGACTTGATTAAGTACCTGCCCTGAAGAATCGCGCCCGACTCCATGAAATGGGCCACCAATCACTCCCTGATTCTCAATCGCTGCGAACGAAAAAAACTGGGATAATGCTAGGAACAGAATGATTGGGAAACTAATCGGACTTTTCATAATAGGATTTTCCATTCATTTTCTTCAACGAATCCACGAAGGTCAAGTCTAGTTTTACAATAAAAAGACACACCTGCACTCGACTTCAAACAGGGAAAGGGTTAAATAACCTTAAGAGGTGATAAATTTTTTAAAATTTCGGATGGTAATTTATTTTACCGCAGCAGGGTGTATTCCGTTGGGTGGATTGGCCGATCCGATGTCCTTTGATCTGACCCCACTGGGAAAAATGAATAAGGTGGATGTACGACTCGCCACCGGTTTTGGCAGTGGTGCGGTGAAGGGCAGATTTTCCCAAGTAAAGGGAGTCATCAATTTCTCAGTCAAGCAACCCAGCACAACAAGTGGGCAATTTAAGATGGATTCGAGAACCCTGCGTTTTGGGTATGGAAAGATAAATGGGGACGCCCAAAATTCAGAATGGTTAGATTCATCTCAGTTCCCCCAAATTTCCTTTACCCTGGAGAGACTTTCAAACCCAAGCTGGTACGGGGATTATATGAAAGCCGATGCGAGTGGAAGACTACGGATCAAAAAAAATGCTGTTCCCATCTCCGTACCAGTATTTGTCAAATATTTGCGGGCTGAACGTCGTGCGTATGACGGGAAGAGTGGTGATGTGCTTCTTATACAAGGAGAATTTCCTCTGAGTCGCGGTCAATTTGGAATTAATTCGGGGTCTGCCCTCGACTCCATTTTCGATGCAGTGACGGTGCGTATTCAATTGATGGCCGGATCAGACAAGGTTCGTCCTTTTTTACCCTGCCGGGTCTTTGGTGGACATCCTTGAGGTAGCCTCAGATAAGATGTGCCCTACCCTTTCCAAGTAAGGGCATGACAGAGGGCAAGTCCTAGGGCGTCGGACTGATCAAAAGGCAGAGGCTTGCCCAACCCCAGCATTTGGGAAAGTGTCAAAGACATCTGTTCCTTGCTTGCCCGCCCAAAACCTACAACCGCCTGTTTAACCCGTAAAGGAGCATATTCGAACACCGGAACCTCCCGAATGGCCACGGCGGAAATAGCAGCTCCACGGGCGGAGCCCATGATCTGAGCGGTTTTAAAATTCTGCACATAAATGGTTTCTTCACAGGAAACATGGCGGGGCTTCCATAAATCGACCAGATCAGCCACGGTCTGATGGATTTTGCCAAGACAAGTAATGGAGGCGATCTTGGGGGGGAGTTTTAAGGTCTCGGAATGTAAAAGCTGATAGGTATTGCCCTTGCATTCAAGTACGGCCAAACCCGTCCCCCGAAGACTGGGATCAATCCCGACAATTCTACCCACATAGGGTTCTTTGCGTAGGAGGGCCGAAGGATCAACCGATTGAGACTTCTTACCCTGACCGGAAAGATGCTGGGCCCATAATTTGCGGGATCGACTATTCATATGATCAATACTTTGGTTAAAAGATCATCCGCAAGCCGGCAAGTACGATAAAAAACCAGATCATGCTCTCGAAAATCTTCTGATTGATCCGCTTTACAATCATCGGAGCCAGCACTGCTCCGGACATAGCAGGGATAAAAAGCCAGCCACTGACCGAAATGGATTCCCAGGTAATGATTCCCAGATCGATCATAAAGGGAATCTTACAAACATTAACAATCAGAAAGAGCCAGGCAGATGTCCCAATAAAGGCATATTTGGGTAGGCCCATGACCAGTAGATAAAGCTGGGCAACGGGGCCGGCTGCATTGGCGAGCATAGTCGCCACGCCCCCAATCGACCCGAAAATAATGCCCAACCCGATCGAACCTTTCGGAGTATCAGGGGAGGAATTGGCGGGACTGGGAACAGAGCCGTTAGCTTTTTTCTTTTTTCGGACCTGGAGAATAAAATGCAAGGCCGTCATGCTTAAAAGAATGAGCCCGATTAAAATTTTCAACTGGTTCACCCGTTCATCTCCCCCCTGAAAATAATCAAAAACCCACCATCCAAGAACGGTGCCTATTAAAAAACAGGGAAGAAGACGGACAATATATTTCCAGTCGGCATGGCGTCGATAAACTCCAGTGGCTGCCACATCTGCAGATATCAGAACCGGTAAAAGCAGACCTACCGATAACGGGACCCCGACCGGACCGAGAGCATCCTCTAAGACAAGGGCAAAAATAGCCACGGTCAGATTACCTGCTCCGGGGAGCCCCCCTTTGCTCATCCCCATAATCAGGGCTCCCAGCCCAAGAAGCAACCAGTGAGTGTGGGTCAGGGCTTCCATTTAAAATATGTAAACATCCGTAGTTGGATTCATAGAAGCACGCTAAGATTAAGCGAGGGAAAAGGTACCAGATGAAACCTCAAAGGTTTCCCAAATAGCTGATTCATTCGCCGAGGGATAAGCTGTCCCCGTTGCAAAAACTTGGGCTTCAGGTGGTAAGAGTTTTCGAAAATTTGCTTTGCGCAAATTATCAAGTTCCCCAAGCACATCATCAGCCAGGAGTAAGGGTATACGGCCGAGCGATTGCCGAAGAAAGGAAAACTCAGCAAGACGAAGGGCAAGTACGAGGCCCCGCTGTTGGCCTTCTGAGGCATAGGTCCGGGCATCCCGGTCTTGTAAATGGAAAAGAAAATCATCCCGGTGCGGGCCTTTGCGAGTGGTACCCATAATGCGGTCTCTCGGGCGTTCCTTGGCCAGTCTCTGAAGGTATTGATCGACTGTTTCTATGGATAAATCAGGTGCATACGTAAGCCCCGCTTTTTCCTTTTCATCGGTGAGGGAAAGATAGCTTGATGTCAGGGATTGAGAGATCTTTGGAATTGATTCGGTACGCAGGGAATGAAGAGCCACGGCGCATTTGGCAAGGGATTGCTCAAATGCGAGTAGTTCACCATCTCCGGCTTCCCGTTTAAGCAGTGCATTTCGCTCACGAAGAGCCCGGGTATATCCCTGCAAATGGTTGAAATAGTCAAGGGACGAGGAAGCAAGTAAAAGATCGAGCCATTTCCGGCGGTCGGCTGGTCCCTCTCTAATCAGTCGGAAATCCCGGGAGCTCAGGGTGACCACGGGGAAATTTCCGAGGTGTTCGCCAAGACGGTGAATTCGTTCACCATCCACCTCGAGAATTTTTTCTCCTTTCGAACGGAAGGATAAAAAAACTTCCCGTTCATCTCCGTTATCGTCAAGAAATCGATAAAATCCCTGACTTCGGGACTGGCCCTCCCTGACCAGTCCTTCCATCCCACTCTTTCGAAAAGAACGAAGTGTCCCCGCCAGTCCTATGGCTTCGAGTAGATTGGTCTTTCCCTGACCGTTGGGCCCGAGGAAAAAAACACGGTCGCCAGAGAAATCAAGGTTGGTATTTGCCACATTACGGAAATCCTCGAGATTCAGAGACAGCAAACGCATCAGGAAGGATCAGAAAGAAATAACGGACGAGTCAGCCGATTCCTCGGTCAGTGCAAGGTGGGCCTGCCTGAAGGCGGAGAAAAGATCGTCCCAGTCCGCAGCAGTATGGGAGTGAAAAGAACTAACCCTTAGCAAATGCTGCGAATCCGCAGGAGATAATTTCATCGCCTGAGCTATTGGAGATCCTCCCTTTTTAGTCGTAGAGCAAGCCGACCCTGTGGAAATCTGAAAACCCAACTTATCAAGTTTTCCTACCCAGCGGAGATTTTCAAAATTTGGCAGTAGGAAGAGAGAAGTATTCCAAAGTCGGGGAGCTTCCTGGCCAATCACTTGGATAGACGGAAATTCACTGATCATTTGCTTTTCAAACTTGTTGCGCATACTGGAAAGATGTTCCGAATCCAGGGTGAAATCGCTCAAAGACTCCCAAGCCGTACAGGCTGAGATTATGGCAGGATAATTTTCTGTACCCCCCCGCCGACCTTTTTCCTGTTCGCCCCCAACCAAAAGAGAAGAGGCACCCTCCCCGACCAGCCAACCAATCCCTTTGGGCCCGCCAAATTTATGGGCACTGGTAACGAAGAATGAACAGAGTGACAGGTCATGCAAACTTCCCTTGCCCGGAAGTTGGGTGCTATCGCAGTGGTAAAGAACACCGTGAGTTTGGCAAAGTCGGGCCACCTCCCGCCAAGGTTGAATAACCCCTGACTCGTTACTTGCAGCCATGACAGCCACCAATACAGGCCGTTGCTCTTTTTGAAGAAAATCAAAGAGTTCCTCCATAGCAATTTCGCCATTTTGCTGAGCGGTGAGAGTATCTACCCGATCGGGAAACCAGAGTTGAGCAGCTTCCGTAACACTTGGGTGCTCATAGGGTGAAAGTAAAACCCGGGAACCCAGAGGGGATGTATGTGCAAGGCTGGAGAAAACAGAATTATTGGCCTCGGTGGCACCTGAGGTGAAGGTTAAGTGCTCCGGGTCTATCNTCAGGGTGGATGCAATAGATTCGCGGCACTTTTCCATGGATGCACGAATTTGGGCACTTGTACGATAAGGAGAGGAAGGGTTGGCCCAGCCCTGTTCAAGGGCTTGCACCAAGGCTTCCCGGGCAGCGGGGTGCAAGGGGGTGGTGGCGTTATTGTCGAAATACGACATGCAGNCTCTTTGCGGTCAGCGATTTACGGGTACGGGNGGTATCCGTAATTTCTGCCCGACACTGAGACTGTTCTTACTNCNCATAACATCACGGTTAGCCTCAAAAATAAGATCGATATGGGAGGAATCACCATAAAACTTGCGACTGATCGCATAAAGACTGTCTCCGCTTTGAACCACATAAGTCTGGACAGTCGCGGGACCAGGTGGACGCGTCACGGTTGCAGCGGGNGGTGATCCAGGAGTNGCCAAGACTGGAACTTGCTTGGGAGCTTGTGGAGAGGACGGTATGGAAGATTGAATAGGGGAAGAAACGGGGATGCCAAGTCGTGCTTTCAGATCGGCAACTTCACGTTTGAGCAGATCATTCTCTTCTTTCAACTTCAGAGAATCAAGGTAATCGCCGTAGGGTTCGCCGGGTAATTTGCGGAGAATCTCACGCTCTGCGGTGATAATAAGCTGCTCCACTTTGGATGATTCCCGGGAATTGGGCTCCAATAAAAGATACCGCCGAAAATGATAGATGGAAGCNACNGGGTCTTTACGNGCATCAAGAGAAAGNAGCAGCCTNCCACATTCAAGNTGGGACTGTGGACATTCGGTGATACGGCGGGGAACTGCTAGAAATTCATCCAGGGCGTCCTGGCTCTTCCCCACTTTTAGAAGGGATTTTCCCCGTTCAAAAGCTGGGTGGTCTTTTTCTTCAATCACTTCTCCCTGGGGAGCACAGGCAAAAAGAAAGAGACTTATTAAAACAAAGGATTGAGGGACTGGTACATTCATTCGCCAAGGTAGGAAAAAGTGAGTTTACGAGTATGTGGAGCGATCCGATGCTCCCATAAAAAAATGCCCTGCCAGGTGCCAAGTTGGAGTACCCCACTGCTGAACGGAATATTTTCACTGCTACGGGTTAGAGCCATTTTAATGTGAGATGGCATATCATCGGGGCCTTCATAAGTATGGATAAAGTGGGGATTATCATCNGGNACNAGATCGTCCATAAAACGCTCAAGATCAGTACGGGCAGTAGGATCAGCATTTTCCATGAGCACAAGGCTACAACTCGTGTGTTGTAAAAACACACTGACCAGACCGTCCGAGAGTCCAGATTCATCAAGACCATCGGCAACAGCGGAGGTGAATTCATAAGTTCCCTTCCCCGAGGTATTGAGCTGCCATTCTTTTTTAAAAATCCCCATTTCCAATCAGATTACGATGNATAAGTCTTGATTCCGTTTGGGAGATTCGTCGAGAAAAAAAGTAATTAGCATCGAAGTTCAGTATCAGTGCGTAACCATTGGCAAAGGGATTCCAATAGGGAAGGAACCAAGTCATTAAGATCNCCAGATTCTTTCACCGGTCGTTTGAGGAGAGTAACCGCTTGCTCAAGGGTCTTGGAGGGAAGGTCTGAAAGCCAGGACTCCTTGACTGGAAGACCTTCTTCGCGGGCAAAAAGAAAAAGGGATTTGACTAAGACCGTTGGAGGGAATCCATCTTCGAGGAGCGAACCCAGGGCATTCTGTAGAATCCGATAGAATTGGGGACTGTCCAGAAGATGCTCTCCGTTATCGATGTAGAAGCGTGCCAAAAAACCGGCAGTTTCAAAACGGGAACGATCCATCGCCAAAGACATTCTCTTTTGCAGAACCTGATATTCTTTGACAAATGAGATTCCCTGGTTTTTGGGAGGCTGTAGAATGATTTCCACTTCATCAAAAAGATCAGGAGGCGAAACTGCTGACAACTTGCGGCTTTTTCGAAGCAAGCAACGGAGCAAACCATGAGTTGAAAAAAGTGTAAGCCTGGAAAAGTTTTCTCCGGTATCCTCCTGGTTAAGGAGAACTCCCCGGATTTCAAGCTCGGGGTCAGGCATATGCTCAGGACTCTTCGGCCTTGGGCTTTCGCGGATTTTTGCGGGGAGCCCTACGGGTAGTTGTTTTTTTGGAGGGATCAGCCTTGCCACTGGAAGCCTTCGACCTTCGCCCGGAACTGCGCTTGCCCCGTTTTTTAGGCGGAGTGACTGCTCCCCCTGATATAAGCATCTTCATCCCGTCCCCAACTGACATATTCAACGGAACCATCTCGTTGGCGGGAACCAGCAGAAGAAAGCCACTGGTCGGGTTTGGGGTGGTGGGCACAAATACATTAATTAATTTCCGACCGACTGCAGATTCGGTCTCGCTGGATCCGTCAGCAGTAACAAAACCAAGAACCCAGCAATCCTTACGAGGATACTCCACCAGTGCGACTTCGCGAAAAACGGCCCGGTTGTCCTTACCAAAGGTTTCGACGATCTGTTTGACCGAACGGTATACAGTGCTAAGGAAGGGAACTTTATCAAGAACTTTTTCAGTGGAAGAAATGAAGAACTTACCCAGCACATAATTGGAAAGAAAACCCAATATGGTAAGGCCTAAAATTCCGGACAAAAGACCGACTACAGCCAGTAAAGTTTCCATTCCAAAAAAGAATTGCTCGGGTGCCAGACCCAACTGATTCGCCAAACGGGTAGCTGGCTCTTTGAACATATCGAGCAGGAAATCGAGAACGAAAATCGTCGTCCCCAATGGTAAGAAGATCAACAGTCCGGTAAGAAAAGCATTACGAAAGCGTTTTGTTAAAGAATTACTTTTACTGTTCTTGGCAGGCATATGGTTCCTTGGGAGTACCTCTAGGAGGCAGCAGGGGCGAGACTAAAATCGGGCCAGACGCCTAATTTATTCACATACTGAAGGCTCCGTTCCTCCTCAAATCTCATTTGTTGCTGCTCCACTTTTTCAATGTCATCAAAGCCCACAAGATGAAGCCAACCATGGATTAAATAAAGGCTCATTTCCCTGGCAAATGGGATGTCCCGGGCCCTAGACTCTTCATCCGCCTGTTCCACGGAAACACAAATCTCGCCTGCCATTCCTTCCTCGGGATCAGGTGGAAAAGTAATCACATCTGTCGGACGGTAATCGTTGAGAAACTCGCCGTGTAACTTATTGTGCGCCTCTCGTTCCATAAAAACTATGGATAAATCACCCTGCGGACCGTTGGGATAGAGAGATAAAACAGACTGAAAAAACTCTTCAAGTCTAGTTTCACAAAGAAAGAGGCGGGGGTGCAGGTTCGAGATAACCAATGAAATTCCGAGCGAAGAATTGTCAACTTCAAGATTCATTGAAGGGCGTGTTCGTATCTCTGGCTCTACCATTGGATTTATCTTCCGATGGATATTCGATACGGGTGTGCAACATGTTGAGCGTGGTTTTTACAAAACTGCGCTTGATTTGGGCGACTTCCTGCAAAGTCAGGGGACACTCATCAAGTTGCCCGTCCTCGAGACGATCGTTAAAGATTTTTTCGAGCAATTCTTCAACACTGTGCTGAGTTACCTTGGGAAGACTACGAGCGGCAGCCTCGACTGAATCCGCAAAAAATATTATCGCGCTTTCTTTAAAGCGAGGCCTCGGTCCGTCGTAACGGTAAGTGGATTCATCGGGTTTATCCCGCTCAGCATCCTGCAAAGAAAGGGTCTCCTGTTTCATTTTTGCCTGAGCCTGATGATAAAAGTATTTTACTAACGTCGTTCCATGGTGCTGTCTTATGACATCCCGCAAGATTTTCGGGAGTCGAGTTTCACGTGCCATATCAATACCTTCTTTAACATGACTCTTAATAATCAACGCACTCATCGCGGGATTTTTCCGGTCGTGCGGATTATCAAACTCCCCTTGGTTCTCAGTAAAATACTGAGGCTGAGACATTTTTCCAATATCATGAAACAAGGATGCCGCTCTGCAGAGGATGGGATTTGCTCCAACAGCCAAGGCGGCATTTTCAGAAAGATTGGCAACCATAAGACTGTGATGGTACGTGCCCGGAGCCTCTATCTGCATCCTGCGAAGGAGTGGATGATTATAGTCAGTCAGTTCAAAAAGAGTAGCATCCGTTGCGACTTTGAAGCCATTTTCAATAATAGGCATGGCACCCAGTACCAAAGCTCCGGTAAATACGCCTACTAGCAGGCACGCTCCGGCATGATTGATCGATACGAAGGCACCACTTCCTGCGGACAAGGACAAACCAACAGCCATGATTGCAGCAACTAACCCAGCCAACGCTCCTGCTTTAAGGGCACTTCCCCGAAGTCGTACTTCCCGGCAGAAAAATGCCCCGATCAAAGCAGAACTAAAGCCTGTGGCAAATACATCAACCCCGGCATTTTGCATTGTAGCATGAAAAATACTGGTCATCAGTGCTGTTAAGGTGGCCATCCTCGCTCCAACAGTGGTCATTACAATCATCGAGGCAAAGGCAACGGGTAAAAGATTGGGGAGCAGACCCACTAAAATCGCGTTTTCTCCAAATAGGTCGGTACCACCAAGCTCTAAAATAAACCGGGAAAGCCCAAGGTTGGCAAGAATTGCAACTGATACGATTCCAGAACGGGCCATATCTTGCCACAAGCTTGGCATGATCAAAGATATATAGAGAACCGAGAAAAGAAAGGTTCCGAGAGTGATAAAAATCCGCTTGGGCAAAAGATTTCTATCTTCGACTGTGAGGTTCAAGTATTTGCTGTATTTTTCAAGATCTGACTCCATAACCTTGGAGCCCATTTTGAGAATTAAATCCCCTTCCCCGACCGATATGATCGGAGGATCCATTTGAGCAATCGCACGGTCTTGGGCAGCGGTGGTGGCCTCCCGATCAATCGTACGTAACTGGAGGCCCTTGCGGGCAAACCCCGCATAGGTGAAAGCCAGTTCATTCCTCAATTTCTGTGCGTCAAAAGAAGCATTTTCGTCGGCACTTTCAATCAGGTCATTAAGGTTTAAACCGCCTTCCGGAAATGGGCCGCCGTCTTCGAGAAGAAGTTTAATTTCAGCAAGATTACGGGCGAGTGATGGATAAAATTCAGCCACATCATCCGATTCAATTGAGAAACGTAACCCTGCATCAAGATTGGAAAGAATGACTAATTTAGAGGTAAAATCACGCATGGCAGATTCAATTTCCCGGCTGGCATTGGCTTCGGAAATAAATTTCTGATCTGTGGAAGGATATTTAACCACTCCTCGAAGGTGTAACAGCCTGAGTCTTTGAATCATGTAGGAAAAAAGATCCTGTTCATCAGGGAAATTTCGCCATTTCTTAAGCCATCGAAATTCTTCAGGATTAATCGATATTTGAAAATTTGATTCGATTTCGTTAACCAGACTGAGATTGGCCTGCTCATGTGATTCCGGAGGGAGACTTTCAATTGCTAATAGCCCATCCTGTAATCGAATCAGTGCGTTTGAAAATGCTTCTTCTCCTGCAAAATTCTGGGCAAATTCGCGAGGTGTGCTACTTCGAATCCATTCTTCTGCTTCACTCCTCCTCACTTCGCTTAAATATTTGAAGTCTCTGTCCGCATATACATTCTCAGGGGCAACTTCGCCAAGAGCTCGCAAGCTCGGTGGGTCTTGTCCGACAAAGCAAATAAAAATCAAAGAAGATGCAAACAGAACGGTGAGTAAAGATTGCTTACCCCACTTCACCCAGACCGACTCACCTCCATTTGTCTGCTCCTGCAGTTTTTCCTCACGAACAAGCTCCTTCCTCCGCTTTGCCCTTTCGCGATTTGACTTGCGCCTGACTCCCTTATTTTCCTCTTTGGCCATGATTTCAATAAGCGAAAAGCCTAATGGTTGCCAAGGGGAGGTTGATAGGCAGCGATAATAGCGCTTACAAGTGGGTGNCGGACCACATCCTCGTGGTCAAATTCATGAAAATGTAATCCCGAAACTTTCTTCAAGAGACGTCGAGCCTCCACCAGCCCAGACTCTTCCCGCGGTGGCAGGTCTATTTGCGTAAGATCTCCCGTTACCACCATTTTACTACCCTCCCCCAGTCTAGTCAGAAACATCATCATTTGGGAGCGTGTTGTATTCTGCGCCTCATCAAGCAAAGCAAAGCATTTACCAAGGGTACGCCCACGCATGTAAGCCAAAGGAGCAATTTCCACTACTCCAGTTTCAATCAACTTGCGGGATTCCACCGGT
Organism: Verrucomicrobia bacterium TMED44; assembly: GCA_002168015.1. Classification (GTDB taxonomy): domain Bacteria; phylum Verrucomicrobiota; class Verrucomicrobiia; order Opitutales; family Seribacteraceae; genus Seribacter. The sequence continues at coordinate 27,058 of NHCX01000021.1, forward strand.
CCGAGAACTTCATCCATAGCGTCATAAAGGGGCCGTAAATAAGGAAGTAATTTTTCCTCTAAATCTCCGGGTAAAAATCCGAGGGTTTCACCCGCCTCCACTGCAGGACGTGCCAACACGATTCTTTGCACCTTACCTTCGAGTAAGGAATGCAAGGCCGCAATCATGGCAAGAAATGTTTTTCCAGTTCCCGCGGGTCCGATGCCAAAGACTAGGTCATTTTTTAAGATAAGNTCTAAAAACCGTCGCTGCCCAAGGTTTCTGGGCACCACGGATTTCTTCCGAATATTCAAAACCAATGGATCGTTTAACAGATTGCGAAGTTCAATTCCTTTTCCCTTGGAGACTTTTTCAAGAAATCTCATGAAATCTGATTTTTTCGTAACCATGCCCTGCTCCCTTCCAAGTTCAAGGAGCGAAAACAGTTCTACGCATAACTCGATTGGGCGTCTGTCACCCGCCATTTGAAGTTTATTCCCACGTGCAACTACTCGGAGACCAAGCAAATCCTCGATCTCTTTAAGGTGCTCAGGATTTTCTCCATACAATTTATGGAAGTGACGTTCCGATTCAAATTCAAGCGTTTGTTCGGTCACAATTACATCGTTTAAATATTCTGTTATCCAAAAGGATTACATTGAGGGTTGGGTGTGCACTGAGCGTGAATGATTATAAATATCCATAAAATTATAACATCTTAAATATTTTAAGTTTAAATCCGATGCAAGGCACGATTCCATACCGTATAAGGATTGCCAATTTCTAACTTTATGACATCAAAACAGCCATGAAGCACAGAGACATCCTTCAATGAAAGTACTATTTGTTAGTCCAGAAGTTAGCCCGTTTGCCAGAACTGGTGGGTTGGGAGAAGTTGTGGGAAGTTTACCTACTGCATTAAAAAATGTTGGCGTAGATGCAAGGATCCTATGCCCCCTTCACGGCTGTTGCAAATCACTCCCCATCAGAGTCTTAAAAGAAGAAATAGTCTATCAGGCAGGCAAGGAAAATATCCACTCCCAGGTGGGAATTCTTGAGGAAAATCATTTTGAAGTGCCGGTCTATTTTTTGATTAATGAAACACTCTTTGGAAGAGAAGNAATATATGCTGATGAAAAGGGCGATTACCGGGATAATTGCCTGCGTTCCTTTACTCTTTCGCAGGCGGCTACCCAAATCGAAAAGGTGGTTAAGTGGAAACCGGATATTTTACATGCCCATGATTGGATGGCAGCGGCAACCTGTGCTTTTTTAAATGCGAAAAGAACCAAAACAAAAACTACTCATGCACAGGGTTCGGTACTCACGATTCACAACCTCGAACATCAGGGTGCATTTTCTTATCAGGATTTTAAAAAATCAGGACTGCCCGAAACATTTTGGGGAATGGATGGATTCGAGCACCATGGGGAATTAAACCTGCTCAAAGGAGGAATCCAACATGCCGACAAAATATCAACGGTTAGTCCGACTTATGCCAATGAAATTCGTACAACCACCCATGGACAAAACCTTGAAGAAAGCTTAAAATTCAGGGGNGCAGATTTAGTAGGTATTCTTAATGGGATTGATCAAAATTCATGGAATCCAATGACCGACCAAGTCATTCCGGCTATGATTAATCCTGATAACCCAGCTCCTGGTAAAAAAGAGTGCAAGGTAAACCTTGTGGAAGAATTTAATTTGAATAATCTNAATACTCCTCTCTTTGGNGTGGTTTCTAGAATGCATCACCAAAAAGGACTGGACCTGCTCNTTTCAAAATTACCGGAAATATTGTCAAAAAAGAATGCATCCTTCGCAATTTTGGGGAGCGGGTCAGATGAACAAGAACTGGGATTTTCAAAACTTGCAGACAAATACCCCGATCTTTTGGGAGTGCGGATCGGGTTCGATGATACCTTGGCTAGAAAAATTTTTGCCGGGACTGATTTTTTCCTCATGCCCAGCAGATTTGAACCCTGTGGACTTGCNCAACAATATGCTATGAGGTATGGATCCGTTCCTATTGCCCGAGATACCGGAGGATTATCTGACACAATAATTGCCAGAAGAGAAAAGAAATCCGAGTCAACGGGCTATCTTTTTGCCAATGCCCACNCAAATGCATTGTTGGAAGCCATCAATTCAGCAATCAACGATTGGGAAGAAAAGAAACAATATTTAGAAATGCAAAAGAGGGCGATGAACACCCCCTGCTCGTGGGATGTAGCAGCCAAGAAATATCGCNACCTTTATCAATGGGTTTTGTGAAGAAACTCAATGGGTCATCCGTTTGTTGATAACTTTTTAAATGTAACGCCCCTTTGCACTTGCCGAAGTAATTTCAGGCAAGTTAGCCTAGGAAGTAGTGAATAAAATNCTAAGCAGATGATTTCAAACGGTCCATCCCGTAGTTTCACCAAGGAATCTGTGGAATCATGGTTTTTAAAATTATCTGAATGCAACTGGGAAAACCAATTTTGCGAGAAATCTCTTCGGGAAGGGAGATTTTTCTACCGAAAGGGAATTATCAGTGGCCTTGATATAAATACGGATCAAATAATATTCATTCGAAAGATCAAGCGGGAAGAAAGTTATTCGGTGATGGAGTGGAAAGGAAAAAAACTTGAGTTTAGGACATCACTTGAAGANGAGCAGTTAGGCCGAGCNATTGCAGTAGCTGGTCTCTATGAATTAGAAGAATTAATTGCCGAGATTCATCAAGAAGATCCAATGATAGAGAGTGATACGAATTGCGTGGATGAAACCACTGAACCAGGGGCAAACCTGAACCTCGGGATAGACCAATCATCCGAGGTAGAAAATAATGGTAAAATCTGCACTTTACTGATCGAACTTTCAATTTCAGGCAAGCGGGGTTTGATTGCGACTCCAATCTGGAAAACCAGCAACGGAGAAAAGTTTCCTGCGTACGGGAACAGAAGCGTAAAACCTGAGCATTTAATTGACGGCACAAAGCTGATCAAATTTGCGAGAGAATCCGTGGAAGCCGGTTTTAGATTTGATAAGGAAAGAGGTGTGTTTTCCCTCAATAATTGGGAACAAGTCGGTGAATTCGCCATTTTAAGGCTACGCGAATGGGAGCAAGGCTTTAAGGTAAAATATATCGGTGGTGCATCACTGATAAAAAAAGGAAATAATGAAGTTCGTTGGGAAATTGAAGCCAATAGTGAAGGCAAGGGTACTATGCAGCTCAAAGATAACTTTCAATTAGAAAATCGAAAGTTGAGCTCTGAGCTTACATGGAAAATGAGTAAGCTTGGAAAAGATACCATGTTTTTTCAAGGACATGGATTGGTCAGGCTGAATAGGGAACAAGTTGAGGACTTTGAATGGTGGAAAAAAAATAAAGGAGGAAAATACCAGGAAAACTGGCCGAGATATATGCTTTTTTCTCTTTTTGCCCGCAAATATTTAAGGACACGACCAGATGGGGAATTGGCCAAGTGGGAAGCGTCTATTCGCGGCGTAAAGCATACAAAACTTAAAAATAGTATCTCTTTTTTACGATCTTATCAAAAGGAAGGAGTCTCCAGACTCAAATGGCTGAACGAACTAGGGTGCCATGGTCTACTTGCGGACGAAATGGGATTGGGAAAGACAGTGCAATCCCTGGCTCTTCTTAGATCTTCAAAAAAGTTAAGTCTACCCGATTTAGTGGTTTGCCCTGCTTCAGTCGTTCCCGTTTGGATCCAAGAAGTAGCCACTCATTTCCCTGAAATCTCAGTTGAAGTATTGAAACAGGATAATAATTTTACCAAAAATTCAAAAGCTTGCCTTTGGCTAGCAAGTTACACCCAGATTCGCAGACATAGGTCGCTGCTTGAAAAAAATAAATTTCGCTACGCCATCCTTGATGAAGCACAAATGATAAAAAACCCGCAGGCCAAGGTAACTCAAGCCTGTCTTGCAATTGATGCAAAATTCAGGTTGGCACTATCAGGTACTCCGATCGAAAACTCAGCCATAGATTTATGGACTATATTTAGGTTTCTGATGCCTGGTCTGCTCGGGAGCAAAAAAGAACTGGAGGCTGAATTACAAAAAGATTCCCCCAAGACCTTTGGTTTAATCAGACGGCAAATTGCTCCCTTTATTATTCGCAGGATGAAACAGGATGTGGCCAAAGAACTTCCTCCAAAAATTCAGGCAGAAGTACCATGCATTCTTAATCAAGAGCAGAAAAAAGCCTACAAGATACTTGTTGAGCAGGGAATCTTAGATCATGGAGAAAACTTGAATGAAGCGGTCAAGAATTCCCCCATTCATGTGTTTTCTTTGCTCACTCGTCTAAGACAAACATGTTGTGACTTACGACTATTGCCCAATCATAAAGAAATTACAGAAAATGGGGCCAAAGGGACTCTGCTAATTCAAAAGCTTAATGACCTTTCAAAGAATGGTTCCAAAGCTATCGTCTTCAGTCAATTCACATCCTTTTTATCGATCATCGAAAAAAGTATAATAACAGAAGTTCCAGATTTAAAGGTATATAAATTAACAGGAGCAACAAGGGATCGGATCAAACCAGTAAAAACATTTCAGGAAACTGAGAAACCTGCGGTCATATTGGCATCCCTGAAGGCTGCCGGATTGGGAGTTACCCTGACTGCAGCTGATTATGTTTTCTTAATGGATCCTTGGTGGAATCCAGCAGTAGAAGAACAAGCGATTGATCGTGCTCACCGAATTGGACGATCCAAACCAATATGTATCTATAGATTTATCGCGAAAGGCACAATTGAAGAACGAGTCAGAGAACTACAACAAGAGAAAAAAGAAACCTTTGAACAAATTGTCGGAGATCTTGATAAACCTAGCCGATTGCTTAATCAATTTTCCAGTTTGGAAGACTTGATTAAGTTTGTTGAAATTTAACAGTCTTCTAAATCACTGCTTGCAGTCGTTGCCAAATTTTTCTTACGAAACCTGCGAATGAAGTTGCATCCTGGAAGTAAGAGCAAACCGGTAACCATAAAATAAGTCGAAGGTTCAGGAACAGCAGAATACTGAAGGTAGAAACTTTTATCCGAAGTGTTGTAATAAACACTCCAATCTCCATAATAAAAATCATTTACTCCAGCCCAGTTGTCGCTGTTTATGTTAAATCCATTAACTACTCTTGATGAGCCTGGAGCATTATTCCATCCTGAACCAGTTCCAGTATGTTGCATAAACTTAAAGCCAGATGCACCGGTTTTTGTGGTGCCTACACCATAGTCCCCACTCGGGCTGCCAGCACTACCATTTGCAGCTAGGCTGTAAATATTAACATCGAAACTACCGGCTCCACTTTCTGCAAAATCAAGAGTGTCAAACTTTAGAACATCCCAATCGGATCCATCCGCATTGTTCCCAGCAAAATCCCTAATTTCCCAGTCAAAAACCCCACCATTCTTGAGTCCAATCTTATCGATTTGAATCGTGCCGATGCTCTGAGTGACATCATCTGAACCTGAATTATTGTGATTTCCTGCAACAACCTGAAAATCTGAAGTACCGTTACTCATAGATGATGCATGGGCAATACCTGGACTCAATACATTAATTTGTCCGGTTCCAGAACCGATATCAATTTGCGTTCCGCTACCATTATCGATCACGCCAGCAGAATTTCCAACCCCTCCTCCAATAACGCTCTTTTTATCAGTATTGTTAGATGACTGCTCACCGCGAATTAAATTAGTAACTGTTGTTCCAGCACCGATAGAAAGTTTACCATGTTCTATGGTTGTGGTTCCAGTTCCAAGTGCGTCACTATGTCCAGCAACTAAAATGCCACCGTCTTTAGTACCGCCTCCATCAGCAATGGTCACTCCACCGCTAAAAGTATTATCCCCTGATAAAGTTAATTTCCCACTCCCTGTTTTCTTAAGGTTGGCAGCACCGGAAACTACTCCCGAAAATTCCTGATGTTTCCCAAATCCTGTAGCCTCTCCTCCCCCAACACTAATAGTATTTGTACCGGATCCACTTAAAGTGACGCCCCCACTTAGAGTTTGCTTGGCGCTTGTGTTGGCTAGTCCAATAATTATTGTCTGCGAAGAATTAGAAGTATTATCAAGCTTCAAAGTGCCGGTTCCTGTGAAATATTCGAACTGTTGATTGTTGGAACTAGACTTAAGGGTTAAAGTTCCTTCCCCAATCGTTACTTTACTGTCCGTATCACTGATTAAACTGACTGCACCAGTTAATATCTGTTCGCCGGTTCCGACTTTAAGCAACTCGAGTCCTCCAGATGCTCCTGTGTCAATAATATCACCTGTGAGGGTGTATGTGTTTGAAGTTGTTCCAACTCCGTTTGAATTAATGGTGAGAATATTATCCGAACCTCCTGTGATGTCGTTACTTCCATTATGTCCACTTAAAACTATATCCTTGTTAGCACTGGAAATGTTTAAGCTACTTGAGTTGTCCAAATACGCGATCGATGTTTTAAAATCATCGCTGTGTAAGGCACCAGCTGATCCATGACTGCTCACAGCTGTGTTATCCACTTTTGCAGTGTAAGTTCCTGAACTACCGTAACTTGTATTATCAAACTCGAAGACTAGGTTACTGTTCAAATTACTTGGGGTAGAGGAATCGTGCAAAAACATTTCTAAATCGCTGTTTGAACCCGGCCATGTCCAATTTGTATTCATGATGGTATTGTAGCGTGTAGTTCCACTTGATTTCGAATTTGAATCATAGAAACGAATACCGAGCTTGGTACTCGAAGTAAGAATAGCTAAGTGATCAACAAGTAGATTTGGCGTATCAGTACCATCTCCTAGCTTGTAATTATTATTTGCTGCGGGAACATTGTTATGTAGCACATCATTTTCCCATGCAGAAGAACCTCCATCATATACGAATTGTGAATTAAAGGAAATTTCTCCCGCATCAACAACTTGATTAGGGGAACTTGTGCCCGTCCCCCAATCTTGTCCAATATATGTTTCAGATGTCAAAGCGATCCATGTTCCCTGGAAAAGATTTGTCGATGGTGTATCAACATTTCCACCTGTTCCACCTGCTGCACCGTCCGAACCTAGTGCACTTGCAAAAAAGCCAAGTTCAACGAGGTCTCCTTTCGACCAAGTAGCGTTNGGACCACCAGTCGAATTGACAAGGGCAGTCCCTCCAAAGTCTTGTAAAAGTTGATTTGAAGAAGGGTTGCTTGGCCAAGGACTGTTGATTGGGTCATAAAGTGGAGTGTCAGGTCCTTTATGTGTTCCCCATTTAATCGTTCGTGTATCAAGTTGCCCCATACTGTATGAGTAGAGTAAGAATAAAGATAGAAATATTCTAAGAGGCAAAGGCACAATATACATATTCCACCTTGTTCATTTTTAGTCAATAACTAATCAATATTCCTTTATTCTCACCCTGTAATTTCAATTTTTCGACCAACAAAACAAAAGAGAATATTTCTTGCTAAATCACTAATAAAGCTTCTATATTAGTGTATCTGCCCAAAGATTTCAATAAGCCAATTTCACCACTCGTCTAACATGCTTGTGGCATCAAGTCCTTGTTCCCTTTTTTGCCCCCTTTTACTAAAAATCTTGTGCCCGGCTCTGAAAGTTTTATTTGGTTCACTTTTTTTATTCGCCTTANCAGGGGTTGAAGGNGCAAGACAACAACAAATTGTAATACACTGTTCAAGTCAGACAATTGTCAACCACCCAGACTTGTTGCGAAACAGTCAAAATGAGCCACTCAGTGCTGGCTTTCAAAGGAATGGGGACGGACACCTGATCTCACTGGGTTATTACAGCCAAGCAGATGATTCTTCGATCAGTAACCACTTCAAGGGCAATTGGATACCTCTAACTGAAGGTACGCGTATCGGTGACTCCAGCACAGGTTATGGATTTGGAGATGGGATGTTTTCTTTTACCACNTCCTTTACTCTCAATAGCGAAATTGTAAATATTTTTCCCACTGAACCTGCTTTCTTTCAACTTACTGCCCCCCACCCGATCACCAATGTGCTACCCGGTCCGGGAAAGCCCCTGTGCATTCGATTTTACGACAACAGCGAAATTTCTAAAACAACCAAATACAACGCAGTGACTGGTGCTAATTGGCTGTGGCCTACTTTCTCAGGCGGAATCCCAGAAAACCTTTACCTAAAGATTGCAAACGGTACCCCACCACCAAGATCTAATTGGCTGTATGGAAACACGCTTCAATATCCCGCTGATTCATTCAGAACCATTGAACCAGCCGAATATGTGCCGAATCTTTATTCTTTACATGTTACTCATAATGATGGGGGGACAGTAAATGATGTCAATGCAAGCTATCCAGAAGATTCCACTGTGAACCTTACTGCAAGTCCCAACCCTCACATGGAATTTGAAGGTTGGTTGGGAGATGGAGTGAGTGATCCCTTATTTCCAATGACTGCCGTTTTCATGACAAAAGATCGAAATATTACTGCCATATTTAAACCAAAGCTTTATGAACTTGATGTCACATTTTCTGGTGTAGGAGATATCTCAGGTTCCGGACAATATGCACATGGAACAACAGTTCCCATAACTGCAACTCCATCCTTGGGATACGAATTTTCTCACTGGGAAGGTTTTGGTATTGATGCCAACACCACTTCTACCACATTGCAAATTTCTCAAGACCAGAGCATCAAAGCGGTATTTCTGCCCAAGCAACACACATTCGTGGTCAGTACAAATAATGCCTCGCATGGAACAACCCAAATTATTCAATCNCCCCCCTATCGTACTGGTGGAGTTTATGATATTATTGCTCAACCAAGCTCAGGTCACATTTTCTCCCACTGGTCAAGCACGAATGGTGCTAGGTATATGCTTGATTCAAACACTTCANATACCACTAAAGTACGTTTATCTGACGACGCTCTTTTCTTCGCTAATTTTGTAGAAATTCAATACAACCTTGAAATTTTGATGGGAGATGGTGGCAACAGCGTAACTCCCNCAAGCGGTAATTTTGGAGTCAATCAATCAATTCCTGTCACCGCTACTCCATTGGATGGATATGAATTTACTAAATGGCATGATCCTTCCGGATTAATCGACGATCCATATTTATCTTCAAGTAATATTCAGATGAGTCGGGCAAGCGGAAATTCATTCGTAAAAGCGATCTTCAATAGAAAACATTATGATGTAGTCATTTCATCAGGCGTGGGGGGGAATGTTATTTTTAATCCCCCAAATGGACCTTGGATCCATTTTGGAATTTATTCAATACAAGCAGTGCCAAATCCTGGTTATCAATTTGTATCGTGGACAGGCAATCAAGATTCNATTGATTCTCTNCTACTGAGTAACGATCAATCTGCAAATCAAATTTCAGTTACCGGAGATATTGGATTGAATGCCCATTTTACACCTGAAAGTTATACCGTTTCTGTTTCTAGTGGCACAGGGGGCAGTGCTACCGGAAGTGGCGTATTCTCAGTCGGGGACAATCCATCCATTGAGGCAACCCCTTTGAATGGATGGGAATTCTCTCACTGGGATGGAAACGAAACCCACCTTACCTTACTCACATCCACAACTTCACCTTCTACTTTCCTTACTTTAACGGAGGCTCCACCAGTCATAGACTTTGAAGCTGTTTTTAAAAGACCAGATTTTGAAATTAGCGTTAGCGTAGCTGGTGGAGGTGAGGTTAATGGTCAAACAAATCAAATTTACTTTGTCGAGGCTGGCACAGATTTTAGTTTGCAGGCTTCTCCACTCAAGGGATGGAGTTTTTCTCGTTGGTTTGGTATAGAAAATAACTCTTCTTCTCAACCGAGCCTAANCTTTACAGCAAGCTCGAATGTAAGCATAACGGCAGACTTCACCCTGAAAAATTATTTGCTAACAATTAGCCAGACTTCTGGTGGGGAAGCCAATGGGACTGGAACTTACAACTACAATGAAAACATAGGCATTTCCGCGATTCCCAAAAGTGGATACAAATTTGAGAAATGGACAGGCGATATCCAATATCTCAATTCAGTTTCCAACAACCCCGCAATCGTGACAATGCCGGATTCCAATATTTCCCTAACTCCTGTTTTTGAAATGATTCCAATCAATATAACTGTTACTGTTACTGGAAGTGGCAATGTGCAAGGAGAGGGACAATACAACCCACAAGAAACTTTCACTCTCTCGGCAGTGGGTAATTCAGCAAATGATAGTGCGCCTAGAGGCTTTGGCTTGCTCAAATGGTCCTGGAACGATGCAAGCGGCAACACCATAACCAGCACTGAGAATCCGCTGGTTATTTCTTCAAGCCAAGATCTTTTTATAAACGCAGAATTTTATCCAATCCCTCCCGATGAAATCAACTTAAACCTTGCAAACTCACCTTCTGGGGCGGGCATAATCTTTGACGACCCAGATCAAAGGATTTGGAATATTGATACTGACACTATCGACCGCAACATCTCTGTCATTCCACAGGCTGGCTTTTCATTTATCGGCTGGAGTGTTAGTCCGAGTACAACATTACTTCCTCATTGGCAAGCTCCCC
>NHCX01000022.1 GCA_002168015.1 Verrucomicrobia bacterium TMED44
CAAAAAAACCCTGAAAATAAAACATGCTCAGGGTATTCTTTTGGCATAGCCGAAAAATTAACAATGTGGGCATGCCTTTTTTTTCTTAGATTTACTTACTCTTGGCAACAAAGAATCTAATTTTCATACTATACTTCGTAGGGAACAAAATTTATCGCCAGATTGGATAAGTCAATCTTAGGCAGCTTTATTTAAGAACTTGCCTCACAAGCGTCCTTCCATTCATGATTCTTTTGCATGAAAGCCCAACAAAACAATTCCACTGAGTATTGGAAAAAAAGTTTATCCCTTGTATCCAAACTTCTGACCGTTTGGTTTCTCGTATCCTTTGGATGCGGGATCCTTTTCAAGGAACAACTCGACCAATTTTCAATCGGGGGGGCTCCTCTCGGCTTTTGGATGGCCCAGCAGGGATCAATTATCTGCTTTGTTATTCTTCTTTTCTGCTATTCTTACTTTATGAATAAACTTGATCTGGAACATGGCTATGGGGAGGACGAGTAATGGACCAGACAACCTGGAATTTCATCTTCATTGGGATCTCGTTTGGAATCTACATCACCATTGCCATCTGGTCACGGGCAGCATCGACCAAAGAATATTACACGGCAAGCGGGAATGTCTCTCCCTTTGCCAACGGTATGGCCACGGCGGCCGACTGGATGTCAGCCGCCACCTTTATATCCATGGCCGGAGGGATCGCCGCCGCCGGATATGGGGCTTCTAAATTCTTGATGGGATGGACCGGTGGATTTGTCCTTCTGACCACCCTGATGGTTCCGTATTTACGAAAATTTGGCAAAGCCACCATTCCTGACTTCATCGGCGACCGCTATTATTCGAATACAGCCCGACTGGTGGCGGTGATATGTGCGATTTTCATATGCATGACCTACATCATGGGCCAAATGAGAGGGGTCGGGATCGTTTTTTCCCGGCTTTTCGACATCGAAATTTGGCAAGGGGTCATAATTGGGGCGGGAATCGTTTTCTTTTATGCCGGCCTCGGTGGCATGAAAGGAATTACTTACACTCAGGTTGCCCAGTATTGCGTGATGGTCTTTGCCTACACCATACCAGTCTTTTTTATATCTCTAATAATAACCGGTGATGCCCTGCCCCAACTTGGACTCATCGGAAATTATGTTAAGGATGGTGCGGAAAAATCGATTCCCCTGATCACCAAAATTAATCAAATTTCCACGGATCTAGGATTTTCCAAATACACCGAAAGCACCAGTAATAAGCTTGATCTTTTCTGTATTACCGCTGCCCTCATGGTGGGCACCGCTGGGCTTCCCCATGTAATCGTTCGCTTTTTCACCGTTAAAAATGTTAAGGCAGTAAGAAAATCGGCCTATTGGACACTCAGTTTTATTGCAATTATTTACCTCACAGCACCAGCTCTCGGTATGTTTGCCCGGACTAATTTCATTGAGGAAATAAACCAAAAGAAATACAGGGAAGCCCCTCAATGGTTTATTAATTGGGAAGAGCAGGGAATGATCGCCTGGGTCGATAAAAATAANGANGGGGTCATGCANTANCGGGCGGGAGATGTTTTCTCCGGNAAACCCAAATATGATGACACCAANCGAGCGGATGGCATGCCCCGAATNGTTACCAATGAAATGTCCGACTCCGAAAATGAAGTTTACTACGACAAGGATATCATCGTCCTGGCCAATCCGGAAATGGCGGGTCTTCCCCAGTGGGTCATTGCTTTGGTCATGGCAGGTTGCGTAGCCGCGGCCCTGTCAACTGCGGCAGGGCTACTCCTTGTTCTCTCCACTGCCATATCCCANGATCTGATGAAGAAGATCGTTAACCCCAACATTTCGGACCAGCAGGAAATGCGTTATGCACGACTTGCTTCGTTTGGGGCCTTGGTCGTGGCGGCTTACTTTGGAATCAACCCTCCCTCCAGTTTTGTGGCCAAAACCGTGGCCTTCGCTTTTGGACTAGCGGCATCCTCTTTCTTCCCCACGCTCATTATGGGAATTTTCTCCAAGAAAATTAACAAAGAAGGGGCAATTGCAGGAATGATCAGCGGGATAGGGTTCACCATGACTTATATTATCTATTTTCAGTTTTTTACTGATTCCAAAGACTACTGGTTTGGTATTTCTCCAGAAGGAATTGGTTTTGTGGGAATGTTGATTAATTTCATCATNGCCTTTTTGGTGAGTTCAAGAACCTCGCCCCCCCCAACTGAAGTACAGGAAATGGTCGAAAACATCCGTATCCCCAAAGGTGCAGGCAAAGCCACCGGACACTAAAAGATATNATCGGCATACACTAAGGTTTAAATCATAAAGTTAAGTAAATCCTTACATTCAACTTTACTCGAAGTAAGCAAATCATCATCACTAGAATCATGATACAGAACAGAAGAACCTTCCTCGCACAGTCCTCCGTTTTCGCCACTTTTGCCATAAGTGGAACCAAATCCTCTGGAAAAATCATTGGGGCTAATGATCGAATTAATGTGGCCGTCTGTGGGATCAAGGGCAGAGGTACTTCCCACATGGGAGGTCACGGGAGGCAAAAGAATGTGGCTATTTCCCACTTGGTTGACCCNGATACNAGGCTGCATGAGGCCCGAAAGAAATTTGTGCAAAACAAATTTAAGAATACCCCGGATTGTGTACAGGATGTCCGCAAGGTACTTGATAACAAGGAGGTGGATGTTATTTCCATTGCCACTCCAAATCACTGGCACAGCCTAATGTCGATTTGGGCATGTCAGGCAGGTAAAGATGTCTATGTTGAAAAACCTTTAAGTCATAATCTATTTGAAGGACGAAAATTGGTCGAAGCCGCCAAGAAATATGGATGTATCGTACAACATGGAACCCAAAACCGCTCCTTAAGTAAATGGTCCAACCTAGCGAACGAGATCGCTTCCGGAAAACGCGGGAAATTAGAAGTTGCCCTGGGCACATGTCATAAAAGACGGGGATCCATTGGATTCAAGGATACGAAATCCCCTCCCAGCGAGCTCGATTTTGATGTATGGACCGGGCCCGCCCCGAAAGAAGATTTTCATGAAAACTTAGTCCACTATAACTGGCACTGGTTTTGGAATTATGGAAATGGAGATATTGGCAACCAGGGAGTCCACCAGATGGATATTGCCCGATGGATGATTCCGGGAGCCGTATGGCCAAAGAGTGTTTTTTGTATCGGCGGCCGTTTCGGCTACAAGGATCAGGCTGAAACCGCAAACACACAGCTTGCCATCTATGATTACGGGGAATCCCTCCTTGTTTTTGATGTCAGAGGCCTTTCTGGTAAATCGAATATGGGTGTATCCAACCATGTTTATTTTGATAAAAATGCTAAACAGAAAAATACTGATAGTCATGGACTTAAAGGGATCAAGAACCCACTCGCCGATCGGGGCAAAGTCGATATTTTTGAGAATTTCATCCAAGCCGTGCGTAACCGGAAAGAAGAGCACTTAGATGCTCATGTATATGAAGGTCATGTATCCAGTGGACTCTGCCACCTTGCCAATGTTTCCTACCGCTTAGGTAAAAAATCTACTTTCAATAAGAAAAATAAAGACTTTGGTGGAAATAAAAAAGCCTACGAATATATGGAGCGTATGCAGGATCATCTTAAAGAAAATGGTCTTAAACTTGAGGAAACAGATTACATTGTTGGTAGAAACCTCGAATTTGATGCCAAGACCGAATCCATCCAAGGAGATGCTGAAGCTAATCAATTACTTAGTCGAGCATACCGACCACCCTATGTGGTCCCCGAAAAAGTTTAAAACAGTCCTTTATTTTTGCAGGAAATCGTCTATCAAAACAGTATCAATTTGGGCGACCTGATCAATGAAGTGAAAATTTAAGGCAAGATTTGCTTCGCTTTTTTTCAGTTCAGTTATTGATTTGGATATATCCAAATCGTCAAGGTTAGACCCATATTGCTCAAGACCAATCAAAGTATCTTCATACTGGGCATTGAGATTCTCAAGTTCTTTATAAGAGGCTCCATTTTGTGCCCTGGCTGAACTTACAATAGTCAAAAAACCTTCAAAATCCTCCAAGTCGTAGTCATCTAGAGTCCAAATAGTTGCAGGACCAGAGAGGTCTAACATTATGGGATCATATTCAATTGAATAAGCCATCGACCAAGATGTGCCACCTGACTTAAACCCAGATTCATTCATAACTAATTCCATGGTCATGGATCTATTTCCAGACTGACCAAAAGAAATAACATCCTTATTCCTAGTTAAATCACCTGGGCTTGCCGGTGAATTAGTTGCTGGAGTTATCAATCTCCCGTCATTCATTTCCTTTGTTTGGCCAAGGTTCCCATAAGTCTGATCATGAATAAGAGAGGATCCATGATAAACTCTGAAATTATCAGGTACTCCGTATGGCCATTGCCAAAAGGTAAGTTTACCAGAATAATTTTGTAGATTTATCGAATCTCTAAATTCATTCGGTCCACCTGCTGCATTTGATGAACCGGACTCCACGGGGATATCGGACAATTTCTTCAAGTCATCAAAAATTCCTGTTCTTTCAATGCGAATAACCCCTGACCCGCCTCGGTCATAGCCATTAATATCATTGGGGTCTTCAGCAGCATTGATTAAAGTCGGGTCCGCTTCATGAGCAAATAAACTAACCCCGTTGAATTTCAGCTCTTTCATTTCCCGCAACTCCAGTTGTAGACTGCGAAATTCTTTATTGTATGCATCTTTATCAGTGTCAGAAAGCACAGGCGATAAATACGATGTTTTAAGCTCCGCACACCGTGAAATAATATCGCCAATTTTGACCATGGCTGAATCCTGCGTCTGCAAAAAAGACATATTGCTCTGTATATTTTGACGGGCTTCAATGAGATTCGCCAACGCTTGTTTATTTCTGGCTACTGCACTCAAAGCACCCAGATCATTCGTAGGAACAGAACTTTTGCTTCCACTAGAAAGTGCCTTACTGATAGCATTAATATTGGAAGCCTGCTTATTTATACTTCCTACAACCATACTATGAGCGTGAATCGTATTCATTTAAAAAGATATCTGTATCTTTTAAAATCGTCTTACTTGCAAAATTCTTTAGCGGGAAAAATTAATTTAAAAATATGTGAGCAGTCTGGAATGATCTAATGATTACTGACAAGGTTTGGTTCGGCATCCCAAAATAAATAAATTGGAAATTTTATAGTCTCGGAGAAGTAGGTCATAATTCCCCGATCTGATTTCCACCAGTTCTGGGAGTTGAAAATATCATTCCCCACCCCTGCTACTTGTACAATAATATCGCTATCTTTCAAAACCTTCTCAAAAGCATAAAGAGCCCTGCGGGTATGGAAATAATCCGTAACAATTATCAATCTTTTCCAATTCTTTTTCTGAGCATAGAAGAGTGCATCCGCCGCTTCATCAAAAGTTGAAGTGGCTCCTCCATCCTGACTGGGCAATATCTCCCAGGGTACTTTCATTTTCATTTCCTTAGCCACCTCCTGAGCAAACAGCAAATTGGTCGATAGTAGGTGGTTATATCTTCCATTTATGGACTTTTGCTCCGTCAAAAATATTTTTTTCGCATACCCATCTTTCCACAAACGAATAGATTCGGGTACACGGGTCAACTTACCTCCAGACAAGCATATAATTGCATCAGCTCCTTTTTCCGCATTACTCACTTCAAACCAACGGGCATAAGCAGAAAGAATCGATTCTCGAAAAATGAAAACAAGACAGATGCAGATTAAAAACCCGCCCAAAACTTTTAGATACTTCCTACCCATTTATTTTACGACCTTGAGGATTCCTTCGATCTCAACAGCCGCACCACCCGGCAGACCGGAAACCCCAAATGCACTGCGTACCCCCACCCCTAGATCTTCTCCCCAGATTTCTTTAAATAATTCACTACAGCCATTAATCACCTGGGGATGGCCAGTAAAGTCTTCACCTGCCTGAACCATCCCCAACAATTTAATCACTCGTTCCACCCGGTCTACGGTCCCCAGTACTTTATTGACTGTAGCCAGTATATTAACTCCCACAAGACGGGCGGCAGCGGCTCCTTCCTCTATAGACATGTCTATTCCAATTCTTCCTGTAAGCAGACTAGCATCTTGCTGAAGAGGTAAGTGACCTGAAAAATAAAGCAGAGACCCATCGATCCACGCAGGTTTATAAAGTCCAGCTGCGGGAGGAGGTGTTGGCAGATTAATCCTCAATTCTGAAAGTTTTTCCGTAGGTTTCATCTTTGTAAACTAAAGCAGTTTAGATTGCATTCAAACCCCTAAAATGCATTGAAAAAAATTTCTGCGTTGCCCAAGCTCAACAATTACTTTGCAAAGAGAAGATGTACTTGCCCACACAACTTACACGACGCTCTCTTCTTGGAGGAGGTGCAATCGCCGCTTCTCTTTCCGCTATTTCCCCCTTGGCACAGGCCGCCCACCACCAAGCCCCCGCAAAGAATAATTTTCTCTCCAAAGACAATACCATCTTATTTCAGGGAGATTCCATAACGGATGCAGGCAGAGACAAAAAAAATGAAGTTCCCAATAAACAGAAAGCCTTTGGCAAAGGATACGCATGGATGGCCGCATCCCAATTATTAATCTCCAACCCCACGCAGAATCTCACCATTCACAACCGCGGGATTTCCGGAAACAAGGTCCATCAATTAGATGCCCGTTGGGAAAAGGACTGTATTGAACTTAAACCAAATGTGTTAAGTATTCTGATTGGAGTGAATGATATCTGGCATGGTCTCAACGGTAGATACGATGGAACCGTAAAGACCTATGAAGATGACTACCGCAAGCTCATCGCAAAGACCCGCAAGCACCTTCCTCAAGTCAAGCTCGTGATCTGTGAACCTTTTGTCCTGAAATGCGGGGCGGTCTCCGACAAGTGGTTCCCTGAATTTGATAAATACCGAGTATCTGCCCGAAAGATTGCATCTGANAATGAGGCTTTATTCGTACCCTTTCAAGCCATGTTTGACGAGGCAGTTAAATATGCTGAGCCCAAGCATTGGGCGGGGGATGGCGTGCACCCAAGTCCCCATGGGGCCTCTTTGATGGCACACTTTTGGATCCAAGCCGTTCTCGGAACATAACTCGAATTACATGACCTCCCTCCTTGATTTCTAATGAAAGCCTGGCAACTCCAAGAACCCAAAAAATTTANATCCATCGAATTGGAGGCTCCCTCAAAACCCGGTCCTGGAGAAGCCCTCATTCGCACCTTGCGAATGGGAATTTGCGGAACGGATATCAGTTGCTATCTTGGAAAATTTCCTTTCTTCGATTACCCCCGTATTCCGGGGCATGAATTAGGAGTGGAAGTGATGGAGACTGGAGATGGAGTTAAAAATGTTCAACCGGGCGATCACTGTGCCGTCGAGCCATACTTGAATTGCGGGGGATGTTATGCCTGTAAAAAAGAGCAAGGGAACTGTTGTGAGAACCTCAAGGTCTTTGGTGTTATGATGGATGGTGGACTCTGTGAGCAGTCCCTAATCCGTGCGGACAAACTTCACCCATCAACTACCCTTTCGGCCGAACAACTGGCCCTGGTGGAAACCCTCGCAATTGGTTGCCATGCATCCGATCGTGGAAACCCGAAACATAATGAACATATATTGGTAATCGGGGCAGGTCCCATTGGGTTATCCACCTTGGAATTCAACCGGCTTTCCGGAGCCAAAATCACCGTGATGGACATGTCTGAGCAAAGGTTGGAATTTTGCCGGCAACAGTACGGCATTGAATCCCTTATCTTATTCAAAGGGGATGGGTCTGAAAAACAGAAGATGCTAGAGGAAACGGATGGGAACCTCTTTGACCTCGTGACCGACGCCACGGGCAATAACAAATCCATGGGTACCTCCCTTCAGTATGTCGCCCACACGGGCAGGCTCGTCTATGTTGGTATAACCACCGAGAACATATCCTTTGCCCACCCTATTTTGCACCGCCCAGAAATCACTCTTTTAGCTTCGCGCAATGCCTTACCCACCGATTTTCCGAGGATCATTGATCTGATCGAGAATGGTACGATTGACACCGATCCCTGGATAACCCATCATTTGGAATTTGATGAGGTTGGCTCGAAGTTTGCCGATGTCACACACCCTTCAAGTGGGGCTCTCAAAGCGATCATTAAGGTCGCAGATTAATTGAAATTACAGTGTCCGAAGAAAGCACCTCAACCACTATTTCCACCTTTTACAAGTTTGCTGAATTGCCTGAGTATAAGGATTGGAAAGGCAGACTTGAAACCTGGGGTAAAAAAAACCAAATCCTGGGAACAATCATACTCGCATCCGAGGGAATCAATGGCACCATTTCAGGATCTAAAAATCAAATTAATCTTTTTCTTAATCAGATAAGAAAAGACTCCCGTTTCTCAGACCTCACTCCCCGCACTACCCAAAGTCCTCGCTCCACTTTCTACCGGTTACGCATCCTAACGAGACCGGAAATTGTAACCTTGGGTGACCCTGCGGTTAGCCCAAATAAAGCCGTGGGTCAATATGTGGAGCCCGAAGAGTGGAATAAATTAATACAAGACCCCACGGTTCGAGTGATTGATACCCGGAATGAATATGAAGTGGCCATTGGCACATTTAAGGGCGCGGAAAACCCTCACACCCAGACTTTTAGGGAATGGACAGATTATGCAAAAAAGAATCTCGATCCCCAAAAGAAGCAAAAGATTGCCATGTTCTGTACCGGAGGCATTCGATGCGAAAAAGCATCCTCACAACTTTTGGACAATGGATTTGACGAGGTCTATCACTTGAAAGGGGGGATCCTCAACTACCTCGAAAAGGTTCCCGCCGACCAGAGTGAATGGGAGGGCGAGTGCTTTATTTTTGATCACCGTGTATCGGTTGTCCATGGCTTAAAGGACGGGGAAACCATGCTTTGCTTTGGCTGCAGGTGGCCCCTTGCCAAAGAAGACCTCGATTCAGAAAAATATGAAGCGGGAGTCTCCTGCCCCCATTGTCATGACTCTCTCGAAGAAGAAAAAAGAGCTAGCCTACGGGAAAGGAATCGTCAGATCAGACTCGCCAAGGAACGAAACCTTTCCCATTTGGGATTACAAATGCCTAAGTAAATCACTTCCTACCTTGCAGACTTGGTAAAGCCGAATTATCTTAAAATCGTAAATGATTAGGGCGGAAGAAGAAGCAAAGAGCCTGCACCCGCAGGATACCGATGATATACTTCCGGCCGCGTGGAAAAGCGGATCGCTCAAGTATGACGAACTCAAACCTTTAGCGGAAGGTGGAACAGCGAGGCTGTATACAGTTTTTGACAAAAATCTCAGCCGGAATGTTGCCTATAAAACTTTGCACACAGACCTACGGGAATCAGACATTGAAACCAAAAGATTTCTACGGGAGGCCAGGGTGACTGCCAATATTCAGCACCCTGGAACTCTTCCAGTTTATGAACTTGGTCGTGACCGGGATGGGCAGCTCTTTTTCACCATGAAAAAAGTCGATGGGCAGGATTTGAGGAAGATCCTACTTGATCTAAAACATGAAGTACCCGAGGTGGTTGATAAGTTTCCCCTACCCCGCCTTTTGGACATTCTCATTCAAGTCTGCCAGACTATTGCTTACGCACATGAAATGGGTGTAATTCATCGTGACTTAAAACCGGCAAATATAATTGTGGGGAAATTTGGTGAAGTCTATGTTTTGGACTGGGGCTTGGCNAAAATCAAGGGAGCCAAAAGTCTGGCTTCTGAAAATATCACAGAAGACCCGATCCCATCGGATTGTAAACTTACTCCAACTGGAAGGCCCTATGGTACTCCCATGTATATGTCCCCAGAGATCGCTACAGGAGATCCCCTGTTGGATCATCGGAGCGATATATTTTCTCTGGGGGTGATTCTTTTCGAACTACTTACCTTAAATACTTTTGTGAATGGGCAAGATATCATTGAGATTAAACAAAAGATTCTCGAACGCCCCTACCCCCTTCCAAGAGAAGTTAGCCCGGACCGCGATATACCCAGAGAGTTACAGGCCATTTGCATGAAAGCTTTAAAGCGTCAAAAAACAGAAAGGTATTCAAGCGTAGGTCATTTATTGGAAGACCTGCAAAAATTTCGTCATAATGAAGAAGTTTCAGTTTACTGGTATTCGGGGTGGGAAAAACTTACCCGGTGGAATCACCGAAATGCTTATCTGATCCTGGCTTTGCTTTCGGCAGCTGCCGGGGCGGGAGCGGTAGCCCTCTTTTTAAGATAAAATCTACGAAAATAGTTTATCTTTAGAGTTCAAGCGGGGAAAACTCTTACAAATCAGGAAAAAGACTACCCTTCCCAATTTTCTTTATCCGGCAATCCTTACACACACAATTGCTACCATGATCACTGGTATCCACCTTTTTTTCTGCTGTTGCCTTCTCTGGCATTGAATCCAGTGCATTTTCAGGCTTTTGCGGATTCATCGGAGATCCAGGAACGACCGCAGGCGAATCATCTGAATCCTCCTCAACTTTTTCAGGTTTGGAAGAAGCAGGTTTTTCGGTATTTCCATCCGGTGAACTCAACTGAGAATTGGAATTGGACGAGGGAGAGGACAGCGGTGAAAGATTCACCTTCTTACCGACTGAACGGGCATGTCCCTGATACTTAGGTTGTAATTGTTCAAAGAAATCTGAATCTTTGATTAAAACGGTGGCCATAAACTTATCACTATTCAATTGAGCGACTACCAAGTATTCGGGAGATGCCGGGTGAATTTGCATGGCACGAACTTTCCCTCCCACCTTAACAGGTATCTGCACCTGCCTGGACCGGTCCTGTAAAGTGATGTGATTATTTCTCAGTTCAATTTCCAATGGAAAGATCAGGGTGGTGTTTTTTTTCGCCCAAGCCAGCATTTCTTCCTGTAAGGATTTACTGGCCTCAGCTTTCTTGGCCGGAGAAGTGGGCGCAACTTTTATGGGTTCCACTTTTCGTGCCCGAACCAGATCGTCTTTGGCTTCGGATAGTTGATCTTCCAACTGCTCTATCTGTCCGCGTAAAGTTTGGGCCTCAGACATGGACTCCGATAAATTATTGGCAATTTCCTCCTTCTCTCTTTTGGTCGATTTTTCAATTTCCAAGAGTTCTTTATTTTCATCTTCCAGTCTTCTTTTAAGCCCGAGATAAAATTCCTCATTCGCTTCCAGTTTCTTAACTTTTTTTCCAAGAGAAGAAGCTTCTTGAACGGCTGAATCATCATAACTGACAAATAGTCCGATCATACCCAGAGTGCTCAATACGGCGACAACAGTGGAAGCCATTGCAAAAATACTTGTCGATTTTTTGACCGCCCCGCCCTTAAAGGCATTTTGCATATTGGCCACTTTTCCCTGCATCTGCTGCAAAGCCTGATTGCTCTTGCCTGTCCCCGCACCCGCTGCAGTTTTCAACTGGGCTAGGGAAGCCTGCAACTCCTTGCCCATATCCAATACCTTTTTATTTCCTTCGACCAACCTGCCGGAAAGGATACTCGCTACATTTAAACACAATTGCCCGCCCGCCACTCCATATTCACCGATAAACCCAAGCAACTGCTCGTGATCCATCCGCCATANAATAGTCTCACCGATAGATTGAACATTAGCGGAAGCTACCCCGCCACTTAGAAAAGCCATCTCGCCAAAGGCAGCACCTGTTCCCAGTGTCGCAATCTGTTGGCTTTTTCCCTGATCATTGATCTTGGTAATAGCGACTTCCCCCGAGACCACCATATATAGGTATCTCTGCTCATGACCATCCGCGACCAAAGTCTCATCTTCTGACAAAATCCACTCTCCGCCAAACCGGAGCTCCTGCATTTCAGAGTCTCCAATATTGGCGCATAATCCAGTAGTTGGGAGGTCGTATCCTGCCTCCAAGACGTCTTCGCGATGTAAGAGCTTCATGGTTTGCTAAATTAGCCTATTATTTAAGACAAGTGCAAGTATAGAAAAGGGCAATTAATGACAACATTTTCCATGTTTCTTTAATCTCCAAAAATTGTAGGGCCAGGCAGCGAGAAACCCAGCACTTAAAGTGACGGGTAATACACCTAAGGTAATCGCGGGTTCCCCCATCATCCCATAATCAGCCAGATTCATAGCCACCTCCATTAAAATCATCGAAATCAGACTCATCCCCACGGCCGTACGAAATGCTTCCTTGGCACCTAATTGCTTCCAGAGAATCAGCGTTTCCAATATAATACTGCTAATAATTCCACTGATCATCGCCACCCCCCATACCAGATTCCAAATTTCCTCGGGAATNCCTTGAGGAGAATGGTAAATTTGAAAGGCTAAAATCGCACCAAGATCCCCAATTGCACAACCGATCAGACAACCCATGGTATTTTTTGCAGATCTTTTGGCGAGTTGTCCTGACATACGATGACTNAGCTGCTTGTTGAGAGGGATTATTTAAACGGTTTTGCACTTCCTCGAAAATTTTTCTGACCACAGGTATTGCCACCGAATTTCCAAACTGTTTATAAGAAACATTTTTGCGGGCGTGCAGTTTGAAATCTTCTGGAAAGCCCATCAATCGAGCACATTCTCTGGGGTGGAGCCTTCTTATCTTTCCATCGATCCAGTACATCCCCGTTTTAGCACCGATGCCTCCTCCAAATGCCGACAAAGTAATCGCATGCCCTTTTACACTGTACACCCGCTCGCCCTGCCCTCCCTTGCCTACTGTGCCAATCCTTAAGGGACGGTTTCTTCTTGGATGATCCAGCTGATCTGCCATCCGCAGGTCCTTTCTTTCAATAACTAAATCTTCCAAAGATGGATCTCCTGATGGGAACAGGATATCTTCCACTGCAACATCTAGGCTCACGGGCGATGGGAAAGTAAAATCAGTAACACCGAGATCTTTTCGAAAACAAACAAAATAAAGGCGCTCCCTTTTTTGTGGAACTCCAAAGTCCGAAGCATTTAAGACTTTGTAATATACATTATACCCTGCATTCTCAATGAGGGCCAGAGTGGTCGCCATAGTTTTACCACCGGCATGAGAAAGATAATTTCTGACATTTTCCAAAAATAAAACATCGGGTTGATGCGAGCCGGCAATCCGTAAAATTTCATAGAGCAAAGTGCCCCTTGCATCCGCGAACCCATACTGGTTTCCGGAAATACTAAATGGTTGGCAAGGAAAACCCCCACAAAGAATTTGGTGTGGCGGAATATTTCGCGGAGGAATTGCAGTGATATCTCCATCTGGGATGGTCCCAAAATTAGCCTGATAAGTGGTTCGGGCATCTTTATCTATATCCGAGGAAAAGACACAGTTGTAGCCAGCGGCATCTAAGGCGTACCTGAAGCCTCCAATCCCACAGAACAGATCAATAAAGCTCACCTTTTTCATTTACCCCCCACTCCCTCCTCCTAGTTGAGCCTGAACGAGCGGGCAAACAGAAAGAATTACAAGCCTCTAGATATCACAAAGTTCAACCGCTTCGGCAAGTCCCTCCGCCGGGTCTCGGGTAGGGATAAATTCCTGACCCACAAAGCCTGGATATCCGATATCAAGCAAGGCCTGCATGATCGGCGGGTAATTAATCTCCTGGGTATCATCAAGTTCACCACGGCCTGGGTTTCCAGCTGTGTGAATATGACCGATATAATCTCCACATTCACCAATCCTGCGGATGACATCNCCGTCCATAATTTGCACATGATAAATATCAAATAGCAACTTCACCCGGGGTGAACCCACCTGTTTGACGATATCGAGGCAATAGTCAATGTGATCGCCCTGATATCCGGGATGTCCCTTATCCGGATCCGATCCATCTCTGGTATTGAGCATCTCCAAACAAATAGTTACTCCTTTTTCTTCGGCATACCCGGCCACTTTCTTAAAGCCCTCGACACAGTTTTTGGCCCCATCTTCCAATGAAAAATTCTCCTCATATCCGGTAAATGCAATCACATTGGGACATCCAAAATCTGCGGATTCAGAGACCGCTTTATTCGTGGCCTCAATCAACATGGGATGATAATCGGGATTATTGAAGCCCTTGATAAATGGTTTTCCCTCGACCGGTATTCCCGAGATCGCACAAGTGAGCCCATATTTTTCCAATGTCGGCCAACTCTCTGAGTCAATCAGTTCAATACTCTGACAACCCAACCGTTTTGCCTGTCGACAGGTTTCCTCCACTGACCAATGATTTGCAAAACACCAAGAGACCACAGATTGTTTGATTCTTCCCTTGGTTACGCCTCTTTGTAAAGGTGCCTGACCCGCCGCATTTACCGAGAGCACAGGGAGGGTGGAGGCTACTNCCCCCGCCGTTAAGCCTTTAAATAGACTTCTTCGGTTTATTGTTTCCACTGAATGAGATGGGGCAGATATATTTTTTTGCATGCTTTTGTTCTCCACACTGCCACTCCTATGGCAAGTTCAATTCACTCTGATTTCTAAAAAGCCACGATTGACATGTCTCTGTTCGCCTTTCAAATTTAACTTACAACTCATGAAAATTACCTTACTGGCCTCCCTTTGTTTTATCCTCATTTCATGCTCAGAAAGTCCTGAGTCCACTCCCCTTAAAAAATCGGGCCAGAAAGAAGAAGCTCAGCGGACAAACTCTTACGAACCAGTCGGTAAACCTCTCACTAAACCAAGGGTTGAAGTCATGGCAGTTACCCAGTCCGAAGTCTCTCTCAACTGGTTTGATCCTTCTAATTGGCAAAGTGATCCGGGTTATCCAAGTCAGCCGGTTTTTTTGGTTGAGGCATCCACCAATCCAAAATTTGATAATCTGGTCATTGAGCGGGAAATTTCTGATTCTCATCAGACTACTTTTTCAAACCTTCAAATCGATACCCCGCACCACTTTCGGGTCACCGCCCTGCCCACTCCCGGAGATCCCCGCTTTTTACAGGGGGAATCCACCATCATTACTGTAGTAACCGCGTCTTATCCCAGGGAGCAAGTAGGGGGATTTGTGGTAAGCCCCGAACTCGGAAAAGTTGATTTTTCTTGGAGTGAACTCCAGCAACCCGGGCCCATTGATTATGTTGTCCATCTTCTCGATGACCCAAGCAAACAAAAGCCTTTCCAAGAATTTATTACCCGGGAAACTGAAATTCTGGATGTCATCCTACAGGGCGGGCGTACCTACTGGGCCCAGTTTCGGGCATCCCCGGCAGAAGACAATGATGCCTTTTCAACCACCGATGAAATTACGGTCGAGTTTGATGTCCCCGGAAACCCCCTCCCGCAACCCTACAATATCAGTGCAATCGACCGGAACGGAACCCTCGAAATCCAATGGAGTGCAGTCTCCTCCAATATTGGAAAATTCTCCTACATGATCAATGTAAAAACCGGACAAACTCTCGAAGAACCATTCGGCGATTTCGTTCAAAAAGAAGCGTTCCTCAGTATCCCGGATGCCAAGCCCTATGGAAGATTCTCTTTTACCATAAAATGTTTTCCAGAGGCCGGGAACTATGCGGATCTGGAAAGTCCAATCTCAGTCTTTATATATGATTTCCCCATGGTGTACTGCCCGACTCCATCCACCAAACCCATTTCCCGCCCACCCAATGAATCCTCAGATCTAAAGATCTCCTTTAAGGCAATCCCAGATGCACCAGCTGGCCACCGCTATGAAATTGAAGTGGCCAGCGATCCGGAATTTTCAGCGGGACTGGACCGTCGGACAATTGGAGGCAATGAATTAGAAACTACCATGACCGGCCGCCTACCGGAAGAGACCCACTATGTACGCATCCGGATGATCGGACCGGAAGATGATGCCACCATTATTGCCTCTTCCTGGACGGATACAGTGGTACTCGAAGCTCAGCCAAAACCTTCTCCCCCAGCCAATCCGCTTCCGTAGGAGATTCCTCAGCGCTTCCAGAAGACCATCGAGAGGAGCAACCCGATAAAAGCGCCGCACGCATCGGCCGCCGCATCCCACACTTCCGGGGAACGCCCACTCCCCAACCAGTCCTGCCAGCACTCATCTGCAATCCCAAAACAGGCACAAAAGGCCAGCAACCCCCAGGGAAAACCGCTAGCCCCTTTGCCGAACCCACCCCATGCCAGAATTCCCATGATCGCATACTCAACCAGATGGATCGCTTTGTCAGAAACCGCCACTCCCGTTTTAGGTAACTCGCCCGGGCTCATGCTCGAAACATAGAGCACCAATGCACAATATAAAACCAATCCTATTTTCCACTTACCCATACCGTTTTCTTGCCTCAGAAAACCAAGCTTGGCAATGGAATTTATCTTCCGAATAATTTCATAAGCAGACTGATACCCACACTCAAAAGGATCATGGTGGTGATCGGAAAAAAGAATTTAACATTTCCTTTTTCATAACGGATATCCCCGGGTAATTTCCCAAACCACGAGATGGCCTGTGGGGCAAATTGCATCACTAACCCGGCAATTACCGCAACTATGCCAGCTACTATCAAAAATTTTCCCATTTATTGTTCCAAGACCGTAAAACTGCAGGCCAGAAAAGTCAAAAAAGTTGGCTTCCCGGATCTCCTGCCCTAGGATGAATTGATTATGAGTCATTATATTGCCATGAACCGTTTTCGCATCGTCAAGGGCCAGGAATCCGAATTTGAAGAAATTTGGAAAACCCGAAACCGCAACTGTTTTATGAGACCGTATATTTTCCTGCCAGCTCTCTGAAAGTGTTGTCCCGCCGGGTCCTTTTACTTCCATTGATGAGAGAATGTTAAAGGGGTTGAACCCTGTGGCATAGATAATCACATCAAAATTACGGCTCTTATCATCGGCATCAGTAATGCCGTTTTTTGTGACGGCCTTGACGGCCCGGTCAACCAATTGCACGTGATCTTTTTGTAAAGATTGAAGATAGGAATCAATAAACAGTACCCGCTTACATCCAACGGAATAATCCGGTATCAGTTTGCTGAGAAGCTCGGGGTCTTTAACTTCTTGTCTTAGAAAGGCCTCAGCTCTCATGCGTGCAAGCTTTTGCATAAAGCTGTTTTCACGAAAAGCAGGATGGAGAACAAACTCAGCCCAAAGGAAAATTCTTAATCTTTTTAATAAAGGTATAATAGGGAGTAATCGCATAAGCTTTAGGGCTCTTCCCGAATATTCTTTATTGTCCTTATCCATCATCCAATTGGGTGTGCGCTGGAAAATGGTGAGAGAGGCGACTTTATCGTCTATCTCTGGAACAGCCTGAACGGCGCTGGCGGCATTACCGATAATGGCAACGTTCTTACCGGTCAAGTCGACATTATGGTCCCATTTAGCTGTATGGAAAGATGCTCCCTTGAAATCTTCAAGTCCTGGAACATTTGGATAGGCAGGGCTGTGTAAGCCGCCTAGACCAGAGATAATATAGTCGAATTTTTCTTCTTTGTTATGCCCTGATGCGTCAGTGAGGCTGACAACCCATTCATAATTTTGATAAGTAGCCCCGGTAATTTCTGTGTGAAATTGGCATAAGCGAATTATGCCTGATTTTTCTGAAACATCTTC
>NHCX01000023.1 GCA_002168015.1 Verrucomicrobia bacterium TMED44
AATTTCAAATTTTGGAGATTTTAATTTTTTACCCGTCATGATTGACAGTGGGCAAAGGATCATACATAGTGGATAACATTGCTCGGTAGCTCAGTGGCAGAGCAGGTGACTGTTAATCACTTGGTCGCTGGTTCGAATCCAGCCCGAGCAGCCAAATCACAAGTTTATTTGTGATCCAGTTCTGGCCATTTCTCTAATTTTCGATGAAGTGTTCGCCTACTTATTCCCATAAGCTCGGCCGCTCTCGTTCTGTTTCCTCCTGATTGAACTAGGGCATTTCTTAACAACCGCTTCTCATTTTCTTGAACGGAAAGATGAGGGACCTCAAGAGGCATTTTACTTGAATTAATTTCCTTTGTATCATTGGAAGAAAATCGAATATCCAAATCATAGGGTGTTACTTCCAGTCCACGTTTAAGGACGACCAAGTTTTCGCAAAAGTTTCGAAGTTCCCGAACATTTCCAGGCCAAGAATATTTCTCTAGAATTGACATTGCATCTGGGCTAAGAAGCGGGATATCAAATCCATTTTCCTGAGCAAAATGTTTAAGAAAATGATGTAATAAAAGAGAAATGTCATCACCCCGTTCTCGCAGGGGGGGGAGGTGAACTGTAACCACATTCATTCGGTAAAAAAGATCTTCTCGAAATTCACCTTTTTCTGTCATGCCTCGAAGGTCTCGATTGGTTGCACAAACTAAGCGTACATCCAAATCAATAGTCTTAGCACTTCCTAAGCGTTCAATACTTTTAGATTCTAGAAATCTCAGGAGCTTTACTTGGGTAGAACTGTCAATCTCTCCAATTTCGTCCAAAAATAATGTTCCTTTATCGGCAGATTCAAAACGACCTACTCTTTTCTCAACAGCACCCGTGAAAGCACCTTTCTCGTGTCCAAATATCTCACTTTCTAATAAATTAGAGGGTAGGGCAGCACAATGAACCGGTACAAATGGACCACGGGAACGGTCACTATTCTGATGAATTGCCTGGGCAATCAATTCTTTACCCGTCCCGGTTTCACCTGTGACTAAAACGGTTGCTTTAGATGGGCCAACTAATTGTACCTGCTCAAGAACTTTTTCTAATGCGGTTGATTTCCCAAGAATACCATCAAAACTGTAGGTTTTGTCGAGGCGTTGGTGTAGGTCTTTATTCTCTTGTTTAAGAGTGCGCTCGTTTAAGCCACGCCTGATTAAGAGCTCTAAGCGCTCAAGATTGACTGGTTTGGAAAGAAAATCAAATGCACCTCGCTTCATCGCCTCCACAGCAATATCTACCTCACCATAAGCTGTCATCATAATACAGATCGCTTCGGGTGCATGTCTGATTGTAAAATCAATTACGCTCATCCCAGATTCTCCGGACATCCTAAGATCGGTCAATACAACCTCAAATTTTTCTGCCTCTAGAGCATTGAATGCCTCTTCTGCACTGGATGCTAAAAATATTTCGAACTTATCTTCGAGAGCAAGCTCCAAGCCTTCGCGAGTATGCTCTTCATCATCTACAATTAAAAGATTGGGCTTCATTAATTTGAGTCGTTCGATTCTGTGCTCTCTAAAAGTGTGCGGCGAATAGATTTTCTAGGGAAATTCAATGAAACTATCGTACCTGATCCCTCTTTACTGTCGATGCCTACCTCACCCCCATGATCTCTCATGATACGATGCACGATCATCATTCCAATTCCATGACCAGACTTTTTGGTTGTAAAATAAGGTTCAAAAACACGGGATATGTCTTCTTTTTTTATACCTGTTCCTTGGTCAACAATTTTGGCAAATACATAGTTATCATCAATACCTGTAACCACTCGAATCACAGAGCTTTCGCCTACTGCATCTAAGGCATTGCCAATTACATTGAATAACACTTGTTTGATTTGCTCAGCATCTGCATAAATCATCGGTTCTCGCACACCAGCCTCCATACTTACCGAAATTTTTTTCGCGTGTAGCTCTTTTTCTCTTAAACGAACTGTTTCTTCAACAATATGGAGAAGATTAATTTTTTTAAAATCCGGATCTGTTGGGCGAATCGCTTTGAGAAAGTGTGAGATAATCCCATCCAATCTCTGAACTTCCTTAATGCATGAATGTAATGACTTTTTAGCCTTGGCATTTTCATTATCAAGGAATTCTAAATTCCTCTGTAACAGTTGAAGATGAATATTGATTGAATTTAATGGATTTCCGAGTTCATGGGCGACACCTGCTGCTAAATCCATGATACTGGAAACTTTTTCGCTTTCGATTTTAGCATTAAAGTCATCTAGCTCTTCAGTTACATCAGTCATGACAACAGCTAGACCCGCTTTATTTAATGCTTCATCTTTTTGATCAGACCTTTCAATAGGAACTGCGTAAAGCCTCAGTTGTCTAGTCTCAGGATATGTAATTTGCATTTCCCGCATCACAACTTCAGGATAAGAGGGATCCTGTGCTCTCTCCATACCCAATGCACGGGCAATTTCAGGAGCTACTTTACGGATATTAATTTTTTCAGAATTGTTATCTTTTAGTCCAACCAATGTGCGGCCTTGCTGATTTGAATAAGTTAAAAAACCCTTATCATCAAGAACCAGCACACCATCTCGAATAACATCAAAAACTGTTTCCAATAATTTTCTCTCTCGTGCAAGTCTTTGTACAAGTATTCCAAGATTAACTTCATCCAAATCATCCAATCTGCCAAGCACACGATCCAATGGACTACGATTCGATTTATTACCTACTTCCATACTTGCTTTAGAATTCCTGTGGCTATTTTACTTTTTGAAGCGAAAGGCAATGTAAAGGTTTCTTCTTGCCGGGACAATAAAGTAACTTCGTTCATTTCTGTGGCAAAGCCAGTTACATTGCTTGCTATGTCATTTACCACAACCCAATCTAGTTTTTTTTCAATAAGCTTAATACGAGCATTCTCGATATGATCGCTAGTTTCAGCAGCAAACCCGACAAGAATCTGATGAGGTAATTTTGCTTTTCCTAGCTCAGCTAAAATATCGGGATTCGGTATTAATTTTAAATTTTCTGGAAATTTATTTTTTTTTATTTTTTCCGACCCTAGGAATTCTGGACGATGATCTGAAACTGCAGCACTCATAATCATGAGTTCTGTATGTTTGAATTCTCTTAATAAAATTTCATACATTTCCTGTGCAGATTCCACAGCTATAAATAGGACATCTTCAGGTGGATTCAAGGCCACAGGGCCGCTAACTAAGGTTACTTCAAAACCCATATGGTTGGCCTCTTGAGCCAAAGCATATCCCATTTTGCCACTCGAAGGATTCGAAAGAAAACGCACAGAGTCCACCCATTCTCTAGTTGGTCCTGCTGAAATCAAACATTTTGGCAAAGCACTCATCAAATTAATAGAGACTTATTAGAGGATAAATCATATATGTACTCCATGACCAAGAATTCTTTTGAGGCAACCAATCCGAAGCGTGAAAATATGTTTCTCAACCTAGGGTTCAATTTAATCCTCCCGATTGTAATTTTGAGAAAAGGCGATGAATGGTTTGGGCAAACTCTTGGCGAAGCTTTATCCGCTAAAGCAGATTCCGCTCTTGTTGGTTCTATCATTCTACTTTTGGCCATATTTTTTCCTGTATCTTATGGAATTCTTGATTTGATTCGACGACGAAAATGGAATTTCTTTTCCATTCTTGGCGCAATTAGTGCCCTTTTAACAGGTGGAATCGGGTTATTGCCCGGTGCAACGGTCTTCATGTTTGCCGTTAAAGAGTCTGCACTACCTGCAATTCTTGGTATGTTCACGATCATTACACTCCGTACACAAAAGCCATTAGTCAGGTTATTTTTGTACAACCCTGAAGTCATTAAGGTTTCCTTGGTTGACCAAAAGCTAGATGAATTAGGAACTAAATTAAATTTCAACAAACTTCTGGTTAAATGCACTTGGCTTATTGCTCTTTCTTTTGGAGTGAGTGCTATCTTAAACTTTATTTTAGCCCGAATCATTGTAGTTACAGAACCAAGTGTTGATAAGATTTTATTCAACGATGAAGTAGGTCGGATGATGAGTTGGAGCCTACCTATTATCAGCTTACCTTGCTTGTTTGTAAGCGGTTACGCCTTTTGGCTACTTATTAAGGGCATTAAAGAATTTACAGGGTTATCCATGGAGGAGGTACTTGCACAAGCACCTCCGCCCCCGAAAAAATAAAATTACCTAACGATTACCTAATTCAATATAGGGGCGATGGATCGAACCCTGATAAATTTGTCTTGGGCGATGAATTCGTTTTCCGTGGGTTGCAATTTCTTTCCAATGAGACAACCATCCAGGTGCTCTTCCAATTGCAAAAAGTACTGTGAACATATCAGTTGGAAAGCCCATGGCTTGTAGAATTATTCCACTGTAAAAATCCACATTCGGGTAAAGTTTACGCTGAATGAAGTATTCATCCTGCAAAGCAGAACGTTCAAGATTACGGGCGATATCTAGAATCGGACTTTCCACTCCCAATGCAGTTAATGCCTGATCACAGGCACTTTTAAGAATCTTTGCCCTCGGGTCATAATTACGATATACTCGGTGGCCAAATCCCATTAAACGAGATTTCCCTTCTTTCGCAGATTGAATAAATTGACTTCCATCATCACCCGCCGAGTGAATCTCATTCAGCATTTTGATTACTGCCATATTTGCTCCACCATGCAAAGGACCCCAAAGAGCAGAAACCGCACCAGCTAAAGAAGCAAATGCATTAGCTCCCCCAGATGCAATCATTCTACATGTTGAAGTAGAACAATTCTGTTCGTGATCAGCATGTAATAGAAAAATAAGATCCAAAGCGTTGCTGACTGCTGGATCAATAGATTGACCATCTTCATTTCCAAACATCATGTGAAGGAAATTTTCGCAATAATTATGATTTCCACGGCGGGAAGGAATACTTTCATTCCTTGATGAACGGTAATGCTTGGCTGCTATCGACGGAATAGCTCCAAGTATAAGGGCTGCTGCTTCGTCAAAAGATTCTACATCGGCAGGACGAGTGTTTGTACTAAGTTTTGGGAAACTTCCACCAAGTGCTTGCAGGGCGGCTCCTAATATACCCATCGGGTGAGTTGTAGAGGGCATTGACTCAATCATTGATTCAACATCCGCTGGAAGCGCTGACATGGAAGATACTTGCAACTTAAAATTCTCAATAGCGGAGGTTGTAGGCAACTCGCCATTAAAAAGAAGGAGGCATGATTCTAAAAAATTGGATTTTTCAGCTAGCTCAGAAATATCAAACCCCCGATATCTTAATATACCTTTGTCTCCATCAATAAAAGTAATGCTACTTTCACACGATCCAGTGTTTCCATAGCCATCATCATAAGTGATAAATTTGCTGTCTTTGCGGAGTGTACTGATATCCAAAGCGTGCTCATCCTCGGTACCCACTATTACATTTAAGGGAAAAGCTTGATCGCCTATTGTTAAGTTTGCTTGATTGGACATTTGTAGTGGGGTTGGTGGGGGGATTAAATATACTTGTGCCAATCTTAGACCATTTTTTCAAGAAAGTTCCTGTATAATTTTAATCCTTTTTCCTGACTCTTCTCAGGATGGAATTGAGTAGCTACACAATTTCCGGATCTAATACCGCTTATAAATTCATATCCATAAGATGATTTATATGTCTGTAAACTGCTTTCTGGTTGGGATACATGGTAACTATGCACAAAATAAAACTGATCCCCTTTGCATATGCCATCCAGCAGATTATCTTTCTCTTCAGATTCCCAGTAGACTGAATTCCAGCCCATGTGAGGTATCTTATAGTTAAAAGCTAATTTAAATTTGCGAACCTCACCTTCAAATAACCCTAAGCCTGCTTCTCTTCCTTCTTCCGAATGAGAGAAAAGCACTTGCAAACCTAAACAGATACCAAAATAAGGTTTACCCCCCTCAATCCACTTTTTGATTAGAATATCCAAACCGGATTGAGTTAAGCTTCCAATGCATTGATCAAATGTTCCTTGTCCCGGAAACACCAAGGCATCTACATGTAAAGAATCATCTGGAGATTTGACTAAGGAGACAGCTGCACCTAAAAACTCAAACGCTTTCACAACACTTTTCAGGTTGCCGGTGCCGTAATCAACAACCCCTACCTTTTTCATATTATGTGGGCAAACCGAGTAATATCATTTGGAGAGCGTTCCTTTAGTAGAAGGCACTTTTCCTCCCAAACGAGGTTCGGGTTTAGTTGCAACATCTAACGCTTTTGCAAAAGCTTTAAAAATTGCTTCAGCTATATGATGAGGTTCGTCCCCATACTCTAGGCGAATATGGAGGTTACAAGCCACCTCATTAGCAAATGCTTGAAAGAATTCTTTAAACAAATGAATGTTAAAATCTCTAACTTGGGAATGCTGGCAATCAACCCTGTAAACTAAATACCCTCGGTTACTTAAGTCCAATGCCACGGTTGCCATCGTTTCATCCATAGGGAGAATAAAAAAACCGTATCGTTGAATACCCGCTTTGTCTAACAATGCCTGCTTGACTGCTTGCCCCATAGCGATTCCCAAGTCTTCGACTAAATGATGATAATCAACTTCCAAGTCTCCATTTGCCTGAACCGATAGATCAAAAAAACCATGTTTCGCAAAAAGTTGAAGCATATGATCCATAAAGGCTATACCCGTAGAGATATCCGCATTTCCACTTCCATCTAAATCTAATTTAAATGATATTTTAGTCTCTTTAGTATCTCTTACGATTTCAGCTTTCCTCATTGCACCATTTATTGATTGTTTGATATAAAGCATTCATTTGTCTTTCGGTACCTATACTGATTCTTATTTTGGACTCGGTCAAACGATGATTATGAAAATATCGAACATGAATATTATTTTTCTCAAGATAATTAAATAGGGACGAGGCGGATTTCTTACCAACTTGACCCGTTGCATTAATGGGTTCTGTTAGAATAAAATTTGCATGACTTTCAATTGTGCGCCACCCCAATTGAGTAAAAAAAGTGTAGGCTTTTTCCCGTTCTTCCAGGATTTTCCTACGACAATCTTCAAAATAATGAACATCGGATAAGGCCGCAAAGGCGGCAGCCTGCGACATACGATCTAGATTGTATACCTCCCGAACACTATCGAGTATAGAAATAATTTCGGGAGATGAAATAGCGAAGCCCACTCTAGACCCAGCGAGTGAATATGATTTTGAAAGGGTCCGAGTAATAACCAAATTATTAGCCTTATCTAAAAGTGGAATAGAATTTTCAATGGAAAAATCCGCATACGCTTCATCAACCACCAAAATCGCATTGATTTCGGATGCTATAGAAAAAACACTTTCCTGGTCAAAATACCTCCCACTAGGTGCATGCGGGTTGGTAAGGAAAAATAAATTTACCCCACTTTTAGTAATTTCTTCTACGGGTAGCTTAAATTCATCGTTAAGAAATTCAACTTTACTTACCTTACTTCTTTGAAGGGAGGTGAGGGTGGGGTATAGAGAATAACTAGGTTCAAGCATACCAACCATTCGGTTGGTATCGGCAAAAGCCCGAACGCAAAGATTTAAAAGATCATCCGAGCCATTACCGATAATTACCTGCTCTTCACTAAGACTGTGTTTAGAGGCTATCAAATCTCTTAACTTTTGAGAATATGGTTCAGGATATAAATGCAGGTTGCTAATTTCATTCTGAACAGCATCAGATACGGTGGGGCTGGGAGGAAAAGGATTCTCATTTGTATTAAGTTTAATTAAATCCTTGTGATTTGCAGGCTGATACCCAGGCGAATAAGCACATCGCGAAAGTATATATGGAGGTACAAACCTCGTCACATCTTTAATCATCCTGCTGAGTCCTATTCAAACGAATAGCAACCGAATTGCCATGCCCATCGAGGCGTTCCATCTTAGAAAAAACCATTGCAGACGATTTTGCCCTTTCTACGCTTTGTCTATCATACTGAATAATACTTGTACGACGAAAGAAGTCTTCAATTCGTAAACCAGATGAAAATCTTGAAGATCTCCCTGTAGGA
Organism: Verrucomicrobia bacterium TMED44; assembly: GCA_002168015.1. Classification (GTDB taxonomy): domain Bacteria; phylum Verrucomicrobiota; class Verrucomicrobiia; order Opitutales; family Seribacteraceae; genus Seribacter. The sequence goes on from NHCX01000023.1 coordinate 8,046, forward strand.
AGAACATGACTGGGGCCTGCGACAAAATCTCCAAGTGCGGTGGCGGAATAATGACCCAAAAGAAGTGCACCTGCTGTAGTTATATTCTTTTGTAAAAAAGAAATACTTTCCCGATCTACCTGTAATTCCAAGTGTTCGGGTGCTATGAAATTAGCCACTTCCGCCACTTTATTTAAATCATTCGTATGAACGGCAAAAAAGCCCACATTAAAAATTTCCAATATCGCTTGCTCATGGCTTAGGCCATGTAGCTGCTCTTGAATTTCAGACTCAATCAAATCAAAAGAATCTTCATTCGTAAATATTAAATAAATCTTTTCTTTTCCTGAACCATGTTCAGCTTGTGCAATTAAAGCCGCAGCCGTAAATGCAGGATTTGCCGTGTTATCCGCGATTACCATTACCTCGCTAGGTCCAGGCAATAAATCGATTCCGGCTATGCCAAAAACCTGCCTTTTTGCTTCATTTACAAAGGCGTTTCCAGGGCCATAAATTTTATCAACTGGAGATATTGTTTCGGTCCCATAAGCAAGTGCACCAATCGCTTGGGCTCCACCAACTTTATAAACCTCTTTTATTCCTAATATATGTAATGCAGCCAGAAGTTCTGGTGTAATCGAACCATCCTTGTTGGGGGGGGTAGTAACTGCAATCTCACTAACCCCAGCAACTTTCGCTAGTGCTGCCGTCATAATAACAGTAGAAACTAAAGGAACATTTCCTCCTGGCACATAGAGGCCAACTCTTTTTATTGGGTAATAACTTTCTCCAATCGTAGCTCCATGAAGATTTTTACTCGTCCAATCTTTAGGTAAGTTTTGTTGATGAAAAATAGACACATTTTCTACAGCTTCATTGATTGCCTGTTTTTGCTCATTCAATAAAGAGTTGGCAGCAGTTTCCATTTCTGACAAGGAAACCTGCAGATCCGACTTGCTTAACTCTACCTTGTCATAAAGTAGCGTTCTAGCGATAAGAGCCTGATCGGCATTTTCTTTTACATCCTTAAGGATATCGGAAACGATTTTAACAACCCCAATGTCCGCACTAGATGATCTCGCAAACTGCTCAATATCAACAAATAAATTGGGAGAAAATTTTTGGTAACTTAGGTTTAATATCACCTTATAACATTACTCCCATTCAATAGTACTGGGTGGCTTGGAGCTTATATCATATACTACTCTATTCGCCCCTTTTACCTCATTAATAATACGATTTGAAATCTTTCTAAGAAAAGAGTCTGGTAATTGAGCCCAATCTGCAGTCATTGCATCTGAACTCGTAACAGCTCGAAGACAAATAACATTTTCATAGGTGCGCTCATCTCCCATAACCCCAACGCTCCTTACAGGCAAAAATACGCAAAATGCCTGCCATAATTTGTGGTAGAGCTTCCCTTTTATTAACTCTTCAATAAAGATGTGGTCTGCTTCTCGAAGAATCTTGAGCTTGTAACTAGAAAGATCTCCCACAACTCGCACTCCCAACCCAGGACCTGGAAAAGGGTGCCTCATTAAAACGGACTCTGGTAAATCAAGTTCACGGCCTAAATTCCTCACTTCGTCTTTGAATAACTCCCTCAATGGCTCAAGAAGTTTTAATTTCATATTTTTGGGCAGCCCACCAACATTATGGTGACTCTTAATTAAAGCAGCGGGATTCCCTCCTACTGGAACACTCTCAATTACATCAGGATATAAAGTGCCCTGTGCAAGATAATCCACTTTCCCTAATTTTGAAACCTCCTGATCAAACACTTGGATAAAAGTTCTTCCGATTATTTTTCTTTTCTTCTCTGGGTCTTTTACTCCCTTAAGTTTTTTTAAAAACAGGCCACCTGCTTTTACAACTTGGAGTCTTCCCGGAATATGACTCTTGAATAGGGTTTTTACCTGTTCCCTCTCGTTTAACCGTAAAAGACCATTATCAACAAAAATACAGGTCAATTGGTCTCCAATCGCTTTATGTATGAGTCCAGCCGCAACGGATGAATCTACACCCCCACTTAAGCCTAAAATTACTTTACTGTCTCCAACTTTTTCTTGAATTTTACTTACAGACTCTCGTAAAAAGTCACCCATTCCCCAATCTCCTTTACATCCGCAAATCCTCTTGAGAAAATTCAAAATAATCTCACTACCCATTTCTGAATGTTCAACTTCTGGATGAAATTGTAGTCCATAAAATCTTCTCTCGGGATCTTCTATGGCAGCGAAAGAAGAGTTCTCTGTTTTCGCCAAGACTCTAAAACCCTTGGGTAATTTTGATACAGCATCTCCGTGAGAATTCCATACGGATAGTTTTGAGGGTAATCCATGAAATAGGGCACCTTTGCGTTTAATTTCTAAACTCCCTCTTCCATACTCTCTACGATCACTTGTCTTAACTTCACCGCCAAGCATTTTACCCATCAACTGTAGACCATAACAAATGCCTAATACAGGAATGTTTAACTTGAAAATCTGGGCATGAGGTTTGGGGGAATTACGAGAAAAAACGCTAGCAGGTCCACCGGATAGAATTATACCAACTGGATTTACTTTTTTGATTTCAGAAAGTTTNGTATCAAAAGGCAAAACACAAGAGAACACATTGACTTCACGGATTCTCCTTGCAATTACTTGTGTGTATTGAGATCCGAAATCGAGGACTACGATAGTTTGTGGCATAGATATGNAATTTATTTCTTTAAATTAAACTAAGAAACACAAACTAATATCAAACATTCCTAAAGGAAAAACGATATTAATCGGGCATAATTTTTATGCCCGGAAAAAATAAAGGATTCTTACTTTTTGTCTTCTTCAGAATTATCTTCTTTATCTGAAGATACAATATTGTCTGGAGATTCCAAAGCAGGTTTCGCATCNNTATTTTCAATCACCTCTTCCCCTACAGAAGATTCAGGCTCGCTTGCTTCATCGGTAACTGAATCCACTTCTTTTGAAATTTCGTCAGCAGGAAAATCGTTAGCAGAAGAAGAGACCTCATCGGAAACATTTTTATCGGATTCCTTTNGAGCATCTTTGGGCTTTGTTGCCTTTTTCGCTTTCTTTTTCTTTTTCGGCTTGGCATCTTCCACAAATTCAATCAATGCCATTTCTGCAGCATCTCCTAATCGCGGTAAGGCTAGCTTGTAGATACGTGTGTATCCACCTTGACGGTTGACAAACTGTTCAGCAAGTTCGTCAAAAAGCTTTGTAGTCGCACTCTTACTTCGTAATCTGGATATGGCCAATCTTCGGTAATGAATTTTTTTAGCGGGGTCTTGGGCTACATGAGCTTTTTTGGCAAGCGTTATAATCTTCTCTATGGTCTGCCTGAGAGCACGAGCTCTTGCAAGGGTAGTCTTAATCCTGCCGTTTTCGATTAGGGAGCAGCTTAAATTCGCCAACATAGATGTGCGATGGGCAGTTTTTACTCCTAACTGATGGTTGTGTTTTCGATGTCTCATCGTAAGTGATTTGTAAAATATCTGGAAATTAGGCCGTCTCTAATAAACGGCTTTCAAATTTCATTCCCAATGACAATCCAAGTTGTTCAAGTTTTGCTTTTATTTCGTTAAGGGACTTTTTTCCGAAATTACGATATTTAAGCATTTCAGGTTCACTTTTAGTCGCTAACTCCCCAACTGTTGTAATATTTGCATTGTTTAAGCAATTAGCAGCCCGGACAGAAAGTTCAATTTCATTTACACTCATACCGAGAAGATTGCGCAAACGATTCTGTTCTTCACTGACTTCTTTAGTATGGCTTTCAAATTCAACTTGTTCTTCGCTTATTTGATCGAAAACATCTAAATGATGTCTAAGGATGGCGGCAGATTGTTTAAGTGCATCGTCAGGTGTAATTCTACCATCAGTTGTTACCTCTAAAAGTAACTTGTCGTAATCAGTCATTTGCCCAACTCGGGTGTTCTGAACTTCATATTTTACGAGCTTCACGGGACTGTAAAGAGCATCGACATTGATCATCCCTATTGGCTGCTCATCGGATTTGCTATCCTCACCCAGGCAGAACCCTCTACCGACTGTAACTACCATCTCGCCAGTAATCCTGATCTCCCGATCCGTGGTTAGAATAATTTGTTCAGGATTTATAATTTCTATTCCCTCGGTAGGTGAAATATCTCCGGCAAAAACTTCGCCATCTTTTTCAACATCAATTGTTAAAGTGACAGGTTCTGCTTTATGGCTTATAACTAAGACTTTCTTTAGATTTAAGACAACATCAGTGACATCCTCAACCACACCGTCTATACTTTGAAATTCATGTTGAACCCCATCGAATTTTAAAGACGAAATTGCCGCACCTTCAATTGAGCTAAGAAGAACTCGGCGAAAAGCATTGCCTATTGTATGCCCATATCCTGATTCAAAAGGATCTGCGATAAACTTTGCGTACGTGTCGGTGGAAGTATCCTCTTCCTTGACCAAGCGGTTTGGTAGTTCGAACTTTCCTAATCTAGTTGCCATGATATTTTATAATTTAAAGGTAAAAATTTAGCGGCTGTAAAATTCAACCACGAGTTGTATATTAATACTTTGTTCCAATTCATCACTTTGTGGAAAGCGGGTAACAGTACCTTGCAATGAGTCCGCATTTACATCTACCCAAGGAGGAGCGGGGTGATACTGTGCACCTTCAAGATTTCGAGTCGCAAGTTGACGCGAAGANGTTTTCTCACGAACGCCAATCTCGTCGCCAACTGAAACTGAGAAGCTTGGTATGTCGACTTTTTTTCCGTTAACTAAGATATGACCATGATTAACATACTGGCGAGCAGCTTTGCGTGTCTTGGCAAAACCTAGACGATAAACTACATTATCGAGTCTTGTTTCTAAAAGCGTAAGGAAGACTTCCCCGGTAACTCCTTGCCGTCTTTTGGACTTCTCAAAAAGATTACGGAATTGTTTTTCAGTAAGGCCATAGAGCATNCTGAGTTTTTGTTTCTCCAGCAATCCAGCTCCATAATCACTTACTTTGCGACGGAAGGTTGGTCCGTGTTGCCCAGGTGGATAAGTTCTTCTTTCAAATGCCTTATTAGCTGGGAAAATCGCCATACCGAAACGGCGATTAATTCGAGTAGTTGGTCCTGTGTATCTAGACATAATATATAAAATTTACTACGAAGAAAATTTAAACTCTTCTTCGCTTGGGGGGACGACATCCATTATGGGGAACTGGAGTAACATCAATAATNGTAGAAACAGTAAAGCCTAAGCTTTGTAATGCACGTATGGCTGAGTCCCTGCCCATACCTGGACCTTTGACTTTTACNACAACTTCTTTCATGCCATGAGACATTGCGACCTTGCCGGCATCTTGTGTAACAACTTGGGCGGCGTAGGCTGTTGATTTCCTAGAACCTCTAAANTTACATTTCCCTGAGCTTGACCAAGAAATTACATTTCCTTTCATGTCAGAGAAACAAACCTTCGTGTTGTTAAAAGTCGCGACTATAAAGCAAATGCCTGAAGATATGTTTTTACTTCCTTTTGCCTTACGAATTTTAACCTGTTCAATATTTGCCCCCAACAGATCCGCCGCGGTTTCCTCTTTTTTAGCAGAAGTTTTCTCCTCCGAAGATTTGGAATCCTCAACCGTGTCTGGATTTTTTGTTTCAACAACGGTCTTATCGGCAACTGCTTGAGGTTCTTCAATATTCTCTACCTCTTCTTTTGAATTTTCTTCGCTCATAACTTTACTCTAGGTTTTTCTGATAACGCCAACGGTTTTCCTTCCTCCCTTTCGAGTCCGTGCGTTAGTTATAGTTCTTTGACCCCTTACAGGCAGTCCTCGCTGATGCCTGAGTCCACGATAGCAACGTATGCTTTGTAGGCGCTTTAAGTTGTTGGTTACTGCTCGTCGAAGATCACCTTCAACCATTATTTTGTTATCAATAATATAATTACTGATGAGACTTAATTCCTGCTCGGTTAACTCTTGTGTTCTACGATCGGGATCAATACCCACAGTATCTAAAATTTCTTTCGCACGGGTAGGACCCACTCCGTAAATATAACGAAGGGAATACTCGACTTTCTTGCGGTTTGGTATGTCTACACCCAGTAATCTTGCCATAATATATTTCTCCTAATTTAAAATGAATTCTTTAATACCTAAACTAATAAAACCAAGAGCAAATAAAGCTCCTGCAATTAAAAGAAGGGGTCGCCATTGTGCTTCAAAATCCTTGAGTTCTAGGGACTCAATTCCCTGACCTGTGTTGGTTGATCTTCCCTTAATACGACCCTTGCGCAAAAAACCGTCATAATGCCTTTGCAATAGGAAGGTTTCGATCTGCCTCATCGTGTCAAGTACAACTCCGACGATAATAAGCATACCTGTTCCACCAAAAAAAGTAGCAACATTGTAGGAAACATTTGCAGTCTTAAAAATAAAATCTGGAAATACCGCGATCACAGTTAGAAAAATCGCACCAGCTAAAGTAAGACGAGTCATAACAAAATCTAAAAATTTGGCTGTATGATCACCGGGTCTAACGCCAGGAACATAACCTCCATTCTTTTTCAAATCGTCTGCAATTTGTACTGGCTTGAACATAATTGAAACCCAAAAATAACTAAAAACCAAGATCAGACCGCCATAAACCAAGTAATAAACCCAACCTCTGCTTGCAAAAACATTTGCCAAATCGATAGCCCAATCTTGCTCAAATGCAGCTCCAAAAGTCCTAAGCAGTTGAGCGGGAAACATCAGAATCGCACTTGCAAAAATAACTGGCATTACGCCTGCGTAATTTACCTTAAGGGGGAGAAAAGAACTTTGACCACCAAATACCTTACGACCGACCATTCTTTTGGCATATTGTACAGGTATTTTCCTTTGCGCCTGAGTAACTGCGATGATGCCAGCCACGACGATCAGGAATAAGCCAACCATTAATACGCCCTTCAAGATAACCAAATTGTCTTCATCAGGTGCCAAAAAGATGAGAGCATAAGCATCTGAAAGAGCCTTAGGTAAGTCTGCAAGGATTCCGACCGTAATCAGTAATGATATTCCGTTACCAATTCCCCTTTGTGTAATTTGTTCTCCGAGCCACATCAGAATCAATGAACCTGTAGTCAGAAAAATAATTGTATTAAATAAAAAGAGTGTCGGAGACGCTGCTATCACAATTGGTCCTAAAGGATTACCATCCACACCTAACTCTGTAGGATTAAATCCCTGTATCAGACTTCCTGGACTATCTCGAAGTGCAACAGCGAGTAATCCACCTTGAACCAGACAAATAAAAATAGTCAGGTAACGGGTATATTGAGATATTTTTTGTCTACCGGGTTCTCCTTCCTGCTGTAGCCTGGCTAAAGTTGGGAAAACTGCACCCATAAGCTGCATAATAATGGATGCACTGATGTAGGGCATAATACCTAAGGCAAATAGGGCACCATTAAGAAGTGCACCCCCTGTAAACATGTTGTAAAAGCCTAAAATATCATTGCCTTCTGACTCGCTTCTGGTTGATTCCCTAAGTTCAAAAAATTCTTTAATAGGTGCTGGGTCTACACCAGGTAAAGGAATATTCGCACCGACCCTAGCAATAAATAACAAAGCTAAAGTAAAGAAAATCTTCTGCCTTAGTTCAGGTATTTTTAAAGAGTTAGTGAATGCGGATAGCATGAGAAAAGAAAGATGTTACTATTTCTATAAACTGCATTCTCCGCCTGCAGCTTCAATCTTAGCCTTGGCTGAGTTAGAAATTAAGTCCACTTTAACCTTAAATGATTTGGAAATATCACCGTCGCCCAAAAGTTTTATTTTGGTTGCATTAGGTCTAACAAGGCCAGCTGCTTTAAGTGTAACCATGTCCACAACATCACCTTCCACTTTTTCTAAATCAGCAACATTTACAATAGCACATGGCTTCCGGAATCTAGCTTGGCTAAAACCTCTTTGAGGAAGTTTTCTGAATAAAGGCATCTGTCCACCCTCAAAGCCTGCTCGCAGAGAATAACCTGAGCGGGCTCCAGCGCCTTTATGGCCTCGGCAACAGGTTTTGCCATGCCCGTTACCCTCTCCGCGACCAAGACGTTTCTTCTCGCGGTTAGGACCTTTTGGTAAATTTGATTCTTTCATGAGACTAGTAATAAGATAAGTTATTCGGAAGTACTCTCGACAGGTGCGGGTGTTTGAATAACTTCACGAGTAAAGGAAGGGCCAAAAACAGTTTCACCTCGTATTTCAGAAATTTCACTAGCTGTACGCAGTTGAAGTAAACCGTCCATCGTTGCTGACACAACAGAAAGTTGATTATTAGATCCTAGAGATTTAGAAAGCACATTTTTTACTCCAGCAGCTTCAAGAACAGCACGTACTCCCCCACCAGCTATGATACCAGTTCCAGGTCTTGCTGGTCTTAGCATTACTTTCCCTCCATCATGAGTACCCAAAACCGGGTGGGGCAAGGTATCACCAGAGATAGACACATTTCGCATTGCTTTTTTGGCCTGATCTGTACCTTTACGGATCGCGTCAGGAACCATCTGAGCCTTACCATATCCAAATCCTACATTCCCAGATTGGTCGCCTACAACAACAAGTGCAGCAAAGCTAAATCTTCTTCCACCCTTTACTACTTTCGCACATCGATTGATATGAACTACTTTCTCAAAAAGTTCTGGTTCATTATCCTCGAGTTTTTCTTGTTTGGATTTTTTGGGGAATTTTTTCATAATTAAAATTTGATATTCTTGGCACGAAGACCATCAGCAAAAACCTTTATACATCCGTGGTATTTCCGCCCAGCCCGATCAAAAACAATGGTAGTTATGCCATTTTTGGAAAGGGATTCTCCAAATTCATCACCCATTTTTTCCGCACCTTTTAAATTTGGCAATAAGTCCTTAAAATTCTCAGAGTTGGTAGACGCTGATGCCACAGTGTGCCCTTTTTCATCATCTATACATTGAGCATGAATATTTTTATTCGAAAAACGGACGGTGACCCGTGGTCGAGATGTAGTACCTTTAACTTTTTTTCGGATTCTCCACCTGCGTTTTTGAGCAAGATTTCTTTTTTTAAATAAATTCATAATACGATTCGATTTTTAATTAAGCCGACTTCTTACCTTCTTTTCTTCGAACATACTCACCTACAATACGAACGCCTTTTCCTTTGTAGGGCTCAACTGGATAATAACTTTTTATTTCAGCAGCCAATTGTCCAACTTTCTGCTTGTCGGGTCCTTCCACATGAATTTTGACATTGTCGGCAACAGATACAGTTACACCATCCGGAATGGGATGTTCAATTGGGTGCGAGTAACCTAACTCTAAATCAATCAAGCTACCTTTGACCGTTGCTCTAAAACCCACTCCTTCTATGAGTAAATTTTTAAAGAAATTATCAGTAACTCCTTGAACCATATTAGCAATAAGTGATCGCGTAGTGCCAAAGATAGCTTTTGAATTCCTTGATTCTTCTACCTGAGTCACAGAAATTACATTATCTTCTACATTAATTTTTACGAGAGGTGAGACTTTTTGCGTTAGCTCACCTTTTGGGCCCTTAATTGCGATAACATCATCTTCTAGAGACACAGTAACGCCTGAGGGTATATCGACGGGTAATTTTCCAATTCTACTCATTTCAAAATTAATTGCTACCAAACACTACAGAGCAATTCTCCTCCAAGTTTGTTTTTTCGGGCAGCACGGTCATCCATTATGCCTTTTGGGGTGCTTAAAATAGATATTCCAAGGCCACCAAGAATTCTGGGAATTTCACGATAACCACAATAGGATCTCCTGCCAGGTTTACTTACTCGGGACAGGCCACGGATAGCATGCTCACCATTTACATATTTCAAATGTACCTCAAGTTGCTTAATCCCTGACTCCGATTTGGTTTCAGAAATTTTTTCAACAAAACCTCTATCTCGAAGAATTGTAGCAATACCTGTTCTTAAATTTGAGTGGGGATATTCGCAAGTTGCTTTTCCGGCACTTCCAGCGTTTCGAATAACAGTTATGAAGTCACCTATCGTATCATGTACAGCCATAGTTAAAAAATTTGTTGGGTTACCAGGAGGACTTGATTATTCCAGGCATCTTACCTTGTAATGCGAGTTCCCTGAAAGTAATTCTTGAAAGACCGAATTTACGAATAGTTGCTCGAGGACGACCGGTTAGTGTGCAACGCCTGACCAATCTGACAGGAGATGAGTTTTTAGGAAGTTTATCTAGTTTAGATTGAGCCAAATAGAACTCTTCTTCACTTGTCTCTGGGTTGGACAAAATCTGTTTTAATTCCGCTCTTTTTGCAGCGTATCGAGAAACAAGTCTTTCTCTTTTTTTATTGCGATGGATTACTGATTTTTTAGCCATGGTAAAATTATTTTAAGCTGCAGTTTGTTCTGAAGAAGAATGCTTCCGGAAAGGAACCCCTAGAAGTTTAAGAAGTTCTGCCCCTTCGTTATCTGAATTAGCATTGGTGACGATAGAAATATCCATGCCAGTATTCACTCTTTGTCTCTCAACATTGATTTCAGGAAAAATACTATGATCGGTTATCCCTAGGGTGTAATTACCTTGGCCATCCAATTTTGAAGGCACGCCTCTAAAGTCGCGAATATTAGGTAGAGCAATCGCAATCAGACGAAGAAGGAAATCCCACATTTTGTTGCCTCTTAATGTAACTTTAATTCCTACAGGCATACCTTGACGAAGTTTGAAATTGGAAACGCTCATTTTGGCCTTCACCACAACGGGTGATTGACCGGACAACGATGCGATGTCCTTTCGAAGTTCAATCACTCCATTTTTATCCATCTCCGCACCAAAGGAACTGTTGATTACAACCTTTTCAATCTTAGGCACTTGATGGATATTTGTATAACCCATAGATTTCCTTAGGGCAGGAACCACTTCATTTAAGTAGGTATTTTTTAGTGATGGTACGCTCATTTTAAAATAATGCTATGCCTTCTTAACATTGGAATAGTGAATGGAAGCTTCGCGCTCCACGATAGAACCCTGTGGATTATCTTGAGTTTTTCGTTCATGTTTTTTTGACATGTTAATACCTTCAACCAAGATACGGTTTTTCTCACGTTCAACTTCAAGGATTTTACCCTTACTACCCTTATCATCGCCAGCAATAACGACAACCTCATCTCCTTTTTTTAATTTAGTAGCCATTTTACAAAACCTCTGGTGCTAGGGAAATGATCTTCATATATTTTTGCCGAAGTTCACGAGCGACAGGTCCAAAAATTCGTGTTCCTTTTGGCGTACCGTCATTATTTACAATTACAACTGCATTCTCATCAAATCTGAGATAACTACCATCAACTCTCCGTAAAGGAGATTTAGTTCGAACAACTAACGCTCTTACTACAGTTCCTTTTTTAACGGATGCTTCAGTAGAACTTTCTTTTACATGACATACTATGATGTCACCGACTGAAGCTGTTTTCTTGTTTTGTCCAATTCTTCTGATCATTCGAACTTTCTTTGCGCCGGTATTATCAGCGACTTCTAATCTGCTCAGTAACTGTATCATGGTTTTATAAAGTTGGAGCCTTTTCTAAGACTTCAGTAACTCTCCATCTTTTAAGTTTACTGATGGGCCGAATAGCCATAATTCGTACCTTATCGCCGACATTAGAATCGTTTTTATCGTCGTGCACATGGACGGTTGTTTTGCGCCGAATCTCTTTTTTATAAAGAGGGTGAGGCGTTTTGTATTCATAAACAACTTTGATAGACTTATCACCTGTCTTAGACCGGACAAATCCAATCAGTTCTTTACGGTTATTTCTGTTTTTATCCTCTGTCATGTAAATTAAGCGTTGGATGGAGCTTCCTCATTGAATTGATTAATCAAGGTCAATATTCTGGCTCGATCACGACGAAGTTCCTTGATGACATGAGGGCGCTCAACTTGACCCGTTTGTTTGCGAACTTGTAACTTTAAAAGCTCTTCACCTAACTCGCGTAATTTTTTATTAAGCTCTGGCAAGGATAAATCTTTTAATTCAGGCATCTTCATATCGAATATTTAAAAAGAGGTTTGACGAGTTACCAAACGACAACGAAATGGCAGTTTAGCATCAGCAAGACCAAGTGCCTCTCTTGCTAAACTTATTGAACAACCTGCAATCTCAAAAAGAACATGACCAGGTTTGATTACAGCAACCCAATGATCAACGGGTCCCTTACCTTTACCTTGTCTGGTTTCTGCAGGTTTTTTAGTGACAGGCTTGTGAGGGAAAACTCGAATCCAAACTTTACCTTTACGCTTTAAATGTCTGTTAATAGCAACACGAGCTGCTTCAATTTGGTTGGATGTCATCCGACCCCTGGTTAAGGATTGAATACCGAACTCACCAAACGAAACTGAGTTTCCACGTGAAGCCACGCCGCGAACTCGTCCTTTGTGTACTTTTCTGTATTTAGTTCTTGATGGTAATAATTTAGGCATAGCAAAAGTTGATTAAAAAAGTTTATCTTCTTCCTTTAAGCAAATCCAACACTTGATTCCGATGATGCCGTACACAGTATTCGCTTCAACTAATCCGTAATCAATATTTTCTCTTAAAGTATGCAAAGGAACGCGACCCTCTCTAAGTTGCTCAGTACGTGCAATGTCTGCACCAGCCAATCTGCCAGCACATTGTATGCGAATGCCCTCAGCTCCCATTGACATGGTTGTTTGAACAGCTTTTTTCATAGCTCTCCTGAATGCAATTCTTCTTTCTAGTTGCAGTGCAACATTCTCAGCTACAAGAGATGCAACTAAATCAGGCTTTTTGATTTCCTGTATTTCGAGACGAATGTCTTTTCCGACAGTTTTGTTCAAAGTATCCTTGAGTGAATCAAGCTCTTGTCCCTTTCGTCCAATGACTATCCCAGGTCGTGCTGTCCAAATTGTAACACGTGTGCGAGTGGATGCTCTTTCAATGACAATTCTAGGAACCGAGGCAAAGCGTAATTTTTTTTCTAAAAATCCACGTATAACATTGTCCTCTTCTATGAACTTGGAGTAGTCGTTTTTGTTGGCGTACCAACGAGCACTCCAGTTACGCCTGACACCAAGCCTAAAACCAATTGGATTTACTTTCTGTCCCATAATTTATTCTTCGTCGCTAAGGGTTATTCGCAGGTGACTCATCCTTTTCTTATACGGATGAGCAGATCCTCGGGCAGTGGGCCTAAAGCGTTTTAATGCTGGACCCTCTTCTACAATGGCCTCACTTATATACAGATCATCAGCATTTAAATTGTTATTGTTTTCGGCATTTGCCATAGCTGATTGCAAAGTCTTTGCAAGTAGCTTGGCAGCTTTGCGAGGAATATACTTGAGAAGGGATGCGGCTTCTCCCGCTTTGCGACCGGGTAATATACGGGAGACTTCTCTTGCTTTTTTTGGAGAAATTCTCGCGTACTTGGAATAAGCTTTTACTTGCATCTTATCTATTTTTGAGTGTGGGGATTATGAGACTTGAAAGACCTTGTTGCGGAAAATTCTCCCAATTTGTGTCCAACCATATTTTCTGTGACATAAACGGGCAAAAAACTTTTCCCGTTATGTACAGTAAAATTAAGACCTACAAAATCAGGTGTTATCGTAGACTTCCTTGACCATGTTTTAATTGGCTTACGGTCTCCATTGTCTTGGGCCTTCATCACTTTCTTCATCAAGCTTGGCTCGACATAGAATCCTTTTTTTATCGATCTTGTCATAAGAAATTATTTAATTCGACGACCGTTACGACGAACGAGAATTTGAGAATTGGATGGTTTGGATTTCTTACGAGTAGGAAATCCCTTAGATAATTGACCCCAAGGAGAAGATGGATGTCCCCCCCCAGAAGTACGTCCTTCACCACCACCCATTGGATGGTCGACAGGATTCATAGCAACGCCACGGACTCTAGGACGCTTGCCAAGCCAGCGATTTCTTCCCGCTTTACCAATCGTTGCCTTTTGATGTGCACCGTTCCCAACCTCTCCTATGGTTGCAAGGCAATTTGATTTCACAAGCCGAATTTCACCACTGGGAAGCTTAAGAGACGCTTCATCGCCATCGACAGTAACCAGTCGCACTGCTGATCCAGCAGTTCTTCCAATTTTGGCTCCGGCTCCAGGTAACATTTCAACACAATGAACTTTAGTTCCCAGTGGTAAGTGAAATAAAGGCATTGCATTACCAATTTGAAATTCTATTTTACTTTTCGAACTTAATAATTCATCTCCAACATTAACGCCCTCGGGGCAAGGAATATAACTTTTCTCGCCATCTGCATATTCGAGTAAGGCAATATGGGCGGTACGATTAGGATCGTATTCAATTGCTACAACATTTGCAGGTTCGTCAAATCGGTTTCTCCGAAAGTCAATTGTTCTGTAAAGGCGCTTATGGCCCCCACCTCTGCGTCGAGATGTTATACGACCGTGAGTATTTCGACCTTTTTTCCGGTGATGTCCCTTTGTTAACGCTTTTTCGGGGCGTTTCTTTGAAACTGTTACTTTATTTTTAAAATAGAACCTCCCGGAGGGCGTAACTGGTTTTTGTTGTAATATTGGCATCTTTAGTTTCCTTTAGGCAAGATCGATAGCATCGCCTGATTTCAATTTAACAATAGCCTTTTTAATGTGAGCAGTGTGACCAAGCTTATTTCTTCTCATTCGGTCTCTCTTGCTCTTAGGTTTAACAATAAAGGTGTTAACATTTAGAACTGTTATTCCAAAAGCTTGTTCCACAGCATCTTTAACATTACGTTTCGTTGCCTTCATATCTACCGAAAATACATACTGGTTATAATTGGCAGATAGAGTTGTTGCTTTCTCAGTAAGCAAAGCTTCCTTGATAATTGATACGGACTCCTTCATTATAAGTTTCCTAATTTTTCTAAGAGAACTTCAATTCCCTTAATACTAAAGATAATTTTGCCTGCTTGAACTAAATCAAGAGGGCCCAGATCTGGAGCAGAACTGAGCGTTGCATATGGAAGGTTTCTGCCAGCTAAATTAATATTTTCCTTGTGAGAATCGGAAACCAAAAGAAGTTTCGAAGATTCTGGTACAATTTTATTTAAAATACCATCAAGTTGTTTCGTTTTGGGTTCGTTCAGATCAAAGTCTTCGATTACTAGTAGATTTTCAGCATCCGCTTGATCGATCAAGGCACGTTGAAAAGCTAAGCGACGTACTTTTTTGTTTAATTTTTGAGAATAAGATCGAGGGCGGGGACCAAAAACAATACCTCCTCCACGGCGCTGAGGGGCACGCTTATCACCAGCTCTACCAACACCTAAACCCTTTTGACGAAAGATTTTCTTTCCGGAACCAGATACTTCAGAGCGAAGTTTTGTGGAGGCATTACCTTGTCGTTGGTTAGCCCTAACAGCTAAAATAACTTGTCGTAGCGCATCGCTTCCTTTTCCGTTTTCTAATGATGGAAAATTTTCAACGGCGTACTCGCCAGTTTCTGTACCGTCCGATTTAAAAAGTTTTAATTTCATCTTTAGCTAGAAACTTTGGTTTTTTTTGCAACACGAACTGTAAGAATTGTACCCTTACTTCCCGGAACACTTCCTTTGATCAACAAAATATTTTTTTCAGGAAGGATTTTAACTAACTTAAGGTTTTGGGTTGTTCTTTGTACTGTTCCTGTGTGACCGGGCATTTTTTTGTTTTTAAAAACTCTTCCAGGCCACTGACACAACCCATAAGAACCACCTCTTCTGTGAAACATGGATCCATGAGACGCAGGACCTCCCCCAAAATTCCATCTTTTAACAACTCCCTGAAAACCCTTACCTTTAGTAGTGGAAACCACATCAACCATTTGAACATCGTTAAACATATCAACGGTCAGAGACGAACCTGGTTCGAAACTGTGTTCGCCTGTAAGCCTGAACTCCTGAGAGACGTGTTGGGGTTCAACATTTGCCTTTTTGGCTTTGCCCACCTGACACTTATTAGGCTTGTTTGGCGCTTTTCCTCGAGGGTTATACCCTATTTGAACTGCCTCATAACCATCTGTGTCACTCGATTTAATCTGCAATATCGGACAGGGCCCTGCCTCTATAATGGTAACTGGAACAAGATTATTGTTCTCATCGTACACTTGGCTCATGCCAAGCTTTTTTCCTATAATTTCTAAATTCATTCTTTAAGCGGCAGGCGACTATTGTCTTTGGCAACCTGCTTTAAAGGGGTTCAATAATGTTATACGTTTATGTTAATTTCTACACCTGCAGGTAAATTTAATTTTTTAAGTTCGTCGACCGTTTGTACGGTGGGTTCCATAATATCAATAAGTCGTTTATGAGTGCGCAACTCGAACTGATCCATTGATTTTTTATCAACATGGGGCGAACGATTCACAGTATATCGTTCAATCCGCGTGGGCATGGGAATAGGTCCTGCCACTCGTGCTCCAGTTCTTTTAGCGGTATCTACTATATCAGAAGCAGATTGGTCGATTACACGATAATCGAATCCGCGAAGTTTAATGCGTATGCGTTGTCCGTTCATCGTAATTTAAGATCTAATTGGTTCCCTTGCATTTGTATCTACAATTCCTTGAACAAGATTTTGCGGGACTTGCTCGAAATGGGATGGTGTCATCGAATAATCTGCTCGACCAGAAGAAAGGGATCTCATGTCTGTTGAATATCCAAACATGTTTTCGAGAGGGACAAAGGCATCAATGACGCAAACTTTCCCCCGTGATTCCATTCCTTGAATTTGGCCACGTCTCCTGTTTAGGTCACCCATCAATTCTCCCTGATATTCATCAGGTGTTGAAACCTCAACTTTCATGATGGGCTCAAGTAAAATTGGGCTCGCTTTTTGCATGGCGTCTTTGAAAGCAAAAATTCCAGCCATTTTGAATGCCATTTCAGATGAATCAACATCGTGAAAAGAGCCGTCGTAGAGAGTTACTTTAAAATCAATAACCTGGAATCCTGCGACTACACCACCTAATGCAGCTTCTTTTATGCCCTGGCAAGTTGGTTTAATAAATTCTTTTGGTATGGAACCGCCAACAATCTCGTTTACAACCTCTATGCCTTTTCCTTTTTCCAATGGTTCAAGTCTAATCAGGGCATGTCCGTATTGACCACGACCTCCTGATTGCCTTATAAACTTACCTTCTCCGTCAGATTTTGATAGAATAGTTTCACGATAAGCAATTTGAGGTTTTCCTGCATTTGCCTCTACTTTAAACTCTCTGAATAATCTATCTCTGATGATATCTAAATGTAACTCTCCCATACCCGAAATGATCGTCTGTCCAGTCTCTTCGTTGGTGGAAAGACCAAAAGTCGGATCTTCTTCGGCTAATCGTTGTAGACCGATGCCCATTTTTTCCTGATCAGCTTTTGTTGCTGGTTCAATAGACATTGAAATTACTGGTTCAGGAAAACTAGGAGGCTCTAACCTTAAATCAAGATCTTTGTCTGCTAAAGTATCACCAGTAACGACATCTTTAACACCGATAATTGCACAAATATCTCCTGAATATGCGACTTCAATGTCTTCTCTAGCGTCGGCTTTCATGACCATGAGTCGTGAAATTCTTTCGGTTTTGCGGGTACGAGGATTGTAAAGACTTGCTCCTTTCCTCATAGTACCTTGATAAACCCTGTAAAAAACAAGCTTACCAACATAAGGATCGGTCATTAACTTAAAAGCCAAGCCGGCAACCTTTGCGGAATCATCAGGAGATACCTCTACTTCATTTTTATCAATATCCTCACCCTTCATGGGAGGAAGATCAAGTGGGGAAGGAAGGTAATCGACCACAGCATCCATTAGCATCTGGACACCTTTGTTTTTAAATGCACTACCGGGAATAACACCAACAAAGTTTAAAGATAATGTGGCTTTTCTTATACCTAGCTTAATTTCATCTTCAGAAAGTTCTATTCCATCTAAAAACTTATTAGCAATATCATCATCAAAATCTGAAATCGCTTCGATGAGGGATTCACGATATTCATTTGCTTGATCAATGTGATCTTCAGGTATGTCAACCGTGTCAAACTTAACGCCGGACTCATCACTTTCATCGTAAATGTAAGCGACCATTTTGACTAGATCAATTAGTCCCTTAAAATTTTCTTCAGCACCAATCGCCAAAAATAAAGGATGTGCATTCGCTCCTAATTTATCTTTCATGGAGCTAACGGCTGCTAGAAAATCTGACCCCATTCGATCCATTTTGTTAATGAATCCAAGCCGTGGAACATTATATTTATCCATTTGGCGCCAAACCGTTTCTGATTGTGGTTGAACGCCCTCCACGGAGGTAAAAACACCAATAGCACCATCTAGAACTCGAAGTGACCGTTCAACTTCTGCGGTAAAATCAACATGTCCAGGAGTATCAATAATGTTAATGCGGTGATCAATTCCAGCATAAGGCCCTTCATCAGTAGTCCAACCACAAGAAATTGCAGCAGATGTAATCGTGATACCTCTCTCCCTCTCTTGCTCCATCCAGTCAGTAGTTGCATTACCATCATGAACTTCCCCAATTTTATGAACAACACCCGAGTAAAATAAAACTCGTTCTGTACATGTTGTCTTACCTGCATCAATATGCGCAGCAATCCCAATATTGCGAGTATGCTCAAGAACCGCAGGGCGGTCTGGAGAATTAGCGGAAGAAAACTGATCGTTATTACTCATCAATCAAAATTTACCAGCGTAAATGTGCAAATGCACGATTAGCCTGAGCCATCTTGTGAGTTTCCTCTCTCTTCTTAACAACACCTCCAGTATTGTTGTAAGCATCGATCAATTCACTGGCTAAAGCGTCGGCAATGGGTGTACCCTTGCGTGCAGAAGCTGCATTTACAACCCAACGAAAAGCTAGACTTTGTTGTCTCTCAAAAGGAACCTCAATGGGAACTTGATAGGTGGCACCACCGACCCTTCTGCTTTTAACTTCAATTTTGGGGCGAACATTTTCAAGAGCACCTAAAACTAGTTCGATCGGATTTCCTTTTCCTACTTTCTCCGCCATTTTTTCGATTGCTTTGTAAACAATGCGTTGTGCCAGAGATTTTTTCCCGCTTATCATCACCGCGTTTACGAGAGAGCCAATCAGGGGACTTCCGTGAAGTGGATCGGGCATAATTGCCCGTTTAGTTGCTTTTCTTCTGCGAGACATTTAGCTTCTTGGTTTTTTAACGCCGTACTTGGAACGACTCCTTCTTCTTTTTTCAACTCCTTGACAATCAAGTGTACCGCGAACTATATGATAACGAACACCATTCAGATCCTTAACCCGGCCACCTCTTAGAAGAACAATGCTGTGTTCCTGAAGTGTATGACCTTCGTCAGGGATATATGCAATAACCTCATGACCGGTAGTAAGCCTAACTTTTGCAACTTTACGAATTGCAGAATTAGGTTTTTTAGGAGTACGGGTGGTAACCTGAACACAAACTCCACGACGAAAAGGACAAGCTTTAAGAGCTGGAGACTTGGTTTTGGCCTTCTGAACACGACGACCTTTCCTTACTAGCTGATTGATTGTTGGCATGAGGTAGGATTTTTAGGGTAAAAGCGATCTGTTATATCTTGTTATTAAATTTTCTCAAGAATAAAAATTTTATTTCTTAAGCTGTAAGTGATTCGTTCGATGATGCTCCGAGTGTATCAATCTTGAGACGACGCCATTTGGGCAATCCTGTTCCTGCAGGAATCAGGTGTCCCATAATGACATTTTCCTTAAATCCTTTAAGATCATCAACCTTTCCGAGCGTAGCAGCATTGGTAAGAACACGTGTTGTCTCTTGAAAGGAAGCTGCTGAAATGAAGCTGTCCGTTTCCAGAGATGCTTTCGTAATACCAAGCAAGATTGGCTCTCCTTCGGCAGGCATACCTCCCTTACCAGCAATTGACTCATTTGCATCCATGAAGGCATAGCGGTCAACTTGATCACCCCAGAAAAATTCTGTGTCTCCAGGGTCAGTAATTCTTACTTTCATAAGCATCCTAGAAATTATAATCTCTAAATGTTTATCACTAATCGTAACACCTTGCAGTCGATAAACCTTCTGAATTTCCTCGATAAGGTATTCTTGAACGGCGGAAGGTCCCAAAATCTCAAGAATTTCGTGCGGATCTTTTGCTCCCTCTGTAATTAATTGTCCTTTCTGAGCAAAATCTCCGGGTTGAACTAGAACATGTTTTCCGTGTGGAATTAAATGTTCCTCTACCTGTCCCGAATCTTCATTGGTAACAAGAATTCGCTTTTTAGAGCGAAGAGTGCCTGCTTCCGAGACAATTCCGTCAATCTTCGCCATTTGGCCGACATTTCCTTCTTTTGGTCTTCTTGCTTCAAAAAGCTCTGCAACTCGAGGAAGACCACCAGTAATATCTTGGGTTTTTGAGGCTTGCCTGGGTGTCTTGGCAATAATAGATCCCGCATCAATTCTTGTGCCTTCATCAACCGCAACTTGAGCACCGGTCGGAACAGAGTAAGTCGCAAGCGAGGTACCCTTTGAATCCTTAACAATGATTTGTGGATTAAGATCTTCCTTATGTTCAATAACAACCATTGAACGACCACCTGATGCGTCGCGCTCAATTTTAGTAGTTACTCCAGGGAGCATATCTTCAAATGAAATAACTCCTTTTTTCTCAGACAAAATTGGGATGTTGTATGGATCCCACTGGGCAAGAAGAGTATCTTCTTCTACATCGTCTCCATCCTTAAAGTGGAGTAGTGCACCGGCAGGTGTTGGGTAGTCATCAACAATACGATCATCTCGATCAAGAACTTGAATAGATCCCGTTTTATTGAGCGTAACCTGCTGTCCATTGGCCAATGTTACCAAACGTAATCCAACGAATTTTATCTTTCCAGCCTTTCTCACATGGATGACTGGATCTTCTCTACCTGCACTAGCAATTCCACCGATGTGGAAAGTACGCATTGTCAACTGTGTACCAGGCTCCCCGATAGATTGTGCAGCAATAATTCCGACTGAGGAACCTTGCTTTACTAAAGAATTTGTCGATGGATCAATCCCGTATTCAAATGCGGTTAGGCCATTCTTAATTCTACTTGAAAGGGGAGACATAACCCGAATACGAGTGATACCTAAGCCGTCAATATTATCAGCGACTTCTTCTGAAATAAGAGAGCCAGATTCTAAAATAATTTCACTAGGATTTGAGGGATTGTATACATCGTCACTTGAATATCTTCCGATTATACGATCCCGAAGAGGGACAATCTCATTATCTCCTTCCATGATTGCTTTTTTAACCACCCCATCCCGCCTGCTGTCATCATCACAAACAATTATGCAATCCATAGCGACATCACATAATTTACGTGTCAAATATCCAGCATCAGCCGTTTTAAGTGCGGTATCTGCCAAGCCTTTTCTGGCTCCATGTGTTGACATAAAGTATTCAAGAACAGAGAGCCCTTCCCGAAATGAGGCAAGAATGGGCTGCTCTATGATTTCTCCAGATGGCTTTGCCATAAGACCACGCATCCCACACAACTGCCGCACTTGTTGACGATTACCACGAGCTCCCGAGTCCATCATGAGATAAACTGGATTAATTGTATCTTTACCAAGATTTTCATCAAGTGATTTGAAGACTTCTTTGGCAATATCATCGGTTGCTGCAGTCCAGACATCAATAATTTTATTATGCCTTTCTCCCCTCGTGATAATTCCTTTTCTAAATTGATCCTCAATTTTATCAATCTCCTTCCGTGCCATCTCTACACGCTGTTTCTTTTCAGGAGGAATAATCATATCGAAGATGCCGATTGAAATGCCTGCTTTTGTAGCCATATCAAATCCCATCTCTTTCAAACGATCCAGCGATGCAATTGTCTCTTCTTTACCCTTAAGATTGTAGGTTTCTAAAATTAAATTTCCTAGATCACCTTTAAGGGCAGGTTCATTAAAAAACCCAAGTTCTTCTGGCCAAATAGTATTGAAAAGGGCACGGCCAACTGTGGTAATAACGACGCTTCTTTTGCTTATTCCGAATTTGGTTTCTTTTCCTTTATCCGGGTTTTTAAGACGGATCCAATTATGCAAATTCAACACTCCCTCTTGAAGCGCGCTAAGAGTTTCTTCAAGCGACCCAATTAACGGTAATTTATTTTCTTCAGTTGGAATTTCATCCTTGGGGTTCATTGTCAGGAAATATGATCCAAGAACAATATCCTGAGATGGGGTAAGAATTGGTTTTCCACTGGAAGGAGAAAAAATATTGTGAGTTGCCATCATCAGGAGCTTTGCCTCCATGATCGCTTCAACAGACAGAGGTACATGAACAGCCATTTGGTCGCCATCGAAGTCGGCATTATAAGCAGTGCAGACTAGGGGGTGAACACGGATTGCATTACCTTCAATAAGTACAGGTTCAAAAGCTTGTATCGACAATCGGTGAAGAGTAGGGGCACGATTGAGTAACACTGGGTGTCCTTTAGTGACCTCTTCCAAAATATCCCAAACTTCAGGTGAGCGACTTTCGATCATTTTACGAGCACCTCTTACAGTGTGCACAAATCCTAGTTCTTTAAGCCTGCGAATGATAAAAGGTTCGAACAATATAAGTGCCATCTTCTTGGGAATGCCGCACTGGTGAAGCTTTAATTCAGGACCGATGACAATAACAGACCGTCCTGAGTAATCGACACGTTTTCCTAAAAGATTTTGCCTAAAACGGCCCTGCTTGCCCTTAAGCATATCACTCAAGGATTTTAAGGCACGATTTCCTGAACCAGTAATAGCACGCCCATGCCTTCCATTATCAAAGAGAGCGTCTACGGCTTCTTGTAGCATTCTCTTTTCGTTATGAATAATAACATCAGGTGTCTTAAGCTGCAGGAGATTCTTAAGTCGATTATTCCTGTTTATCACCCGACGATACAAATCATTTAAATCGCTTGTGGCGAATCTTCCGCCTTCCAAGGGAACTAAGGGGCGCAAATCAGGTGGAATTACCGGAATCGCATCTAGAACCATCCACTCAGGAGAAGCACCAGAGTGGATAAATCCTTGAGTAACCTTTAGCCGACTAGCAAGCTTCTTCTTTATTTGCTTGGACTTAGTTTCATGCATTTGGTCATACAATTCTTCCAATTCCTCCTCCAAGTTAATTCTTCCGAGAACATCCCGGACTGCCTCCGCACCCATTTTTGCCTCAAACTCATCTCCGAATTCGTCTTGTGCTTCCCTGAATTCTTTGTCTGTTAACAACTGCTTCTCCTCGAGAGGAGTGTTGCCAGGATCAGTAACTATGTACTGCTCATAGTAGAGAACTCGCTCTAAACTCTTCGCTGTCATATTTAAAAGTAAACCCAATCGACTTGGCATACTTTTAAGAAACCAAATATGGGAAACGGGAACAGCAAGTTCTATATGTCCCATGCGATCTCTACGTACTCTAGAAACTGTAACCTCAACTCCGCAACGATCACAGACAACACCTTTGTACTTGATTCGTTTGTACTTTCCGCAAGCACACTCGTAATCACGAACAGGTCCAAATATTTTTTGGCAAAATAAACCTCCGGGTTCGGGTTTAAATGTTCTATAATTAATAGTCTCTGGATTCTTAACCTCTCCCTTGGACCATGACCGAATGATATCAGGAGATGCTACGGTTATAGACACCTTATCCATAGGTCCTGGTTCAACTCCTAATGCTTCACTAACTGCTTCGACACTCATAATATTTAATTTTAAAGATTTATATGTTGGGGAATCTGAAATGAAGATTACAATGCATCTTCGCCTAGTACTCTTATGTCCAAACAGAGACTTTGCATTTCCTTCATCAGGACGTTGAAAGATTGAGGAGTTCCTGCCTGAAGTGAGTTATCTCCCTTAACCAAGGATTCATAAATTTTAGTTCTTCCTGAAACATCATCAGATTTAACCGTTAAAATTTCCTGTAAGGTGTAAGCAGCACCATAAGCTTCAAGGGCCCAAACCTCCATCTCACCAAAACGTTGACCTCCATATTGAGCTTTACCGCCAAGTGGTTGTTGGGTAATGAGGCTGTAAGGACCTACCGCACGTGCATGAATCTTACTGGATACAAGGTGGTTAAGCTTTAACATGTACATATAACCGACAACTATCTTTTGGTAGAAAGGTTCGCCAGTACATCCGTCATAAAGAGTAGATTTACCCGTTTCCGGAAGATTTGCTTCCTTAAGATATTCCTGGATCCGACTTTCGGGAATTCCATCAAATATAGGAGTTGCTACCTTCAGTCCTAGCTTCTTACAAGCCCATCCCAAATGTGTTTCCAAGACTTGTCCAACATTCATTCGACTTGGAACACCTAGAGGATTTAAGCATATCTCAATGGGAGTTCCATCAGGCAAGAAAGGCATATCTTCTTCTGCTACAATTTTGGCTACAACCCCTTTGTTACCATGCCTTCCAGCCATTTTATCTCCAACCCGCATTTTTTGTTTTTTAGCAACAAATACACGTACATTTTTGATGGCTCCTTGATCAATAGGATCCCCTTGCTCAATCGCCTCGATCTTNCGATCTCTATCATCTTCCAGATCAGTAAATTTGGATTCGTAACTCTCTATGATTTCAAATACTTTAATTCGAACTGGAGATGGCGGGATTTCAATAAAACGGTGAACTGCAGAAAGCCTTCTCAGCAAGGTTTTAGTAATCTTGCGGTTTGCAGGAATAATTACATCACCAGTTTCAGAATTCGTTACATTCAAAGGAATTTTCTCTCCCAACAAAATATTGGATAAAGATTCGGTCAATTGCGACCGAAGATCTTCAGTTTGATTTCGAAAATCTTCCTTAATTTGCTTCATCTGTCTGCGAAAGTCTGATGGAGAAAGTTTTTCCTGCTCCGCATCCGTGCGGCTCGACACCTTAATGTCCATTACGATACCCTGAGTTCCAGAAGGAACTTTCAGGGAACTGTCCTTAACATCAGCTGCTTTCTCTCCAAAAATCGCTCTGAGCAATTTCTCTTCTGGAGCTAGATCAGTTTCACTCTTTGGAGTAATTTTACCCACAAGAATGTCTCCAGGTTTTACCTCTGCNCCAATTCGTACAATCCCTAAGTGGTCTAAATTCCGAAGTGCCTCTTCACCTGCATTTGGAATATCTCGAGTTATTTCTTCAGGCCCGAGCTTTGTATCTCTTGCTGTAACCTCAAATTCTTCGATGTGTATGGAAGTAAAAATATCTTCTTTTACTATTTTTTCTGAAATCAAAATAGCATCTTCGAAATTGTATCCCTTCCATGGCATAAAAGCTACAAGTATGTTGCGACCCAAAGCGAGTTCACCACCATCTGTACAAGCACCATCTGCCAAGGCCTGTCCGACTTTTACACTGGTTCCCTTTCGCACAATTGGTTTCTGATTAAAACAAGTTCCTGCATTTGACCTGAGAAATTTTCTCATCTCATAACAGTAAATTCCTCGCTTATGATCACTGCGGGGTTCCTTAAGAAAACGGGGCGGCAATTTTCCATCATCGGTTACAACGATTCTCTTACCGTCCGCCAATGCTACAACTCCTTCAGATTCTGAAACGGTTACTGTCCTTGAATCTTCGGCCACCTTCTTTTCAATCCCAGTACCAACGAAAGGAGAATCTGATTTTAAAAGAGGAACTGCCTGGCGCTGCATATTTGCTCCCATCAATGCACGGTTAGCATCATCATGTTCAAGAAATGGAATTAAACCAGCAGCAACTGAAACCACTTGTTTTGGAGATACATCCATAAACTCAACTTCAGATGGATCGTATTCACTAACCTGATCTCGATATCTGCAAGTGACACGACCAACTAAATTTCCTTTCTTGGGATCAATTTCTGTGTTCGCCTGAGCAATTAAAAAGCGTTCTTCTTCAAAGGCGTTGAGGTAGGCAACATTTTTGGGGTTTTTATCTACAATACCGTTTTTCACCGGATGGTAAGGGGATTGTAAGAATCCAAATTCATCGATCTTGGCATAAGTCGATAATGTGTTTATCAAACCGATATTTGGTCCCTCCGGAGTTTCAATAGGACAGATACGGCCATAATGAGTAGGATGAACATCCCGCACTTCAAAACCAGCTCTTTCTCTGTTTAGACCACCTGGCCCTAGAGCAGAGAGTCTTCTTTTGTGAGTCATCTCTGCCAGGGGATTAATTTGGTCTTTAAATTGACTAAGTTGACTTCTTGCAAAAAAGTCCCTGACAACCGTTGTCAATGCCTTGGGGTTGATGAGTTTACCTGGAGTCAATGACTCCGCTCCCTGATCGTATAATGTCATGCGCTCACGAACCACTCTTTCCGTACGGGAAAGTCCACTCCTGCAAACATTAGCTAAAAGTTCACCAACTGTTCTGACCCGCCTGTTTCCAAGGTGATCTATGTCATCAATTCCCATATCAAAAATAGATCCAGCGTCTTGCCTTGCTTTTTCCTCATTTGATTTCCCACGTTTTAAATCAGTTAGTTTTCGGGTTGCCGCGACTAAATCTTCAACCGTGGTTACACGAACCTCTAAAGGTGAGCTTAAATTCAATTTAAGATTAAGCATATGACGGCCAACCTTAGCTAAATCATAACGCTTGGGATCGAGAAATAACCGCTTGATAAGTGCTTCCGCATTGACGCGATCAGGCGGCTCACCGGGGCGAAGTTTCTTATATATTTCCTTTAAGGCTTCGTCTTTATTTTTCGTTGTATCCTTCTTTAAGCAACGAATGATAGCCCCATCATCTACAGAAGTGTCAATAGCTCTTAATTGATTTTCTCCAGCTTTAACGAATGCTCGTAAATAGGTTTTGGTTAAGGGTTCAAACGCTTTTGCAAGTACAGCACCTTTGGCGCGATCAAACATTGGTTCAACTAAAACATAATTAGAAACATTATCCTTAGCCAATAAATCATTAATTTCTAATGTTTCTATGTTGTAAAAGAGTTCGATAATTTTCTGATCTGAATCTTTATCTTTTTCTGGATCCCAATCCATTAAAGCTCTTAAGAATGTGGTTATCAAAAATTTTCGACGACGACGCCTTCTATCAAGATAAACATAAAGTAAATCATGCTGGTCGAACTGGGCTTCAATCCATGTTCCTCTGTCAGGAATTATTCTAAAACCGTGAAGTGTTTTACCACTAGTGTGAGTAGATTCTTCAAAACTTACCCCTGGCGAACGGTGAAGCTGACTAACAACAACTCTTTCAGCACCGTTAATTATAAAAGAGCCTCTTTCAGTGATGATCGGAAGTTCACCCATGAAGATTTCTTCTTCACTGTAAAACGGTTTACTTTGACCTTCCATTTCCATGCGTAACCTCAATTTAACCTGGAGGGGTGCTGCATAGGTGCAATTTTGGTCGATGCAATCCATTTCACTCAGAACAGAATCACCGATTGTGTAAGACACATATTCTAAACGAGACTTTTCGTCGTAACTAAAGATGGGGAAAACTTCTTTAAAGACAGCCTCAAGTCCAGACAGCATACGATGAGAAGATGGAATATCTCGCTGTAAAAAATCACGAAAGGAATCTACCTGATTCTGTATAAGATTAGGCGGGTCAATTACTTCTTTGAGTTTACCGAAGTTTAGTCTTTCTGACTTTATCATAATCGATGAGTGGTTGGATAATGGAATTTTTTGAAAAATGGAAAAAGCCGCAGGTTGAAAGCAACCATACGGCTTTAAAAGTTGTTAAGTAAGATTAAGAAACATTACTTAATTTCAGCTTTTGCTCCAGCAGCTTCTAGCTTCTTAGAAATTTCCTCAGCTTCGTCTTTACTTACACCTTCTTTGACAGGTTTAGGTGCACTCTCGACAAGATCTTTGGCTTCTTTAAGACCAAGCCCTGTCAATGCTCTGACTTCTTTGATTACGGCGATTTTATTTCCACCGAACTCGGTAAGAATNACATCGAATTCGGTTTTTTCTTCGGCGGCCCCTCCTGCATCTCCTCCTGCTGCAGGTGCTGCTACTGCTACTGCTGCAGGTGCTGCTGCACTGACGCCCCATTTATCTTCTAACTCTTTTACGAGTTCGGCTACTTCAATTACTGACTGGCTACTTAGCCATTCTACTACTTGATCTTTTGTTAGGTCTGACATGATTATTTTTACCTCCTTGCCTGAATATGATTAGTACCTAAAGGTTTTTAAGGGGTATCCCCTAATTTCTTCTAGGTGGGTGGTTAATGATTTTTGGTATGACGAGATATAGTTCTCGAAAGATTATTCTTTGTCTGCTTTAGCTTTTAAGACTGTAACCATANCTCGGGCTGGAGCGCTGAGTACAGTAACAAGACTAGAAGCAGGTGTATTTAAAAGTGCGAGAAGCTGCCCTCGAAGTTGATCGAGTCCAGGGAGGGTAGCTAGTTGAGAAATATCTTCTGCAGAGAGTGTACGAATACCTAATGCACCTCCCTTAACAGAAACTTTGTCTTTGGATTTAAAATATTCTGCTAATGCTTTTGCCACGCCAGAGGCATCGTCTCCACCTACAACAATTGCAGTGTGCCCTGAAAGGTGTTGATCTAGTTGGTCAACAATTTCAGCATCTGCAGCAAGCCGTATAGAAGAATTTTTGACAACATGAAATTCGGCACCTCTTTCGGCAAGTTTTTGCCTTAACTCTGTTGTCTCTTGAGCATCAATACCATGGTAATCTGTTAGAAAGAAATATTCAGACTTACTAAGATGATTCTTTGTTTCCTCTACTAAAAATGTTTTTTCTGGTCTCATATTAATTGAAAATGGATGAAGATAATTTAAAACTTGGATTCATCGTAGCACTTATGTGAGCTGATCTGACAAATTTACCTTTGAATCCATCTGGTTTTGAAGATGACACTGCCTTAATCGCAGAATTTGCATTTTCTAAAAGTTGCTCATTGCTAAATGAACGCTTCCCAATCAACACAGCCATTGCACCTGTCTTGTCCATTTTAAACTCNACCCTTCCTGCCTTAACTTGTTTGATCGCATCCTCAAGGTTGTCTGTGACTGTTCCTGCCTTTGGGGTAGGCATGAGCCCTCTTGGTCCAAGAACCCTAGCTATTGAACGCACCGACTTCATGGCTGAAGTGGTTGAAAGAGCAACATCGAATTCCATCCAACCATCTTTAATTTTGGAAATTAAATCTTCAAGACCAGCGTGATCGGCACCCAATTTTTTGGCTTCTTCTGGTGTTTCGGTAAAAACNAGAACACTTACATCTTTCCCGCTCCCATGTGGAAGATTAACAGTACCACGAACAGACTGGGACGATTGCTTAGGATCGACTCCCAAACTAATTGATAATTCTATGGACTCGTCAAATTTTGCTTTTGCATTTTTTCCCATGCCTTCAAAAGCTTCTTCTAGGCCATACTCTTTAGACTCTTCAATCAAGGCGGCAGACTTGGTGTATCTATTACTTCTTTTTCTCATAGTAAAATGTTAGGACGAAATTTCGATTCCCATACTTCTCGCAGTTCCTTCTATAATTCGGCATGCAGCTTCTTCATCATTAGCATTCAAATCATTCTGCTTTGTCTTAACGATTTCTAAAACTTGTTGCTTTGTGACTTTACCAACTTTATCTCGGTTAGGGATGCCTGAGCCTTTCGCTAAACCTGCTGCTTTCTTTAAAAGTACCGCAGCTGGAGGTGATTTTAAAATGAAAGAGAATGATCTGTCTGCGTAAACAGTTATCTCAACAGGTAATATCATTCCNGGTTGGTCTTTCGTCTTTGCGTTGAACTCTTTACAAAAGCCCATAATATTCACACCTTGAGCACCAAGAGCTGGACCAACGGGCGGTGCTGGGTTGGCTGCACCTGCCGGTAATTGAAGTTTGATAAGTCCTACTGCTTTCTTAGACATAATTTAATTCGTTTGTTATTACTCTTCTTCTGCTTTTTCAACCTGCCAGAATTCCAGTTCAACTGGAGTAAATCTTCCAAAGATAGAAACGGAAACTTTNAGGGTACCTTTTTGAGGGTCTATTTCTTCAATTTCTCCTGTTAGGTTAAGAAATGGACCGTCTAAAATTTTGACAAGCTCACCTTGAGTAAATTTAACTTTAGGCACTTCCTTTCCTTCAGCTTCATTAACTTGTTTTAAAATCCTGCCTATTTCATCAGCAGCCAATGGGGTGGGGTTCTCTTTGCCAATAAAATTAATAACTCCATCGGTTTCCTTGATCTTATACCACGGTTTCTTTTTCAAAATACCCACTTGGTCGAAAAGCTTCATTTCTACGAAAACATAACCTGGATAAAACTTTCTATCTCTTTGCTTTTTCTTACCGTTTTTAACTTCAGAAACCGTTTCGATAGGCACAAGAATTTCACTTAAACATCCTGCAAACTCATCATCTTCCTCTTTGTATTTGGTAAGATAACGTCTTACTTTATCTTCGTGATTCGAGAGGCACTGCAATGCGTACCATCTAGATTCTGAGGTAGTTTGTGAACTCATGATTAAAGATTCAAACTTGGATGAGTAAGGTAAGGAGCTCTACGCAGTTAGTGAGAGAAAAATCTGCGACTGAAATAAATAAACCTAAAATAGCNACCCCGGCAATTACAACAACCGTGGAACCACGCAATTCTTCAAAGTTAGGCCATGAGGCTTTAGTTAACTCCGAAATAGTTTCTTTATAAAAAGTACGGATTTTTTGGAATGGGTTCATTAAATTTAGACCTGGCAGTAAAGCATTGGCGGGAGAAGAGGGACTCGAACCCACAGCCTACGGTTTTGGAGACCGGTGCTCTACCAATTGAGCTATTCTCCCGCGTGNGTAAACGAGTTGCTTTATTTAAACGATTTCAGAGATGTTACCTGCTCCAATTGTTCTACCTCCTTCACGGATAGCAAACCTTTGGCCAGATTCCATTGCAATCGCTTTTTGCAATTCGATTCCTACAGTAAGGTTATCTCCAGGCATGACCATTTCAACGCCTTCTGGCAGTTCAACAATACCTGTAACATCTGCCGTTCCAAAAAAGAATTGGGGACGATAGCCCTTGAAAAACGGAGTGTGCCTACCACCTTCTTCTTTATTTAAAACATAGATTTGGGCTTTAGCTTTTGTATGAGGATTGATGCTACCTGGGGCAGCCAAAACATGTCCGCGCTGAATATCAGCCTTCTCTACACCACGAAGCAAAATTCCAACATTATCGCCAGCTTGTCCTTCGCCTAATTCTTTCCTGAACATTTCAACACCAGTGCAGGTAGTTTTACGAGATTCGCCTAAACCCACAATTTCGACTTCGTCGCCAACTTTAACCATTCCACGCTCGATCCGACCAGTTGCAACAGTTCCGCGGCCAGTGATTGTGAACACATCTTCGACTGACATCAAAAGCGGTTTATCAGTATCTCTGACGGGTTCTTCGACTTCAGAATCAATTGCATCCATTAATTTTTGAATTGAGCCAAGGCCAAGATCACTTTCATCATTTTCAATCGCTTTGGTAGCTGATCCACGAATGATTTGAGCGTTGTCTCCGTCAAACTCATACTTACTAAGAAGATCTCTAATTTCCATATCAACCAATTCGAGCAGTTCTTCGTCGTCTCCGGACATCAAATCGCATTTGTTTAAAAATACCACTAAATTCGGAACATCAACTTGACGAGCTAACAAAATATGCTCTCTAGTTTGGGGCATTGGACCAGTTGTTGCGTCAACAACAAGAATCGCTCCATCCATTTGGGCCGCACCAGTAATCATATTTTTTACAAAATCAGCGTGTCCAGGACAATCAACGTGAGCATAATGCCTGGAGTCTGTCTCGTACTCAACATGGGATACAGCAATTGTAACTATTTTCGAGGCATCACGAACTGTACCTCCTTTTGCAATATCTGCATAAGACTTTACTTCAGCTAATCCTTTTCTTGCCTGAGCATGCAAGATTGCTGTGGTAAGAGTGGTCTTTCCATGGTCCACATGTCCGATGGTACCGACGTTAACGTGAGGTTTGGTTCGTTGGAACTGTTCTTTGGCCATTTACTTTGACTATTTGGAGTTATATATTTGGAGCCCACGAGCGGATTTGAACCGCCGACCTCGTCCTTACCAAGGACGCGCTCTACCGACTGAGCTACATGGGCGGAGGGCATTGGGGTTAGAATGAAAAGGGTAAAAAATAGAGTAACTTTCCCATGTGTCAAGCAAAACGACTCAATCAACTAATATAGGTAAAAATTTTCCTTGTTATAAATAGGAAGATAAATTATGAAGAATATCTTTTGCGGGCGTAGCTCAGTTGGTAGAGCACCACCTTGCCAAGGTGGATGTCGAGGGTTCGAATCCCTTCGCCCGCTCCATTAGAAAACCTTAATTACTTCATCATAAATTTCCGGAGTACAGACAATAATGTCTTTGTAAGGCGATCTTAATTCAATTATTTTACAACCAGAACCTAAAATGATTGGAATTAAGGGAAGTATATCGCAGGGCTTTAAATTTATATCAAACATTACCTGAGCTTTACCAGTGCAGACTAAAAAATATCCAAAACAGTCGCCCCAAGTTCGATGATACCTGGTTAAATTGCAAAGTTCATCCCATTTATCCTTATAAATTGAATTTGAAATACTCCGTTCGTCTGATGTAAGAACAAGACTCTCGTTAAAAGAAGTAGAAAAAGATCGGACTAGACTGGTACCGTCATCTAATGACATTTTGCCATCACCAACAACTAATTTATTAAAATATAAAGGAAATCTTACAGATCCGAATAAAGGTGTATCTTCGTATCTTAGTCCCAAGAGAATTCCAAAAAGTGGAACATTTTTGACATAAGAAAAAGTACCATCGATTGGGTCAATTATCCAGTTATAGGGGCTCAGACCATTAGTATCAGAAAATTCTTCACCGTGAATAGAATGCGTTGGGAACCTTTCTTTTATTAATTT
>NHCX01000024.1 GCA_002168015.1 Verrucomicrobia bacterium TMED44
GGGCGGTGCTAACTGAACAGGTGGAAAGAATGCTTGCGGATGACCGTGCCATGGCATTCGTGAATCATTTCCCTGCGGCTTGGCTACGGTTGGATAAATTGGGTGAGATGCCGCCTTCGGGGGGAGATTATCAATTTTATCGGAATGTTAAAATTGAACCGATGATGGAAAAGCAGGTAACCCGGTACTTTGAGGATATGCTGCGTACGAATTCTCCAATTGAAGAATTTATTAGCTCGGAATACACCTACATGAACCAGCCATTGGCAAAATGGATTTATCGAAAAGAAGGAATTCGTGGGCATGTGCTAAAAAAAGTTTCAGCTGTGCCAAATCGTGGCGGGGGGGTCTTTACTTTGCCTGGATTGATGACCGCCACTGCAAATGGAGTGGATACTTCACCAGTTGTTCGGGGGGCATGGGTATTGGAGAATATTCTGGGCACTCCTCCCACTCCTCCGCCTCCGGATGTCGAGCCTCTGCCCACGGATACGAGAAAGGCAAAGACGATCCGAGATCAATTAGAATTACACCGTAAGCATACTGCATGTAATAATTGTCACCGAAAAATTGATCCGATCGGATTTCCATTTGAAAATTTTGATGTGGTAGGCAGATGGCGTGAACAGTACAAGGCAAGCCGAGCAAAAGTCGATCCTTCGGCCTCTTTATCAAACGGGCAGAAAATAGATGATATTATAGAGCTTAAGAAATTCCTGATGGAAAGGAAAGAGTTAGTTGCCAGATGTCTTACAGAAAAGATGCTCATTTACGCAATCGGTCGAAAGCTTGAAGTTTTGGACCGTGGGAGCGTTGAACAAATCGTGTCAGCATTGAATGCTAAGAGCAATGGCCTGAGAGACTTGGTTTGTTTAGTCGTGACCAGCAATATTTTTCTTTCGAAATAACCCTTTTTTTCTTTGTTCACGCCTTCCCAGGCAGAATGGAAGAACTCATCCAGGAGAATGAGTACGGATCGCCAGATTTTTAAAGATTGTATTGTGTTGCTCCTTGGGCTGAGCGAGCACCAGTTCGAATGCTTCAATCAGACCTGCCTGTAAGTCAATTAATCGACGGGTCGAAAACTTTCGGACGAGGGGAAGTAGGCGTCCCAAAAACCATGGGTTTTGAGAAAAAACATTCAGGGTGGTTTTTTCATCAGGGTTGGAGAAATGTTGGAGATATTTATTACCAATTCTCGACAACTGGTCTTTGCCCAGACGTTGATTGGGGTCCAATTCGCCACCGTCCACTAGGACACGCAGTTGAATAAGCAGACGGTTCCGGTTTTGGAGCGTTGCTAAAAGTGGGCGTGCATCTTTGCCCTGGAAAAAATGACGGTCAATTGCATCGAGGGCCCAATCCAGTTTTCCAGAAAAGAATGCTTCGGAGGCTTCAAAGAAGTCACCTTCTCCAAAGTCGGGAACTAGATCGACAATCATCTGCTCGGTAATTTCTCCACCTTCTTTGCCCAGAAAAGAGGCCAATTTTCTGGTCTCTTCAACACCCATTCGGGGATGGGCTCCAATTTTACCAGCCAGATATTCAAGAGCACCCGGTCCAAAGCTTATTCCCAGTTCTTGGGCAGATTCCTCGACTATCCGACGGAAGGCGACATCTTCTTTTTCATGTTTTGCAACATCTTCGTAGGCAGAGTTTTTCTGCAACCATTTAACAAATGAATGATTTCGATGAACCGGGCAGGCAGAAAGAATTACTCTGGATTCACCCAAATTTTGCAGGAGGGGCTTGAAAGATTCGAGGGCATCCTTTGTGCCTTGGGCCGCTCCCGTTTTCGTCTGGTTTAAAAAGTTGGCTTCGTTGATCCAAACGAGCTTTCCTCCGCCAAATAAAGAAAGGGTTTCAGCTGCAGACTTGGCTTCCTGCAGGATCCGTTCTACATCATCCACCCGGTCCGCCCGGCCGTCGATGATTTCTCTAGATAAATCGTCGGGGAAATCCCTGCAAAGATCCTCAAAGGATTCTTTCGCTTTTTGCCTGACCAGGTAATCATCATCTCCTAGGATGACGAACAAGGATTCCTTGGACATAGATTGTAGAGAAAAATCTGGGTTCTTAAATATCGAACTGACCGGATTCTGCGGCCGCAAAAACATCCTCAAGTTTATACTTCCTGAGCTTTCGTCTCATCCAATCGAGGGCGGCAGTGGCTGCTCTTCGGCGGTTAGATGCCCGGTCTCCACGAAGCTGAAGCTTTTTCGCCCAAACTCCCACGGGGGAAGCATAACCCAGATAAATGGAACCGACTGGTAAGACCTGAGTGCCTCCTGTAGGGCCAGCAAATCCAGTGACACTTAATCCGTAATCCGCCCCATACTTTTCGCAGGCTCCTGTCGCCATGGCAATCGCAACCTCTTCACTGACTGCTCCATGCTGTTCGATCATGCTTTCAGGCACATCGAGCATTTGCACCTTGGCATCATTATGATAACAAACGGCTCCTCCCTGAAAAACTTTCGAAATCCCCGGTATTTCGGTGAAGTGGGAGGAAAGTAATCCACCGGTGCATGATTCTGCAACTGCAAGGGTTTTATCGAGGGATCTTAATTCACGAAAGATGATTTCTGCGAGGGTTCTTTCACCAAAACAGGCGAAGTCTTCATCCAGTTCTTTCCTGCACTCATCACCTATGCGTTGTAAATCATTATCTGATAGGATATCCGAATCCAAGGAACTCAATCTCAAGTCAACCATTCCGGCGTGGGCACAGTATCCAACAACCAGTCCTTGTTGATTGGAGACAATAGGTTGAACTTTTTCTGCTAGAGAGGATTCACCAATCCCAGCAGTTCGCAATTGGAGATAGCAGTCAATTTCGGGAAATATTCCTTCTTCTTGTAGTTTTGGAATAACCAACTGTTCAAACATGGGATGCATTTCACGGGCAGGACCAGGAAGCATAACCAAGATTTTGCCGTCTTTTTTCAAATAGATCCCGGGAGCGGTTCCATAGGGATTAGCCAGAATTTGGGCCGAAACTGGACGGTAGCATTGCCGAGTGTTATTTTCCGGCATGGGTAGTTCTAGTAAGCGAAATCTCTCGCGTATCGCATTTTCGATTTCGGAATCGTAGACTAATTCTTCCCCGAGTACTTCAGCAATTGTTTCCCGGGTGATATCGTCACTGGTTGGTCCCAGTCCGCCTGTGGTGATCACCAACTCTGAACGTTTCCAGGAATCCGTGAAAAACATACGAATATCATCTGCCTGATCACGAATGACTAAGTTAGCAGCCGGTTCAATACCATGATGGGCAAGTTGCCTCCCGAAATAAGTTAAATGAGCGTTTTCCCGAATACCGAGCAGAAGCTCATCTCCAAGAGTTATGGTTTCTACTCGTATAGAAGCAGTCATGATAAATAAAAGGAGTTGGGCGAAGTGTGTGGAATAGTTTGTGTTTTAAGCAAATTAAAGGTACTCAAGATTACACCGATTGCCAATGCAAAATCAAATTGTTGAAATGCGAAAGGTTGCCCGCAACCTTCCTCAGGTACCAGGGGTCTACCTTATGAAAGACCGTCTTGGGCAAGTGATCTATGTGGGCAAAGCTAAAAATCTGCGTAAACGGGTGACCAGTTATTTTCAGGGTTCTCGCAAATTTATCTGGGCACAGCCTAAAATTGGGGCCATGGTGGAAATGGTACGGGAAATCTCAACTCATGAAACACGGAACGAGACCGAGGCACTTCTCCTCGAAGGCAAACTGATCAAGGAATATAAACCGCGATACAATACTGACTTTACGGATGACAAGCAATTCCTGATGGTACGAGTCGATGTACAGAATGCACTTCCACGCTTTCGTTTGTGCCGAAACCGAAAGGAGGATGGTTCTCATTATTATGGACCTTTTGCTCAGGCGGGAATGTTGCGGTCGACTCTTGCGGAAACGCGCAAAAAATTTGGTATTTTATTACATGATGCCAAGCCCGAGAAAATAGCGGAGGGGAAATGGAGACTATACGGCGATGCCCGGGCAGAGATTTTTGCGGGGCACAATGAAACTACTCAGGAGGAATACGCTAATAGGGTAAAGGAAGCCTGTGAATTTTTAGAGGGGCGGGCAAAAGGCTGGCTGGCTGAGTTACGTGAGGAAATGCAAAGGCGTGCAGAAGCAATGGATTTTGAACGGGCTGCTGAGTTGCGGGACCTGGCTGATTCATTATCCAAAACTATAAAGAAAAACCGGAGGTTTACCCGTGCCTGGCCTAAGGATAATTCGGGGGAGTGGAGTGCGTTGGAAAAACTAGGAGAAAGTCTCGATTTATCTCGCCCCCCTCATACAATCGAATGTTTTGATATTTCTCATGTTTCCGGAACTTTTGTGGTTGCTTCGATGGTCAGGTTTATTGGAGGGAAGCCGGATAAGCGGGGGTACCGCAGGTTCAAGATAAAAAGCTTTATGGGTAATGATGATTTTCGGGCGATGGAAGAAGTGGTAGGACGTCGTTACAGTCGGTTACTGGAAGAAGGCCAAAGTTTTCCCGAACTTGTAGTGATTGACGGTGGATTGGGTCAGGTGATGGCATCCCTGAAAGCTTTCGAAATCATGGAAGCCGATGCTCCACCGCTTATCGGATTGGCTAAGCGGGAGGAAACAGTTGTTTTCCCGGATGACCGCGGAGAGCTCAAGCTGAAGGCAAGTGACCCGGCTCTACGTTTATTACAGCGCATTCGTGACGAGGCTCACCGGTTTGCCAATCGATTTAATGCAGATCTGAGAAGTAAAAAAATCAAGGAATCCATCCTCGATGATTTTCCGGGCTTGGGGAAAGTACGCCGGGCTACTTTGCTGAGCCATTTTGGATCGATCGAAAAGATGCGAAAAGCTAGCGTTGAAGATTTATGCTTGGTCGAAGGCTTTGGTACAAAGATGGCGGAGCGGCTACATGATTTTCTAAAGACTGGAAAAACAGGATGAAAATCTTTCGAATGTCTTTCTCACTATTCATCAGCTCATTTTTTGCTGGGGGAGAGGACTGGCCAAAATGGAGAGGACCGAGAGGGGATGGCACTTGGGTAGGGCCCCCCATTGCCAAGGATTTGAACAATAATGGGTTAACACGCGTTTGGAAGGTAGCAGTTAATCCCGGATATTCGGGAGTGACCGTTTCTGGCAGCCGAGTCTTTCTAATGGAACGTCCTTCGGTTGGAAATGGACAGGAAATTGAACGAGTTTTGTGTATGGACCGAAAGACTGGGAAAAAAATCTGGGATTTTACTTACAGGGCGGAATATAAAAAGCTTGATTACGATAAAGGTCCAAGAGCCTCCCTGACAATCAAAGGCGATTATGTCTTTGGACTCGGGGCTATGGGCCATGCATTCTGTCTGGATGTAAAAATGGGCAAAGAAATCTGGTTTCGAGATTTGTTGAAGGAAGAGAAATGCCCATTTCCGATATGGGGCTTTTCCGCATCTCCAGAGATTTGGAACGATGAGGTTTTTTATCATGTGGGTGGACAGGCTAGTGGCAATGTATTGGCCCTTGATACCATTACTGGAAAAACAAAATGGACAGTGGGCAAAGATTCCAAAGCTGGCTATGCCCAGCCACTGGTCGTTGCCAATGGAATCACTACACAAATAATCTGCTGGGGCCCCAACAAAATTATGGGACTCCCTGTCGGGGCTGAGGAGGAGCTTTGGAGTATTCCCTATGCCGTGAAATATGGAGTCTCCATTGCCAAACCAATCTTCGAGGATGGAATTGTATTGGTTTGCGGTTATTGGAATGGATCGCGTGCCATTCAACTTTCAAAAAATGGAAAAACAGCCAATTTGCTGTGGTCCGAGGAAGAAAAATTACGGGGATTGATGGCCCAACCGCTTTATCGAAAGGGGGTGGTCTACTTACTGGACCGTTCCAATGGGCTTACTGCCTTTCAATTGAAGACAGGGGAGATTCTGTGGAGGGACGGTCACAAACTAACTACTGCGGGCAGAAACCCTCATGCCAGTCTTGTCTGGGCCGATCAAGAGAAGGGAGAGGTACTGTCCCTAAATGCAGAAGGTGAGCTGGTCCATTTACATCTCAGTCCAAAAGCATACAAGGAGTACTGGCGGGAACAGGGATGTGGAGAGACCTGGGCTCATCCGGCTTACGCTGGAAATCAGGTATTTGTGAGGGATGATCGTTCGCTCAGTTGTTGGTTACTGCCAAGCCCTTAGTTAGATTTTTTAGACGATCAGTAATCACGGTTGGGCGGAATCCTTTTGAATAATTCTTCCTGAGTGAATGGTTTTTCAACCGGTAACCGCTTGATCCATGCATTGCCAATGACCTTACTGTAAGCATCCGCATGTTCGATCATGGTGGTATTATAGTCGTACTGACGGGCCGTGGCAAAAGACCAGTTGCCATCGTTGAAATGATGAGACACCTCAACTTGAGATCTTACTTGGATGGTTACATCGTACCCTTGGGCAAAGTCAGATTCTTCTTTATATTGAAATTCCGTCCAATTAAGAGGGAATTTCATATTTGCAGAGTATAATTGAGCAGATGCATTTTTTTCGATGATTTCGATTTCCAGCTCATTGGCTGATTTTTTGAAAAGTGGATTCTCCTCGTTCCAAGAAGTAAGGAATTGGTCGGCGTAGATATGGAATTTTTCTTTCGGGCTAAGTTCAGGGATTTCCTGAGTACAGCAAAATAGAAATAACGGAATGATAAGAAAGAATGTTCTAGTGGCTATGGAAACTAATATTTTCATTGAGATCATGCTTATCATTCATTGCAGGTGCTTCCGATTCAATTCTTTTAAGGTCTTTGGACAATCTGTATTTCTGAAAAATAAAACCTGAGATACATCCCATTACCTTACTTGGGAGCAGACCATTTATCAGGGTTAGCGTAAAAGTAGCTTTGGGTCGAAAGGAGTTTAATTTTCCGCGATCAAAGACCAAGAAATAGAATAGCTACTTTCCCATAACTAAAGAGTTGGTACGGTGTACTTCGACATGGACGAGTGGCAGGTTATTCGGCGTTTTTCAAATATGATCGGAGGGGTGGTCATTTTGGAATCACTACTTATTTGCCCAGTTGGACTCAATCTTTTGCAAAAGGGTCCCTTGCATAAATATAAGTGAAATTAACTTTCCTCACCTGTGATCAAATTTATTTATAAGAAGAGTTTTCGCCCTGTGGGCCATAGTGAAAACATAGGAGGGTATTCCGCCTGCTTTGTAGATAAAAATTCGAGTTTGCACGAGCTTGATAACTTTGGTACCAAAAAAACCTTGAATAGTATTTTCGATACAACTCTTGTTGAAAAAGTTGAAAAATTTTCAGTGGATGGAAAATGCATTCATCTTGTGCCAAATGGAAATGGGAATGTAAATGATACCTTTGTCGCGACCCTCAAGGAAGGGGAGATGAAAAAAAAATATACGCTGCAAAGAATAAATCATCAGGTATTTAAGAACCCTGCCGAACTGATGGATAATTTTTCCCGAGTATCCCGCCATTTACAAACTAAACCGGGTCGACGCTGCCTACGGGTAATTCCGGCTAAAGATGGACAGTTTTACCATCTGGATGAGGATGGGAACTACTGGAGATTAATGGAATACATTGAGGGGGTAAAGTGTTTGGAGGTTCCGCAGAACCGGAAACAAGCCTACGAAGTAGCCCGTACTTTCGGACAATTTCAGGCGGACTTGCTTGACCTGCCAGGGAAGAGACTGCTTGAAACTATCCCTGAATTTCATAATACATCCAAAAGATTTGATTCTTTCTCGCAGGCATTGACCTTAGA
The DNA here is from genome assembly GCA_002168015.1 of Verrucomicrobia bacterium TMED44. Taxonomy (GTDB): domain Bacteria; phylum Verrucomicrobiota; class Verrucomicrobiia; order Opitutales; family Seribacteraceae; genus Seribacter. Next base: position 7,782 of record NHCX01000024.1, read on the forward strand.
TGTAAAAAAAAGGGCCTGTTCGGTTAAAGAATGGATTGATTTCGTCCAAGGGCGAAAAATTCTCTGTGATGCGTTGAGGACGGAGGAATTGCCAGTGCGGGTGGTGCATAATGACACCAAAATAAATAATGTCCTGTTGGATGCCAAGTCCGAGGAGGGTGTATGTGCGATCGATTTGGATACGGTAATGCCTGGTTGTGTGCTTCATGATTTTGGAGACTTGGTAAGGACGGCTGCTTGTCCGGTATCTGAAGACGAGATGAATTTAGAAAAAGTGATTTTTTTACCTGAAACCTATGAAGCGATTGTAGAAGGTTATTACCAGGCAACTTGTGAATTTTTGTCGGATTTGGAAATTCGCCGATTAGCCAAAGCACCGATGGTGATTACTTATGAATTAGGGGTCCGCTTTCTGACTGATTATCTACTCGGAGATGCTTATTTCAAAATCAATTACCCTGAACATAACCTGAACCGTGCAAAAGTTCAGTTTAGTCTTCTTTCCTCGATGGAAGGCCATGTGGACAGGATGGAGGCAATCGTTGCGAAAGTTTGCCAATCGACTGGTCGGATTATGGTCGGGTAAACCCTTGGCTTTTTATATAATATATTGCTGCCCAGCGCCTTAATGCTCTACTGAAGCACTGGCTCACTTTTTCTATGTGTGGCATTGAAATTGCTTTTCTTGATAACAATGCCAAACCAATCTTTCCCATACTTTTTGGAAAGACATGCCGCCCGCCTGTCCGCATCCATGGATCTGCCTGCCCCAAATTCAGGGCGGACATTTCTTCGTCTTATGCGACTGCCAAGGAAGGGCAGAGAGACTATTTTAGACCTGACCACATATGGACAGAAATTTGAAATGCTGGTCACCCGGTTCTTAAAACCATTACGTAATAAAATCGCAAAAGGCTTCATGGAAGACCAGGAAGAAATCGGCAACCTGACTACTTGGCCTGTTGAAATATCTTCTATGAGGGTGGGGTTTGATGATGCGCTTGCCTTCGCTTTACAAACAGAGGATTTCGAGCAGTTTGAAGATGGTTTATTCGAAACTATGGACGCGGATCATTACTTTCTTTTCTTCACTGATTCAAATGAGTATGTCTGTAAAGCGGTATCTAACCCTCGTCGCGACCCGAGATTCGAAAACTGGGTTAGAGTGATCAATCGATCTTATGGTTTAGAGCTTTCTCCACCGCGCAGGCTAATGTATGATGCTGTGGAAGAGAGTGCTGCCTAGCTCTGCCCATTCAGTAATTTTTATATAGCTACTTGTGTAGCTAACCTTGCCCAAGAATCTCCGTTTTGAAAAAAAATTCCCAAAAGATCATTTATTTGATTTTGTTCATTGGGATTTGTTGGCTTTTCTACCCGATTGCGAGAGTTGGTGTTTTCTATTTTTTAGACCCCCCGATTGATTCCCCTGATTTATTCAACGATAAGGAGGTGGATGACGCCAGTCGGGTCAATAAGATTAAGCACCAAGGCATTATCACGCTGACTTCTGACTTGAATAGCTCGATTGAGCAAATGAGGCATGCTTTTTTACGAGCCAAAAAAGAAGGTCTCAAAATTATGCCTATGGGGGCAAGGCACTCGATGGGGAAGCAATCATTCCAGGAGGGTGCGATCTTACTCAACACCCTTCCAATGAAAAAGATGGAAATGAATGACGGTTTTCTCAAAGTACAGGTTGGTGCCCGTTGGCTAGATGTGATCGAGTTCTTGGCAAAACGGGGGAAGACGGTTGAGATTATGCAGAGTAATTGTGATTTTTCAGTGGGCGGAACCCTGAGTGTAAACGCTCATGGCTGGCAACCAGCCAGACCGCCTGTGTCTTCCAGCGTTGAGAAACTCAAGGTGATGACAGTGGATGGGGAAATAAAGATTTGTTCGAGGGAAGAAAATACTGTTCTTTTTCGACATGTTCTGGGCGGATATGGATTGTTTGGTATTATTTTGGAGGCTTGGCTCCGCCCGGTTCCCAATAAAATACTCCGTTCTACGAGCCAGGAAATCAAGGTGGATCAATTTCCAGATGCATGGGAGGAGATCACCAAGGATGGAGCTGAGCTTGCATATGGCCGCCTTTCGGTATCTCCAAATTCATTCTTTGACACCGTATGGTTGAGCTCCTACCAGGCAGAGAGTGAACAGGTCGTGGAGAATCCAGCATCCTATGTGGTTGATGGCAAAGCCCGTTTATCCCGAGCGATTTTTCGGGCATCACTAGGCAGTGACCGGGGGAAAAGTCTTCGGCATTGGATGGAACGATCTTTTGGGGGAGAACTAAGCGGATCATATCCCCGGTCACGCTTGCTAAGCGAGCCGGCCAAAGTTTTCGGTAATCATAATCCTGAAATGCGTGATCTTCTTTTGGAGTATTTTATTCCAATGAATAAATTCTCAACCTTTGTTAAACAAGCAGCCCCCCTCATCCAGGAAGAATACGGTAGCTTACTCAATGTAACCGTCAGAGAAATTGCCAAGGATGTGGATTCGGCTCTCCCCTATGCTAAGCAGGATATGTTTGGCTTGGTGATGCTTTTTACGGTAGGCCGCGATCTTGAAAAAGAGCAGGGGGTGGCAAACATGGCAAGTCGACTAATTGAATTAGCCCATGGAATGAAAGGTACTTTTTACTTGCCCTACCGAAATTTTGCGAGCCCTGAACAGATCAAGCGATGTTACCCCGAATTTTCAGAATTTTTGGCTCAGAAAAAGAAGTTTGATCCAATGGAGATTTTAAGTAGCGGATTCTATAAAAAATACCGCTAGAACCAAAGCCGGATACTGGAGCCAACCGTCCATCCGCGAAACTGAGTGGATCCGCTGGATTCAAGTTCATCATGTTGCAACCCATTGACCAATTTAAGGTTTTCTCCACAGAGATAGTAATTCAGTCCCAAATAAAACGCTTGGTGTTTATCTCCACGTCCACTGTTTAAGTCAATGGTTTGATCCCGGATGTTAGCCAGTGGAGCATACCGACTGTTTAGTTTAAGTCCCTCCGTGCAATCAGCTTTTTGGTATAGGTAGCGCCCAACAACCTTGAGTCTATTTTGATTTAGCCAATACATGGGCATGAGCACGATTCCTCCAAACTCACCCTCCCTATTTGGACTTGTTTGATCTCCGTTATTACCCCAAGCCAAGGTACTGTGTAAGGCCCAAGGTCCATTGCCCATACGGTTGACTAGGGAAAGGGCCCAATCGTTACCTCCCGCCAATCTGTCTTCCGTGATGGATCCCTCCTGTTTGTAATAAGAAATCCAATATTCTAAAAGTTCATACGAGCTTCCTTCGGAATAGTCGCCTAGCCAGGAAACATAAAAAATTTTACTGTCACTCCATCCACCGATATAATCATCATAGGTGCCTGAAAAAAGAGCGGTATCGAATGTATGCTTCCCTGCAGTCCACTTAACCCAAGCCGCTAACGGGTTACCTTTTTCCTTATCATAAAGCCATAATTTATTGGAAAAGGATGAACGTTCGAGACAATTGATCATGGTGGATGATCGCTGCCACTCATCGGCCATCCGACCGGTGCGCCGACCGTATCCGAATTCAAGGGAGTCCAGACTTTCTATCTCCCAGAATTTATCAGCATCAAAAGTGATGTTCGCGGCCCGGAATGTTTCGTGTCCCCATTGGCGGTAATCTCCAGGGTACTCATTACGATCGTTGGATATTTGGCTGACCACTTTAAATTTCCAAAAGTTTCCAAATTTCCCGGATAATCCTACCCACACCCGACGGAATTCCTCAAATGAATCATCAAATTCTTTTCCCGTCTGGTCGGTTCCATCAATATGACCGATTTGATGCTGGTAGGATAGGAAAAGCTTGGCACTTTGAAGGGTTGAGGCATCCGGATTGTTATAGAATTTTCCAAAGTTTATTAAGTTGTCACAGACTTCTTCACTGAGTTGAGCAATTAGCGGGTTAACTAAAGCAACGGTTCCCAGTAGTGAGAGGAAGGATGGTAAAATTTTAAGGCAAAACATCTTTATTTCCTAATTGCCTATCTTGGGGCGGTCAATCAGCATGATGAGATGACCACTAAAGATTATTTTCTACATGGCTTTTTAAGTCCTCATTCTGGAGATAGAAAAACCTTACAGACCCAATTGCATTGGACACTTCGAGTCACGGCAGCACTTTGTTTTATCGGCCATGGAACTTGGGGTTTGATTACCAAATCCGGATGGTTGCCCTTTTTTGCCTCGCAGGGGATTGAGCTCGAAATCGCATGGAAGCTACAGCCTTTGATTGGATTGTTTGATATTTTAATGGCGATCATTCTTCTGAGGAAACCAAATCGAACTGTTCTCATTTGGATGTTCCTTTGGGCCCTTTGGACAGCAATTTTAAGACCTCTAGCCGGAAACCTCGAAAAAGTGCAGATAGACGGAGAATGGATTGTGCAGTTGGCCACCGANTCCATGCGNGTGGCTAAGATGCAAACTTGGGAGTTTTGGGAACGGGCAGGCAATTGGGGACCTCCTTTTATGCTTTTGGTCATGGGAGGGGTGTTNGCCCTGAATCGTAAAGATTTACTTGAATCTTACCAAGAACCGGAATTGAAGGATTCCACCATTGATACGATTTTCTTNTTGTGCAGGACCTGCTTGGCACTCTTATTAATTGGCCATGCAGGGTTTGGCTTTGCGGTGGAAAAACAGATGCTTATCAATCATTGGCTATCTATTGGCGTGTCCGCAGATGTGGCCTTTATCACGAAGGTCGGCTATGCGGAATTTGCGTTGGGTGTGCTGATTTTTCTGGCTCCGATACGCCCACTCATCTTTTTGGCACTTATCTGGAAGCTTTTCACCGAGTTTCTTTATGTTCCGGCTGACACAGTTACAGGCATGGGAATAGTAAATATTTTTGAATGGATCGAGCGNTGGGGTGATTATGGAATCCCCCTCGCGATGCTCTACATTCTAAGCTACCGCAAAGCAAATCCGGCAAGTTAATTGGTGCGGATTCTGTCTTTTTCGGATTCAGCTTTTTCTTCGAGCTTACTAACTTCCTTGGCTAAAATTTGACGGGCTTCGTCGGCTTCAGANTGATCTCCTTTGGCGATTGCGTCCTGCACACTTTTTTCGAGAAAAATTTTCCGCTCGGCAATCTTGGCTTTATATTTCGAATCAATTTCCGCAATCTTTGCTTTTTGTTCTTCGTTGAGCGGTTTGTCGCCGCCACCCATTCTTTCCATGGCCAATTCATATGAACTTTTCATGGGTACTAGTTTAGTGAAGAAAAATTAAATTTGCTCAAGGTTATTCGATCACTTCCTTTCAATAAGTAAGGACGCCTTGGGGATTTCGCTGGTTTTCCAAAAGGTCGTATTATCATCGGAGAATCGGTAATCCTTCAGGGTTACCCTGAGTTGAGCCGGACCTTCAGGGAACTGGGGATACTGAGCAAGCAGGTTTAGAACATTTTCATTTTGCAGGAACAAAGCTTCAAGGAAATTCCCAAACCATTGGGACCGACCAAGAAACGCTCCGAGCAATTGATTATAATTTTGAAGAACCTGCTGCTGGATATGACTCGGGGAATTGGAAAGTGCGAAAAATTCTTGCTCACCGAGTACTTCCTGAAGATTTGCGAAATCGTCTTGATCTCCACCATTGGCCGAAATTTGCAAAAATCGAAAATATAAAAAACGGGTAAATCCATTTTGGACATAATTTTCAAAATTGAGACCCTCAAACCACATTTGCCAGTCAAGCCGTGGCATGTGCGGGCCGGCAAATGAAGCCGACCGCTCCAAGTTTCCAGGTTTCCATTTGAATTCATAGGGTTGCCAGTCTTCGCCGTCGATCGATCCTTCAATAATGATCTCAGGTCGCGTGGTGGTCATAACCCGGAACAAACCGTAGGAATTAAAGCACCGAAGAACTCTTGCCTCTGCCTGTAATGATTGAATCCATTGAGGTACTTCCAGGTACTCTTCTTCGATGGGTTTATTTCCCTTCAAGTTGTTGAGGATGTGACCATAACAGGTGGTCAGAAAAACTGAAAAGAGGAGAAAAAGAACGGGCGTTCGAAAAGGTGATTTACTGGCTGTTATCTCGGTTGTACTTTTTGAAAATCGATTCGTTACTGCGGAGGGTATGATCTGATCATCCAGCAGGGGGATGCAGAGGCAGAGGGTTAATAAATTGAAAAAGCCATAGTTGCCTGAAAGTAGAATGGCTACCTGCAGTAGGACTTGCCCAATTAGTGCCACCCGCCTTGCATTGCCTGGTAAAAAAAAGCAAAGAGGAAAAGCGAGTTCGATAACATACATGAAATACAGAGAAAGTGAATCAAACCAAGAGGGCAGGGAATGAATCCACCTCGAAAATCCATGAGGTAACGGTTGCGTCCAATAGTGATATTCCAGAGCGGTNAGTTCACGCCAGGTATTGGTTCCNTCCCCGGCAAATGAAGTAAATTTTACAATGCCNGACNCGAACATGAGTTTGGCGAGCAGGGCAATCACCAGAATTCGGGACCAATGGGAAAAATAGACTTTTGAACCAAGGCGATGGAAACGAACCATGGGAAGAAAGGGCAGGGATAACAGTAAACTCTCTACGAGCAAAATATCCCACTGAAAGCTAAGGAATGGCTCCCCGACTACCATGAGGGACAAATAAGTGACATAAGAAAAGATTGCGCTTNCGAGCGGNNCCCATCCAAGTGTCANGGCNANAGANGATANCGANCCAATAACAAAAAGGGTGGTATGCCCTCCGGGNATTGANAACCAAAGTAAGGTNGGNCGCAGNGANNATTTCGAAAGANNAGGGTNTTGTTCCGNNANNTNTTCNATTTTATACAAATCTTCGNTCCANGGAGANATTCCATNNGCTCCAATCAAGGCATCTGCCTGAATCCAGTAAGACAAAAAAGCAAANAAGGAAATCAGNCCAAGAANNCGCCCAAAAAACCAATGAGCAAAAGTAAATGAATAGTTTGTATAACCCAATTGCTCGAGAACCTTCAGGGAAAAAGCTTTTTTTTCTCTTACAAGGTTTTCAGCGTAAACTGAGTCCTTTTCAACCATACTTCCACATGTATGACTGCTGACCGTAGCATATGCAATCGAATGAAAAAAATAATAATGTATTAATCTTTTAAAAGAAAGATAAACAGAGATCAGAGAATGGGGTCACTCCCTCGTGTGGATGTTTTCCTAAAAAGCTTATTTTAGGAGTCTTATTTCAAGGACTTTTGCTTTCTGAGGTAGCGATCTAGTTCACCCATCCACTCGTAATAAGTCTGAGGATCCATGGCAAAGGATTCAATGGCCATGGGCCGGATTGATTTAGGGTCAGGTGGTTTGGGTAAATGGAAAGATTTTCGACTCGAATGAGTGGAGTAGGATACCTCCGCACCGGCATTTTTGNCGTTTGGTTCAAATACACTGATGTGAGTGATCGGACGGTTCATGCTAAAACTATCTATTTCAACGATGAATGAGCACAAATTTCAGTAGGCAACAAAAAAGCCTGGGAAGACCCAGGCTTTCTTGAACTCGTCAAAGACGAGACAAATCGTTTCGCACCGAATTACTCGGAAGCGTTACCTTCGGAGTGATTGTGATCGTCGGAGCAGCATTCACCGTCTGCACCACAGCATTCTGCTTCGGCAGCACCACCGCAGGAAGCAAACAATCCAAGAGAAATGATTCCAAGAATA
>NHCX01000025.1 GCA_002168015.1 Verrucomicrobia bacterium TMED44
CGATAATGGTGGCCTTAGTACCAAACCAAAAATGGGACCGGGGAGTAACTCTCCTCTTCGTGCTGGCAAAGGCTGGCTTTATGAGGGAGGTGTACGCGAGCCCACAATCATTCGGGCACCCGGTGTCACCCAAGCTGGAAGTGTATCCAACCAGCCAATGGTCTCGATGGATTTCTTCGCTACCATGCTCGAACTTGCCGGTCTTCCCTTGCGCCCCAATCTTCATATGGACGGCCGAAGCCTGCTTCCCGAACTGAAAGGTAAGAAAGGAAAACCTCGGCCTCTTTACTGGCACTACCCGCACTACCACGGATCAACCTGGAAACCGGGGGCATCTATTCGTGAAGGGGACTGGAAACTCATTAAGTTCTATGATCAGGAAAAAGTGGAACTCTATAATTTAAAGAAGGATCCTTCGGAGAAAAAAGATTTGGCGAAAAAGAATTCTGCAAAATCCAAAGAGCTCGAGAACAAACTCCTAGCTTGGCAAAAACAAATGAACGCCAAACTCCCAAAACCGAACCCGAATTATAAAAACTGAGTTCAGGCACCTAGGAACTGAATAGCGGATCCACAAAGAAAAATGATCAGCCCAGTCGCCGCATGCATGTAGTTTTCGAACTTCATCAAAAGAGAGAAACGGGAAATACCGTAATAAAAAAACATTACACAAAAGAGCATTGTTAAGATCGTTGTTCCACAAAATGCCAATACAACCAAGAGCGAGGATAAGATTTCAGTATTACCAGAGCCTAATGACATCAAGGGGATAAGAGGCTCACAAGGCCCAAGAATAAAAAATATAAATAGGGCAAAAGGTGTACATCTTGAAAAGCCAGATTTCTCTGCAACTTGCTGACCACGTTTGTCTTTTAACCTGTCTCTACGAATTGCCCATCTTGTCCCCCAGGCAAAATAGATAGCTCCAAATAGCAGAAGAAACCAACCGGCAAAATTTCCTCGAAAACTTTGCACGGTCTCAATACTAAAAAAAGCTAACCCTAGAAGGAAAATCAAAGAACCAACGAGAATGGTACCCAGCACATGACTGAAGCCGCAAAATGCAGTGTAGGTAGCGGTTTTAGGACCACTCCAGCCATTTGTTTTGGCCATGGCCACGAGTGGCAGGTAATGATCAGGGCCTAGAATGGTATGGATAAACCCGACGGATGCGGCACTACCGGCAATGAGAAGTGTTTCAGGAATCACGAGCAAAAAATGAATTGTTTCATTAATACCTACGAAAACTTGTGGGCAAACGATCTATTGCTTTGTAAAGAAGCTCTCTAATTTCTCTCATTGCTTTTCGAAATTCATAGGGATCTCCGGCTAGAACTTTCACCACCCACCCCGCTTGATGGTGCATGGAAGTGGATCCGACAAGTAGATTTTCGTTTTTCATATCGTGAATTTTCTGGCGGCAAGGAAGCTCATTCGATACCTTTGGAGAAACCAGATAAAAGCATCCGTAAAATGGAGTTGGAAACGATTTTCTCCACGGGTTAACTGATTCATTTTCTGGTTCCAAGGTAAATGATTCTAAGAGAATGTTTTTCTTATTTTTTTGAATTCTTAATCGGTTGGAAAATTTCTTAAATAAAAAAGATTCACCATGGGCAATCCTGCCCGGCAGCATTTTCTCGACAAATAAGACTTCTGCATTTCCCTCAACCTCCACCTTGGTCTTTTGTTCAAGAGAGGTCGATCTTTGTAGGATTAATGAACCGGGATTGAATTCTAGAAAAGAATCAGCCTTAATCCTGAACTTTTGTTCAACCTTTGCGGTTCCAGTACGCATAAAATGCGACCGGGTTGCACCGGGTGTGGTGACCACTATCGATGCTTCTTCTGATACTTCTATATCGCAAATCATACGATCTCCTGATAACAAACCAGCAGTGGGACAGGAAAGGTTGATCAATAATGAACCCGTATCCTCATCATAGTAAGGCTTACTTAGATGAACGGGTGGTGAAAACCGTTGGCTCGAAAGATAGGGTAAGCCGTCGTCATTTGTACGACAACCGAGATGTACACCACCATGGATCCCGAGGGGTTTCATGCAATGAATATCTTCATTTTTAGAATAAAAACTCCCTGGTTAACCAGTCCACAACATCATTCAAGCCTTTATGAGTCTTAAGATCCGTAAATATAAAAGGCCGCTCTTCCCTCATTTTTTTTGCATCCCGATCCATGACCTCGAGGTCAGCCTCCACCAAGGGGGCGAGATCTGTTTTATTTATGATAAGAAGGTCAGAATAACGAATCGCGGGCCCGCCCTTTCTGGGTATTTTATCGCCTTCCGCCACATCGATGACAAAAATGAAAGCGTCTACTAATTCCGGTGAAAAGGTGGCAGACAGATTATCACCGCCACTTTCAAGAAGTACCAATTTTGCATCCGGGTGCCGTTGTTGTAACTGCTCGATCGCAACCGCATTCATGGTTGTGTCATCTCGGATCGCGGTATGGGGACAACCTCCTGTCTCCACTCCCATTATTCGATCTTCGGGCAGTGCGTGATTGCGTGCCAAAAACTGAGCATCTTCCACGGTGTAGATGTCATTGGTGATCGCGACCATGGAATATTTATCCCTGAGCACTTCACACAAGCGCAATGTGAGCATTGTTTTACCCGAACCGACAGGCCCACCGATGCCGATCCGGACAGGACGGCTAAATTCATTATTATTTGCTTCATTCATGATATAAATAATCTGGAAAATGCAAGTTCATGACGAGCAGATGCCAAGTCGAGCATAGGATTAAAAAAACCAGCCTCATCCCTTTGTACATCGAGGGATTTTGAAAGTAAATCTTGCACTCTTTTTGCGTCGATACAGCGGTGAATTATTTTTTGGCATGCAAGCTCACCTAGCCTTAGCAATTTGATGGAAGCTGAACAAAAATTTGAAACCGCTTGGTATATCCAAGCAATCATGGATGAAGTCAAAGGAGCATTTTGTGCATTTCTAAGAAGAGCCGTTGCTGTAATTTGTTGGCATTGATCATTTCCTTCCTGCAATGATTGATTAAATCTTTCGGATACTGGACACTCATAAATCTCGAGTATCATTCTCAGCAATTGTGTACCCTGAAATTTTCCTGCATCGCGAATTTCACGAGTCAGCTTCCAGGCTGAAATTTCTTCATTAAGGCTGACCAATTTATTCAACTCATTTTTCTCAACGGCCTCTACACAATATCTCAGGTAGGGTAATTCCAGCTTTTCCAGGCTGGGTAAGATTTGTTGCATAAGAAATTCTTCCAAGTCCTTCGGGGAAGAGACTTGATTAAGTGCCACCATTTCCTCCAACCCATACGAATGAGCATACCCTCCGCTAGGAAATAGCGTATCAGTGGTTTGGATCAAACCACCCAACCAATTAAAATTCTTTTTACCAGACATAGGAGTTTGCCGGATTATACGCTATTGCTTTCTTGTTAATGATAATGGAAAATTCTACCACTTATTGAAATACTTAAGTAACTTACTATTTCCATGATGGTGACCTGTAGCTGCCAGCACAGGTTGAAAAATTTCTATACCTTCCTCGAAAGGAATTTGATTTCTCTCAAGCATAAGTCGAACCGCAAGATCGCCTTCAACCAATAAATAAGACTCTGTAAAATGGGCGGGGAAATGAAGGTTACCCACTTGCCAGGCACGATATGCGGCTTCCTTTTGATTGGGATAAGGCACTCGAAAGACCACTTCCGGTTTTTGATCTATTATATAGTTCTTATCTTCTTCCGTATAAAAACAAATTCCATGCCTGAGGGGAGAAATTAAATCGAAACCGAAATCAGTCCCATCCTGTGCCTGACCGCGCCATCTGCGTTTGGCTAGTACCCGCCTCTCAACTGTTAAAGAAATGGGAGTTTCAAATGCTTCAGAATTTATCGGATTAAATTCTTTGATTATTTTCATAATCAAAAGAGGAAATACCTTTGGGCTAAAGGAACGATTTTAGCCGGCTCGCAATGTAATTCCTCTCCATCTGCTTTGACCACATAGGTTTCCGGATCCACCTCAATTTTCGGCAGTGCATCATTTAGAATAAGATCCTTTTTGCCAATTTCCCGGGTGTTACTGACGGGAATCATTTTTTTCTGAAGCCCAAGCTCATCCAATGAATTGGACTCCATGGCTGCCTCACTCACAAAGGTACTTGAGGTGGAGGTTCTAGCTCTACCAAAAGAACCAAACTGAGGACGGTAATGCATGGGTTGTGGAGTGGGAATGGAAGCATTGGGATCACCCATGTTGGCATAAGCAATAAATCCACCCTTGAGAACCAGTTCCGGCTTTACCCCAAAAAAGGCCGGTTTGAACAATACCAAGTCTGCCAACTTACCCACAGAAATAGAACCAATTTCGCGAGACATCCCATGGACGATAGCAGGATTAATCGTGTATTTTGAGAGGTAACGAAGAACACGGAAATTATCGGCTTCCCTGTGAGTAGACGATTCAAGCTTACCAAATTGCCGCTTCATCTTATCCGCCGTCTGCCAAGTGCGGCAGAGCACCTCCCCTACCCTGCCCATTGCCTGGCTATCACTGGCCATTACCGAGAACGCACCACGGTCATGAAGAATATCTTCAGCCGCAATTGTAGAAGGTCTGATTCTTGACTCTGCAAACGCAACATCCTCCGGAATTTTTGAATCAAGATGATGACAAACCATCAACATATCCAAATGCTCATCGATGGTATTTACGGTAAAGGGACGGGTTGGGTTGGTTGATGAAGGAAGCACATTTGGCTCTCCACAAACCTTAATAATATCAGGAGCATGACCCCCACCTGCCCCCTCCGTGTGAAAGGTATGAATGGCTCTGCCCTTGATTGCACCGACTGAATCTTCAACAAAACCTGCCTCATTCAAAGTATCTGTATGAATCGCAACCTGTACATCCATTTCATCTGCCACGGTCAGGCAAGTATCAATGGTGGCCGGAGTTGTACCCCAGTCCTCGTGCAGTTTTAATCCGATTGCTCCGGCTCTTACCTGTTCGCGCAAAGCTTCCGGATTGGAAGAGTTTCCTTTTCCCAAAAATCCCAGGTTCATGGGGAACTCGTCAGCAGCCTGCAACATCTTTCCAATATTCCACGCTCCGGGTGTACAGGTCGTGGCGTTGGTCCCGGTTGCAGGTCCGGTACCGCCTCCGGTCATGGTAGTTACCCCGCTGGCAAGAGCCTCCTCAATTTGTTGCGGACAAATAAAATGGATGTGTGAATCATAGCCGCCCGCAGTCAATATCATCCCTTCGCCTGCGATCACCTCGGTTCCGGCACCCACAACCATTTCCGGATCAATGCCATCCTGAATAAGGGGATTTCCCCCGTGTCCGATACCAGCTATTCTTCCGTTCTTCACTCCCACATCCGCCTTGATCACTCCTAGGAGCGGATCCATTATAGTCGCATTGGTGACGATTAGATCAAGGCAAGCATCATCTAACGCAGTGGGAGACTGGCCCATCCCGTCGCGAATGACCTTACCTCCTCCAAATTTAATCTCATTTCCATATCCGCCATTCTCCGCAATTAAATCTTTCTCGACTTCGATAAAGAGTTCCGTATCTCCCAATCTGACCTGATCCCCAACGGTGGGTCCATACATCTCGGCGTATTGTCTCGGGGTAAGTTTCAGGCTCATTGATCTACACTCCCATTGGTTAAATTATTCAGGCCATAAACTTCCCGTTTTCCTGCAAGAGCAACCAATTCGACTTCCTTTGAATCACCCGGTTCAAAACGGGCAGCGGTTCCGGCGGGAACATTAAGTCGAAAACCGCGAGCTTTATCACGCTCAAATTCAAGAGCCCTATTCACTTCGAAAAAATGCATATGACTACCAACCTGAATTGGACGGTCCCCCAAGTTACTCACCTTTACCAATATGGTATGAAGGTGTTCATTGGCATGTATAAAATCCTTGTCCTTGTTGGTAATAATTTCTCCGGGCTTCATCGTATGGGGTTATGAACGGTTACTAATTTGGTGCCATCAGGAAAAGTCGCCTCCACCTGTACTTCGTGAATCATCTCAGCAATTCCTTCCATGACTTCATCTTTCTTCAAAATGGTAGAACCATAGCTCATTAAATCAGCCACACTTTTGCCGTCTCGAGCCCCTTCCATTACCTCATAGGTAATAAGGGCAACGGATTCCGGGTAATTCAAGAGAACTCCCCTGTCTTTTCGGCGACGAGCTAGGTCTGCCGCGACAACAATCATTAATTTATCTTTTTCTCTAGGAGTCAGGTGCATTTTTTATCTATACGCTTAGGTGCTTATGAATGGTAGAAGAATCAAGCTTATCAACCGATCCTTGAGCAACAAAACGCCCACGGTTCATAACTGCAAAGCTATCTGAATATTTACGAACGAAATCAACATATTGCTCGACTAACAAAATGGTCATCCCCTGTTCCTCAACCAGTCGACGAATAACCTCTCCAATCATCGTTATAACATTTGGCTGGATACCTTCCGTCGGTTCATCGAGAACGAGAAATTTTGGCCTTGTTACCAACGCTCGACCGATCGCGAGCTGCTGTTGTTGGCCTCCGGAAAGATCACCGCCCCGCCTTTTTCGCATTTGATGAAGAACTGGGAAAGTTTCATAGACTGTGGAGGGGATCGATTTATCAGTAGTTTCCGCCGCCTCCAATCCGACCAACAAATTTTCCTCAACCGTAAGAAGTGGAAAAATTTGGCGACCCTGAGGAACATAGCCAATCCCATTGCATGCCCTTTCATGAGCCTCTAAATTCGTCGCATTTTTACCCTCGATATAAATTCTCCCAGCGGAGGAACTTTCCAATCCCACTAGGTTTCTCAGAAAGGTGGTCTTGCCAACACCATTTCGGCCCATAACGCAACCTATGCTTTGTGGTGCTAATTGAAATTCCAAACCATGTAGAACTTTTACTTCTCCGTATGAAAATTCCAGACCCGAAACCTGAAGATAGGGATTTGTCTCTTCGGTATCATGCTCTCCTACTGAAATTTCCATACTCATCTACCCAGATAGGCCTCCATGACTTCCTCATTTCTTTCCATTTCATCAATCATCCCCTCAGCCAAAACTTTCCCTTCGTTTAAAACAGTAACTGTCTTCCCAAGTCTCCTGACGAAATCCATGTCGTGTTCAATCACTACGATGGTATGCTCCTGAGCTAGCTCGAGAAGTAAATCCGCAGTTTGTTCTGTTTCCAAATCCGTTAAGCCAGCAGCAGGTTCATCGACCAAAAGAAGTTTAGGTTTGGAGATAATCAATGCACTAATTGCCAGCCATTGGCGTTGCCCATGACTCAGAGATTTTGCGGGCATTTCCCGTTGCCCTAGAAGGGAAACTTTTTCGAGAATCTCATCGATTTGTTCTACTTCCTGTTTTGACTCTGGATGAAAAAGATTGTTCTTCCAGCCCTGATTTCCAGGTAAGGCCAAGAGAAGATTTTCATAGGTGGTTAAGCTGTCAAAGACGGTGGGAGTCTGGAATTTTCTACCAATCCCACTCAAAGCAATATCAGACTCCTCCAGTTGGGTTATTTCTTTGCCATCAAAATAAACCCGCCCTGTTGAGGGTTTGGTCTTTCCACTTACCAAGTCACAAAAGGTGGTCTTGCCTGCCCCGTTGGGTCCAATAATTACTCTTAATTCACCATGCTCAATTCCGTACTGGGGAATATCCACTGCTTTAAATCCATCAAATGAAACCGACAGGTTTTCGACAAATAATACAAACTTCTTCGACCAGATGGATGGCTGAACCAGACTTGGACGGAATTCGGCATATTTTTTTAAGGATTCTGCAAGCATTTCAGGAGCGGGACCCTCCGTTGTATCGACGGTGTTCATTTATCCGATGTATTGTTTATAAGTGCGGATGAAGAAAACTTCTTCCTCAACCGATTGACCAAATCGATCAAGCCATTTGGCAAATACAGAACGACGGCTATGAAAATCAGACCTAAAAGAATTGGCCAATAATCGGGACTCCATTTAAAAAACAATATGTCCTGTTCAGAGGTTAGGTAGTTATACAATAAGTTTACGCTTAAGGCACCGAGGACAGCTCCACCCAATGAACTCCGACCTCCAACAGCTACCCAGACGACAACAAGAACCGATCGGTAAGCCTCCATATTCGAAGGTGTGACGATTTTCATCTGCGGAACAAATAACATCCCGGCAAGACCCGCCAGCGCCGCAGCAATACAAAAGGCAAAAATTTTATAAACATGAGGTTTGTAACCAAAAAAATGAAGCGTGGGCTCATCATCCCGAATTGCCAGGAGCACCTTACCGAGTCTCGACTTTACAATCCATTGACATAACAGGTAAGCGCCAAACAAACAGGCAAGAGTGATCCAGTACAACCAAAGTTGAACCCTTTCGGAAGAAAGCGAAAACCCAACATCGGCGATTGAATAGTCAAGTTGGTCAAGTTTTTCATCACCGTTTAAATCATACTCCATACTGGATCCGTGCGAAGCAATCCAACTATCTTTCGCATCCACTGGGTTAAAGGTATATAAAGACTCTGCTGGAGAGATGACATCAAAGCGGGTTAAGCCGTTGGTCCCACATAACATGACATCGTTTCGGCAGAATACCAACCAACCAGCAACCGCGATTGCCTGGGTTAGAATTGCAAAATAAACCCCTCTTACCCGACTTCTAAAGACAAAATAGCCTAGTAAAAAAGCAGTAACGCCAGGGATTAGAATTCCAAGAATTAAAGTAAGGGGGAGGTTCCAAAAAGGTTTCCAAAAACCGGGCACAAGAGCATCTCCTGAAGACTCACCCACATCATAAGGGTAGACCACAAAAAGACATGCAGGCATTTTCCANCCATTGGCATCAATAATTCCTTCCGGTCCTCCGTGATGAGCCAGATGCATCCCCATTGCGTAGGCTCCAAGGCAAAAAAAGGTAAACTGACAAAGACTCAGAATCCCTACATATCCCCATAGCAAACCCAATCCCAACGCTAAGATGGCAAAGGACATATAGCGACCCAGCATATTAATATCTCCAATTGAGAAAATTCCTTCTCCGTAAAGAAATGGCAGGACTGCAAAACCAATNATAAAAAGCACCCNAAAGGAGNCTTTGTTCTCTATGAGCTTTTCGCTAGAACTCTTCATTACTTATCTCCTAAGCGTCCTTTGGGTGCAAACAGTCCTGCTGGTTTGTACTGAATAAAGGCAACAATTAAAGCAAGCAAGATTACCTTCCCCCAGACGGGACCTATGGTAAAACCACCAAGTTCAAGCGGTTCTATAAGTTTTGTTATAACGCCAATTCCAAGCCCCGAACACAAGACNCCTGCCAATTCTCCTACTCCCCCAGCCACCACCACAAGAAATGAGTCTACGATAAAAAGCTTGGTTCCCATATCAGGAGTAACTCCCCCAACAATTGTCCAACCATAGCCTGCGACTCCAGCAATACCTGAACCAAGGGCAAATGTGAAACGGTCCACATTGCGTGTTCGCACACCCAGACTACTTGCCATATCCCGATTCTGCATCGTAGCCCGTATCAGCATCCCTTTTCGGGTTTTACGAATAATGAAATATATAAACCCCACGCACGCTGCCGACAGAGCCAGTAGGTATAGACGGGCAAAAGGTAAAATTACATCCTGAGAAATCTCAAAACCACCTCTTGCCCAAGTTGGGGCATTGACTCCAATATTATCTCCGTAACGAAGTCTAACCAATTGAATAAGCAATAAGGAAACTCCCCAGGTTGCCAGTAGCGATTCGAGCGGACGGTTATATAAATGCCGGACTACAAATTTCTCCATCAAAAGACCGACCGTAGCCGAAGCAAGAAACGCAACTGGCAGGGCGAAAAAATAATATTCGTTTACAGAATTTTCGGGCGAATGCCCAAATAACATTTGCACTTCATAGGTTGCGTAGGCACCGACCATCACTAACTCGCCATGGGCCATATTAATCACCCCCATCAAGCCAAAAGTAATGGCTAATCCCAGAGCAATAAGGATAAGAACGCTGCCATACGAGACCCCACGGAAAAGATTACCAGCCAGTTCAACCGAGCTCTTGTGTCNCTCTAAGCTTTTTTTTATCTTCGAGATACTTTTGTAAAGAGTNCCAGATTGCTTGGAGCTTATTTTTTCAGAGGCTTCCAATGATTCAATTTCTTTTTCCAAACCATCAATTCTGGCCAACGCCCTCAAGCTCTTCAGCTTGCCAAGCTTTTCTAAAGCAAGAAGCTTGCTATTTAGTCCTGCAAAATCCTCAGATTTCTGACCAAGTTCGATCAATGCCATGCTTTCACTTGCAGTCCAGCGAATTTTCTCATTTTCTTCTGCATCATTCGAAATATCTTCAAGAGATGACATCGCTTCCGCCATGAAAGGCGGATCCCCACATTTCTTAACGCCCGAAATTCTGGTTTCATAATCCGGGGAGAACAGACGAATCAAAAACTTCGAAGAATTGACCAAAGAACGCAGCTTCCGACCGGGACTTATATCCTCCAAATCAAGGAGATCGGGTTTTGCCTGTTTCCCTTCAATGATAAAAGGCTTTCCTGAAAGAGGTTCAAATAAAGGAGCAAACTCATTAAAATCATCATCCATTTCGGTCTCCATGTTAACCACGATTCGCACATCTCCATTTTCATCTGGCCAATTGTAGACACTGCCCTGCCGATAAAGTTCAAAAAACTTTTCTAATTTTGGATCGCCGGATTTGGCAAGAGAGGTAATCGTGTTTGCTTTTATTTCATCATCATCAACTGCAAGCTTTGTAAGCAAACTCAACAGATCGGCGTTTAGGAATTTTTCTTCGGTTGCTTGGCCACATAACTGGTAAAAACAAGTGAGAATGAAAAATATATATGGAAAAACTGAATGAAATTGATTCAAAATAATATTTACAAAAAAAATAAAGCGGGTTCGGATCTCTCACCGAACCCGCTCAAAATTTAATTTAGAATAGACAAGCTTTACAGAGACCCATCCCCATTTGGACCACCGGTGGGTTTTGGGTAATTACCGTCGGGCCACAAGTAGGAGCTGTAAGAATCGGGGGAAACTAAACCATCGCTTGAATAAACGATTTTGAACATTCCATTTTTAAGGATTTCGCCTACATAGACAGGTTTAAGCGTATGCTGGTTGGTTGGATGCATCGATTTCTTTCCACCGGGAGCATCAAACTCAAGACCGTAAACTGCTTTTCGAACCTTATCGACATCAAAGGATCCGCATTTTTCAACCGCTGCTTTCCAAACATAGACACCGAAATAAGCCGCTTCAATCGGATCACAAGTTACACGCTTTGCACCCCCAGGTAAGCCGGCTTTTACGCAAAACTTCTTGAAGCTTTTTACGAAAGCAGCATTTCCAGGTGTTTTTACACTTTGAAAATAATTCCAAGCTGCCAAGTGACCTACAAGTGGTGGAACATCCATCGCCCGAAGTTCGTCCTCAGACACGGAGAATGCCATAATTGGACAATCATCAGAGGTCAAACCTTGGTTCGCAAATTCCTTGTAGAAAGGAACATTACTGTCTCCGTTGATAGTTGAAAGGATACAGGCATCGCCAGAAGCAGCAAATTCCTTAACCTTGGCAACAATAGTTTGGTAATCCTGATGATGAAAGGGTGTATATTCTTCCATAACATTTTCGTCAGGCACGCCTTCGGATTTTAGATAGGCCTTAAGAACCTTATTGGCAGTTCTTGGGAAAACATAATCTGTACCCAATAAATAGAATTTTTTACATCCCATTTCTTTGGCCATATACTCAGCAGCTGGCACCAACTGTTGGTTTGGTGAAGCTGCAGTATAGAAGACATTAAGTGACTGCTCCTCTCCTTCATACTGTACTGGGTAGAAAAGCAGTGCATTATTTTCCTCAAAAACAGGAAGACATGACTTACGGCTAACAGATGTCCAGCAACCAAAGGTGACCGCCACTTTATCTTCAGTAATTAGTTGCTTCGCTTTTTCAGCAAATAATGGCCAGTCCGACGCAGGGTCAACAACAACGGCTTCCACCTGCTCGCCCAATACACCGCCAGACTCATTAATTTCTTCTACGGCCATCATCACAACATCCCTAAGGGAGGTCTCGGATATAGCCATTGTTCCACTCAGGGAATGCAGCACACCTATCTTAACAGCGTGAAGTTGAGGGATTGCAAGAGCCAGGCCTAAGGTTGCTGCCATTGCAAGTTTAAGTTTATTTATTTTCATTAACATTTTTGTAATTAGTAATTAATATTTTCCCAAGAAAATGATGGAATCAAGGGGGTTTCTTTTATAATTCATTTTCTATGCCAAAAAACTATTTTCATATAAAAAGAAAAAATATTATTTAATTATAAATTTCATTATTTTTATTTATTTTATTCATACATATAAGATGAATAAAAACAAAACGGGTGGACAGTATTAACTGCCCACCCGTCAAACAAACGTACTAGACTGAAAGTTTAGAAGGTGAAGATTAACTCAATTCCAACAAATTCCTCTGCATCTGAGATGTCGGTGTATTCAGCCAAAAGAGCCAAATCATCAGTCACCATGTAAGTTGGAGAAAAGGTTACTTTATCAATCGTAGCATTGGTTACTCCTGCACCTGCACCACCTGTAGCTGTGACTTTGTCTTCAGTTTCTGAATAACGAACGGTCATGGAAAGCTTGTCGGTTATACCGTAGTTGGCCATTATTAAATAAGCATCCGTGTCACCAGTATTAAAGTTGGCAGCGTTTGCTGAATCAACGACAGAACCGTTCTCATGGGTTGCAACTTCAGCAGCAAGCAGTAATGAACCCAAGGAGTAGCTTGCCCAAATCGTTTGCTTGGACTCATCAGATCCTCCATAATCAGCATAGATGTATTTTGCAGTCAGGTTTTCAATGCCGGTGTAAGCGAAGGCATATTCAAATGAAGTTTGATCCTCAAGTCCCGCCCATACTCCGATAGAAAAGTCATCGGTTCCGTAGTCCAATGATACGCCATCAGCATACGCATCGTAAAGATAAGAGAACTGCGTGTTATAGGCACCTGAGATTTGATACATATTAGGTGCATCATACGCTTCAAAGCCCAAATAAGATAGCATTCTACCAGCACTCATGCTAAAGTTGTCATTGAAGGTGTAAGTTACGACAGCTTCCTCGACGAATGTGTCGACTTGACTGTTAGCATCACCCGATCCCTTGAACGCTTCAAGATCCAACGCAAAGGCGACAGGACCGGAAGTAAAGTCAAAGTTAAGCTCGACTTCAGAGGTCATGAACGCACTGTCGGATCCAGTTGCATCTTGGTTGGTGTGGTCAAGAACTACGAAACCGGATAACTCAACACCACTTCCTGTCGGTCCAATTTCAATAGCGTTTGCATTTAATATAGCAAGTAAACTTGCTAAAGATAATAATTTTGTTTTCATATATATGTTTGTTGTTTTAGTTTAGTGCTTTTTAAAGCAATCGCACATGTGCTAGTATCGTGCCAATAGACTACATTCCCGCACTTTATATAATTAATTTTTATAAATTACATTTATATAAATGAAAAATATTTATACATATATTTTATTCATTATTAATATGAATATTTTTCACTAAAAGGACTTTTTCCTAATCACTCTTGCTCTTTTTTATACAGGAAAGTAATTTTAAAAGGTTTCTATGAATTTCTTTTTTAAAATTGGATTGCCTTGGGCAATTTCATTGGGAGTAGTCTTTTACGCGGGACTAGAGCTCGGTTCGGTTCCTCAAGTTTTACCCTCCACTACGAATATTCTGAAGGATGAAGAGTCTGATAACAGTAAGAATACCAAGGGATCTACCAAATCAGAGAAAGCCGAAGGCCTTACCCATCCAAGTCAAAATACTTTAACAAAAGAGTCTACCAGCTTACAACCAAGACCAATCTATTCGCCTCCTCTTCCTCCCAACCTTCGAAGAATCATGGAAGATGGCAGTATGGTGGAAAGAATGGGAGCTTACATGGATGCTCTTCGAGGAATGGACTCAAGCAGTTTGGGTCAAGTAATCGATGCTTTTGAGGCACTACCCAAGGGATACGGAAGGCATCTGGAGATGAAACTACTGATGAGAAGTTGGGCAGATTTTGATCCAATTGGAGCCTTGCAATATGCGGAGAAATCATTGGATGAAAAAAGTGAGCGTAGGTTTGCGATGACTGAGGTTTTAGCTGGATGGGCTGTTACTGACTCGGCTGGGGCAATTGCCTGGGTCGAACAAAACAAAGCTGATAATCCTGACTCCAAACAAAGTGCAAACCTAATGGTGGGAATCGTCAAGGGCTTGGCAGAAAATGATTTGACCACTGCAGACAGTTTTTTCCGTACCCTGGAAGAAGGAAGTGCGAAATGGCAGGCTTCCACATTCCTTGCTCAGGAGTATGCCAAACTGGGGACTGAAGAAGCAATCCAGTGGGCCGAACAATTTCCCGGGGAAGATGAGAGGATGAAGGCAACGATCCTGGGTCAAATTGGATCGAAACTGGCCCAAAGCGATCTGGAGGGCACCGCCGCATGGGCCGAATCTATGCCGGTTGACAATGCTTCCGAACAAGTCATGAGCAACCTTCTGTCTCGTTGGACATCGCAAAGTCCTCAGGATGCGGCTACCTGGGCGAGTCGTCTGGAAAACCCTGAGAAAAAAACTCAAGCGATGAAGCTACTTACCAATAAATGGGCGTTGCGTGATCCGGTAGCCACAGCGAGTTGGCTGAATACTTTCCCTCCCTCAACAGAACTCGATCCTGTTGTTGGTGAATTTGTTAATCGTATTTCATCAAGAGACCCAGAAGGTGCCGTCGGCTGGGCATCCTCGATTTTGGATGAAGAACAAAAACAAAGAGCTCTTGGTCAGGCTTTGCGTGCATGGGATCGGAGAAATCCTGAAAAAGCAAATGATTGGCGTTTACAAAATGGGATCAACCCAATATCCGACGAAAAGAGGTGAGAAACCAAAAATTTTAAAACCCTATTTTCCAATCGTCTCAATGATTGCAACGATGGGAAGAAAAAGTGCAATTACGATAAAACCAACAACCACAGCCAAAAATACAATCATAACTGGTTCAATCAGTGAGGTCATACCAGCAACTGCATTGTCTACATCTTCATCGTAATTATCAGCAATGCGGGTAAGCATATCCGGCAGTTCACCAGTTTCCTCCCCGATCTCCACCATACTTGTCACCATGGTAGGAAAAACCGATTCTCTTGCCATTTGCACCGCCATGGCTTCACCGTCCCGAACGGAATCATGGACTTTACTCATGGAGTTGACGAAAAAAGTATTGGTTAATGTGTCCCTCGTAATCTCGAGGGCTTGCAAGATAGGTACACCGCTACTCAACAGAGTCCCAAAGGTGCGAGTAATTCTGGAAATATTCGACTTACCGGCAACATCCTTGACAGCGGGGACATTAAGAGCCAGCCAGTCAAAAGTTTTGGCTCCAGGCTTCGTTTTCTTAAAAAGAAAGAGCCCCACCACCGTTCCGGACATTCCTCCTAATACAAGAACTGGACTGGAGGAAAAAAGATCACTGATCCCAATAACAATTTGAGTGGGACCGGGCAGAGGAGCCCCGCGGAGCATTTGTTCAAAAATTGTCTGAAACTGAGGCACCACAACCATCATCAACAAAGTGACAATGGCAACTGCAACAAACATAATCACGCTGGGATAAATCATGGCTGACTTCACTTTCTTAATCGTACGGATCGATTTCTCCTGAAATTGAGCCAAGCGGTCTAGGACGAGGTCAAGAACGCCTCCTGCTTCTCCAGCTTTCACCATATTAACATAAAGATTATCGAATGTTTTCGGGTACATGGCCAACCCGTCAGATAAATTTCCCCCTGAAGAAACTTTATCAGAAATCGCAGTAAGCATATCCTTGAACTTGGGTTTTTTTTCCTGCTGTTTGATCATCACTTCCAAACTTCGTAACAAAGGCAGACCCGCCTGCACTAAAGTGGACATTTGGCGGGTAAAAACAGAAATATCTTCCCGGGACGGGCCACCACCCAATTCGATGGCCATGAGCCCTCCCTTTTTCTTCTTCTTTGACTTTTTTGCCTTATTTTTAGTTTTCTTCAGAGGGGGTGCTTCCTCTGCTGGCGGACTTGGTTTAGCCGGGCCCGGGCTATCCAATGGAATGACTTGTGAGACATTGAGTCCATACTGTGCAAGTTGTTCGTACGCCTGCTGTTCGTTCGCTGCCTCAAAAGTTCCTTGCGTCTGGGCTCCCGTTTGATCCGTGGCTACATATTGAAAATTAGGCATAAGATTTATTTTTAAGTTAAAATTTAAGTGTATTTCAAAACTTCTTCAACTGTACTCTCCCCATCAAAAATTGATCGCAGACCATCTTCACGAAGGGTGCGCATTCCTTGTTCAATCGCTTTTTGACGTAAAACGAGGGTGGCAGCACCGGTGTTGACCATTTCCCGGAATGCATCATTTACTTTAATCATTTCAAAAAGCCCAGTTCTCCCACGGTATCCAGAATTGCTACAATCTTCACATCCGGCACCAAAGTAAAACACCCGGTCACCAATTTCCTTGCGGGTCACTCCAAGTTGGTCGAGCATTTCTTTCTTCGGTTCAAACTCACTTCGACAGGTCGAACAAATCTTTCGCACCAATCGTTGAGCCAAAACAAATTCAAGGGAAGCCGATAATAAAAATGGCTCCAACCCCATATCCACCAAACGGGTGACTGCTCCCGGTGCGTCATTGGTGTGCAGAGTGCTTAAGACCACATGGCCAGTAAGAGAAGCCTGGACGGCTATTCGGGCAGTCTCGATATCCCGAATCTCACCGACCATTATTTTATCCGGATCTTGACGAAGAAAAGCACGAAGTGCACGAGAAAAGTCTAACCCGACTTGATGGTTAACCGGCACTTGCATAATGCCTTCGATTTCATACTCCACCGGATCCTCAGCGGTAAGCAATTTGGTGTCAATCTCGTTTACTTCTTTCAGTGCACTGTAAAGGGTCGTAGTCTTTCCCGAACCTGTTGGACCCGTAACAATAAAAATTCCATTGGGTCGTCTCACAGCCCCACGGATGCCCCCTTTTATATCTTCAGGAAGTCCTAAGCTGTCAAGACTGAGGTTGACGGCAGATTTGTCCAAAACCCGAAGCACCACACTCTCCCCAAACTGGGTTGGCAAGGTGGAGACCCGTAGATCAACTGCCCTTCCCTCAATAGTCATTTTAATACGACCGTCCTGCGGCACACGATGTTCTGCGATGTTAAGATCGGCAATCACCTTAATTCTAGAAATAACTGGAAGCGAAAGACTTTTGGGCGGAGGTGACATTTCATACAGGGCACCATCCACCCGGTAGCGGATTCGAAACTCCTGCTCAAATGGTTCGAAATGAATATCGGATGCCTTGGCCCGGATGGCTTGTTGTATAACAAGATTTACAAAACGGATAATTGGAGTCTCGTTCGCTGCGTCCGCAAGTTCTCCTTCCTGTCCTTCATCCAAGCCTTCAAACTGATCAAAACCTCCATCCCCGAGCAAGTCATCTAAAGTACTCTCGTTCTTAGGATAATATTTTTCCAACAGGCGGGTAACCTCAACCGGATCACACACAATCAAGTGTATCTCTTGATTCAGGGCAAAGGTAAGATCGTCAATAATTCCCGAATTAAATGGGTCTGCTGCCAGGAGATGGATCCCTCCAGGAGAAAGATAGAGAGGGACAATTGCATATTGATGGGCAAGATCGGCACTAATAACCTGTATGGCTTCCGGATCAACTTGGTCAACCTCCCCCACTTGTAATTCATATTCTAAATATTGGGACACCAAATTAATCAGATCCTCTTTTGCCACCAGTCCCGCCGCGATAATTGCGTCCGCATAAGAACGACGGCCTTCCTTCACATCATCGTCAAACAATTCATCTAATCCATGCTGGGATATTTCTTCCACCTGATTAAAAATATCCCTTATGGTTGAATTGTAATCTGAATAAAGCATGCCTATAAACTATTCCTCATCAGTGGTGACCATCAGCACTTCATCTAAAGTGGTTACGCCTGCAAGTACTTTACGAAAACCGTCTTCTCTCATGGACCGCATTCCCATTTCGCGGGACTTCTTTCGTAATTCGACAATACTAACATTGTGATAGATCATCTCTTCGATCTCCGAATTAACCACAAAAATCTCAAACACTCCTTTTCTTCCACGAAACCCTTTATCCCCACACTTCGAACAGCCTGCTCCACTCATAAAACTGGCATTTTGAGCCTGCTCCTGATTAATTCCAAGAATAGATAGTTCACTGGCATTTGGAACATAGGGTTGCTTGCAGTTCTGACAGATCGAACGAACTAATCTCTGTGCAAGAGCTGCCCGCAAAGAGGCCGAAACCAAAAAGGGTTTCACTCCCATATCTACAAGGCGGGAAACCGCACTTGGAGCGTCATTGGTGTGCAAGGTACTAAATACCATGTGCCCGGTTAGCGAGGCATTAATCGCTATTTCTGCCGTTTCCAAATCGCGAATCTCCCCGACCATCACAATATTTGGAGCCTGTCGAAGCATTGCTCGTAGGGCGGCAGAAAATGTCATACCCACATCAGCACGAACTTGTACCTGATTGATTCCGGCAACTTCATATTCTACCGGATCCTCCACTGTAATAATTTTTCGGTCAGCCTTATTAATTGCATTCAGGGCCGAATACAGAGTGGTTGATTTACCGGAACCAGTGGGTCCAGTAACCAAAAATATTCCATCTGGCATAGAGATTACCTGTTCAAACAATTCCTGGTCATCAGAGAAAAATCCCAGCTGTGGAAGTCCCAGGCTTAAACTCTCTTTGTCTAAAATCCGCATCACAATACTCTCACCATGTACAGTAGGCAGAGTGGAAACCCGTAAATCAATAAATTTATCCCCAACCTTTACATTGATCCGCCCATCCAAGGGGACTCTTTTTTCGGCCAAAGAAACATCAGCCATCAGCTTGGTCCTGGAAATAATCGATGGCTGTAATCGCTTCGGAGGGTCAGGCTGCTCCTGGAGTTTACCGTCAATTCTAAATCGTACACGGAATTTTTTCTCCAACGGTTCCATGTGAATATCAGATGCCCTTCTTTCCAAGGCGTCCTTGATCACTGAGTGAACATATTTGATAATAGGTGCATCTTCTTCACTGACATCTTCAGGCTTTACACCGTCTCCTATCTCAATGCTTTCCTCACCCATACCCTCAAAAAAGTCATTAAGTTTTGACTCCTCTGCATTGCCATAAGCCTGATCAATTACGGCTAAGACATCCCCTCTATATGCAAATTTCGGATGAATACTTTTTCCCAATAAATGAGACAGGTTGTCGAGTGCATCATTATCTAAGGGATTAGCAAAGACCATTTCGATCTCCATCCCATTTTCTCCCACAGGAACAACCTCATACTGTCTCGCCCATTCTGGCTTAACCAGGTTGAGGGTCTCATCCGGCAAACTCATCTGCACAAGATCAATCGCCTCCATATTGAGTTCAGTGGAAAGATAGTTGATGATCTCCTGTTTCGGCA
This sequence comes from Verrucomicrobia bacterium TMED44, assembly GCA_002168015.1. GTDB lineage: Bacteria > Verrucomicrobiota > Verrucomicrobiia > Opitutales > Seribacteraceae > Seribacter. The sequence continues at coordinate 19,623 of NHCX01000025.1, forward strand.
TGCCGGTCCTTTCCAGAAGTATATCCATCAAAGCTAGGTCTTTATCACCAACCTCATTATCAGGCTGNGTATCAATCTCAGCTTGGATCTCACCAATCAATTCATCACTCGCCAAGCCCTGCTGCTTAAAGGCGTCTATGATAAATTCATCAGTTTCGTTCATCGCAAAAAGATAAAACTTAGAACAAACTTCAGTTACGACAAGCTTATCTTCCCAAGCCCATGAGNAATTCAGGATTATTCTTGGTTTTGCGAACCCGTTGAATGAACATCTCCATTGCCTCTGCCGGCGGTACACCTTTCAGCGAACGTCGAAGTGAGTAGATTTTATTAAGCTCGTCAGGATGGTAGAGTAATTCCTCTTTCCTCGTTCCGCTTTTCTCAAAATCCAGAGCNGGAAAAATTCTTTTATTAGAAAGTTCGCGGTCAAGATGGAGTTCCATNTTGCCCGTTCCTTTAAACTCTTCAAAAATAACTTCGTCCATTTTACTTCCAGTCTCCACCAGAGCTGTACCCAAGATGGTAAGGCTCCCGCCTCCTTCGATATTACGGGCAGACCCAAAAAATCTTTTGGGCCTCTGCAAGGCAGTCGCTTCCACCCCGCCACTCAGGATCTTTCCGCTGTTTGGCATGGTCGTATTGTAAGCACGAGCTAATCGGGTGATTGAATCGAGAAGAATAACGACATCCTTGTTGTGCTCCACCATTCTACGGGCTTTTTCAATCACAATCTCAGCTGCGTGAACATGACTCTCAGGGCTTTCATCAAAGGTTGAAGCAATTACCTCAGCNTCGGGAACCTGCCGGCGGAANTCNGTGACTTCTTCAGGGCGCTCATCCACCAGNAAGACAATCAGGTGNGCTTTGGGGTTATTGACTCGCAAAGCCCGAGCAATCCCTTGCTGCAAGACCGTCTTACCTGTACGCGGAGGAGCTACAATCAGTCCTCGTTGCCCAAACCCGATGGGAGAGACCAAATCAACCACTCTCATCGAAACATTATCCCAATCTGCCTTTTGATCTGTTTCCAAATAAATTCTCTCAAGTGGNTAATAAGGTATAAGCTCAGTAAATGGCGTCACTCGCGAAGCCTCTGCAGGGTCGCCATCCATNACTTGATCAATTTGAAGCAAGATTGGGCAGGTCGAGCCATCCATTTTCGAACGGATATACCCTTGGACGGACTGTCCGGTTTTTAAACCATATTTCTTGACCAGAGGACCGGGGATCAAGGAGCACTGCGACTTTAAACGATAGTTATCTTTTTGCTGCAGTANAAAGCCATGACCATCCTCCATCACCTGTAGGATTCCGGATACTAGTACAGGAATCTTATTCTCTAAACATTTTGCCAAAAGAGCATCAATAATTTCTTCATGCAAAGGAGCATGACCAAGCTCTAGTTCATACGAGACAATACTTTCCTTCAGCTCCTGCAGACTTAAAACGAGGAGTTCATCTAGAAGAACTGGTTTTTGGTCCGAGCTTACAAATTCCTCGGCCAAGGCAGATAATCCCTCTTCGTTCAGCAAAGCTTCGTTATCTAAAAGTTCTCCCAACTCAAGGGGTTTGGCTTCCGTTTCCTCATAGGGTAGACGCTTTGGTTTTTTAAATTTTGGACGCTGTTTGTTTCTCTGCTTCTTTTTATCCTGCCAATTTTGCTTTTTGGGACCATGCGGGCCACGGTTTTGCTTATTATTATGAGGNTGTTTGGGTGTTTGTTGTTCATTTCCCTTTTTTTCCACGCCGGAGGAAGGTGACTCCACAGGGAGCGAAGCAGTAGTTTCTTCTGCCTGCTTCGGTTTTACTTTAGAGCCGTCTTCAATGTAGGGATTTTTTTCCTCTTTTTCAGGGGCAGAACCATCGGTGCTGAAAAAAAGCTGACCACTGTCGTCCTTGCTTTTAGTTTCTGCATCTCGAGCTTTCTCTTCTGTATTCCCAGAAGTAGCAGGGGCATTGGCATCCTTGGCATCCTCAGTTTTATTTGGAGATGCGTCCTCGGGTTTGGGTTCCTCTTTAGTTTTTTTTCTTGGGGGCATTGGAAGTATTCGAACGAATTGTTTCAAGTAACTCTTGCATGAAAAATACAAATTTGCCGGTTGAGAAACGATAACGAGTTTTCTCCAAGCAAGACGA
>NHCX01000026.1 GCA_002168015.1 Verrucomicrobia bacterium TMED44
AATTTCTCAATTATTTCATTTTGAAGATAAAGGCGAACGGTCCGTTGCCTTAAGACCTGAACTCACCCCAACATTGGCCAGAATGGTGGCTGCCCATGCCAACGCTCTTCCTAAACCAATTAAATGGTTCAATATTGGCGAGCATTTCCGCTACGAGAGACCCCAGAAAGGAAGAGGAAGATCTTTTTATCAATTCAATGCTGATTTATTGGGAGAAACTTCCATCGGGGCAGACGCCGAATTAATTGCATTACTCGCGGCTATTATGCAAACCTTAGGACTGGGAGAGAATGAATTTGCAATCCGGTTAAGCGACAGGCAAACCTGGCTCTTATTTTTAGATGATATGGAAGTCCCTGAAGGCAAAAGACCCCCCGTGCTCGATGCCATCGATAAAAGTGCTCGAAGAAAACCAGTGCAAACCATTGAAACTTTAAATGAAGCAATCCCTGGTAGAGGAGAACAGCTATTTGAAAAGATTGAAAAAATTAAAAAGATTAACGACTTGGATACCTTGCTTGCCACCCTGAATTCGTTTGGTGAAAAAGGGAAAGAAAGAGCCATGGATTGGACAAACCTCCTTGATGAAATTGAGGCTCACCAAGTCAGCTCGTTTGTAAAAATTGATTTATCAATTGTTCGAGGACTCGCCTATTACACTGGCTTTGTTTATGAGGCCTTTGAAGCTTCTGGGGAGGGGCGTGCCTTGGCTGGTGGCGGCAGGTATGATCATCTCATTAAAAAACTTTCCGGTAATGTAGATTTGCCCGCGTCTGGTTTTGCTATTGGAGACATGACTCTGAGCGATTGCTTAGAAAAAAACGGTTTACTGCCGTCCTACATCATGGCTCCTGATATTTATTTAATCAGTGGCACCGAACAGCGTATTTCGGGAATTTCTCTGGTTGCCGCAACCCGTAAAGCTGGTTTTGTAGTATCCCACTCTCTCAAAACGACCGGTTTTGGAAAGCAATTTAAGGAAGCTGGGAAATCTGGTGCACGCTATGCATTAATCCTCGGCGAAGAAGAAAAGAATCAAAACAAAGTGAAAATTAAAGACCTAAAGTCGGCCGAAGAAATTACAGTGGAGCAGGCCAAGCTTATCCATCAGTTAGAAAAACTCGATCAAGATGGCGGTATTCATTCTGCCAAATAAATAAATCTATGAACCCTGAAGTTCCGGATTATCAAAAGTCCAAAGTTCGAAAACGCCCTGTAAATCTCAAAAAACTAGCCAGGCGTAGAATGATCCTAAGAATCCTCGCTGGTCTGATTCCGCCCATATTTGGTGGTATTTACGCTAAACTTGAGGCTGGTTGGCTTGATTTATCAAAAACATCATTACCTTTTCGTGGAATTAAAAAAGGGGAGAGTCTGAAACTTCTGCACATTTCAGATCTTCATTTATCACAATCATTTTCTTCAAAGCAGATCGAATCTGCCCTTCTCAAGGGATTCTCTGAATCTCCAGATGCGTGCTTCATAACGGGCGATTTTATTTCTGGCATTCCTAGTAAAAATGATCTGGAAGAACTCTCAAAGGTGCTCCTGAAGTTTTCGTCAAAAATACCCACCTATGCGTGTCTCGGAAATCATGATGGTGGGTTATGGTCATCGTCTAACGGTGGACCTAAAAATTCCAATCAAATCAGGAACATGCTGCGGAAGGCAAGAGTGAGGCTTTTAGTCAATGAAAGGATAAGCCTCCGTATTAAAGGAATTCCTCTCCAATTAGTTGGAGTCGGAGATCTTTGGTCAAAAGAGTGTTTTCCAAGATTATGTATGACGCATCGTTCACAGCGTCCACCCAAGGAAGCTGTCATCCTTATGTGCCACAATCCCGATGCCAAGGAAATGCTGAAGTCATATTTCTGGAATCTCATGCTTGCGGGTCATACACACGGAGGACAATTCGTGATTCCATTCACCAAGTTTGCACCGTTTGCTCCGGTGGTTGATCAGTCAATGGTCGAGGGTCTGCACCAATGGGATAAGTGGAGGCATATTCACATTACCCGTGGTGTGGGTAACTTATATGGGATCCGCTTTAATTGTAGGCCTGAAGTTAATTTACTAGAATTAGTAGCCAAGTGATCCTATCTTTTGGATGGTCTTTTTATTGGATGATCAAAACCCCTTATGGATCCCCAGTCCAGAAGAGGCTGACGAAAATGGGATGGTTGCCGTCAGTGAGTCACTGGGCGTAGAACGTTTAATTTCAGCCTACAGAACAGGGCTTTTTCCATGGATGAAGATGGAACAGGAACCAAATTTTTGGTGTTGGTTTTCTCCGGATCCAAGGATGGTATTACACCCCAAAAACTTCAAAACTTCAAGAAGTTTGAAAAAAGCATTGGTTCACGAACAGTTTGAAATTCGCATTGATCAGAATTTTAGGCAAACCATGGAAGCATGTGCGAGATCTCCACGACCAAATCAGGAATCAACCTGGATTGAAAAAGAAATGATCGATGATTATGAAAAACTTCATAAAATGGGAATTGCTCATTCCCTAGAGGCATTTATCGGAAATCAAATGGTCGGTGGGCTCTATGGACTTGCATTTGGGAAGATGTTTTTTGGGGAGTCAATGTATCACACTGTCCCGGAAGCTTCAAAAGTCTGTTTAGCTCACCTGATCAAGATATCAAAGAAATTCGGCATTGCGATGATCGACTGCCAGGCCCATACAAACCATCTTGAAAAAATGGGTGCAGCAGAAATTCCCCGAGGAGAATTTACTCAAAAACTGGGAATTTTGCTTAATGAATCCATATCAGTCGTCCCTTGGGATAAACTTTCGGAATCTTCTAACCTTGCCCGTTTGCTCTAGAATTGAGATAATATACTCCTTTATGAGCGACCAAAACCCTGAGCATTCAACTTTAACTAAACTAGGTGAAGGCGGAACCCAGCCTAATCGAACCTTGGAGACTTTTCCTAATCGTCACCCGGACCGCGACTATGTCGTGGAACTGAACACCAGTGAATTTTCATGTATTTGCCCAAAGACTGGACAACCTGATTTTGCTGATATTATGATCCGGTATGTCCCTGATCAAAAAATTGTCGAATCCAAATCCCTCAAACTATATTTTTGGAGTTTTAGGGATGAAGGAACTTTCCATGAACACTTTGCCAATAAGTTACTTGATGATTTGGTCAATGCCTTGGAACCCCGTTGGTGCCGGGTAGAAGTTAATTTTAATGCAAGGGGAGGTATTGGTATCATTGTTTCTGCGGAACATGGGATGCCACCATCGATTGCTTACGCATGATCCTGCAAAAAGAAATTGGCATAGGGGAACTGCAGGTATCCAATTCCCGTCCTTTTACCCTTTTTGGGGGAATCAATGTTCTAGAGTCCCGGGAATTCGCTCTGGAAGTGGCTTCCGCCTATAAAGAAATTACCGACAGACTGGGCATTCCCTTTGTCTTTAAAGCCTCTTTCGACAAAGCCAACCGCTCATCCATTCATTCCTTTCGGGGTCCCGGTTTAACAAAAGGGTGTGAGATCCTTGCGGAAGTTAAAGAGAGATATCATGTACCGGTAATTTCTGATATTCACGAACCTCATCAGGCAAAGCCTGCTGCAGAGGTAATTGATGTGCTTCAGTTACCCGCATTTCTTTGTAGACAAACGGACCTGGTAGTGGCTCTTGCTGAAACCGGAAATCCTGTGAATGTAAAAAAGGCACAGTTTTTGGCAGCTCATGAAATGGGGCATATCATTACCAAATTTAAAGAAGCAGGAAATGAAGAAATCCTTCTCTGCGAGCGAGGTAGCTCCTTTGGCTACAACAACCTCGTTGTCGACCCATTAAATTTTGGAATTATGAAACGTACGGGCTGCCCGGTCATTTTTGATGTGACTCACTCCTTACAAATCCCGGGGGGCCGAAGTGATTCTGCTGGTGGTCGTAGACAGGCAGTCTTCGAATTGATGCTTGCCGGTATGAGTCAGGGAATTTCCGGACTCTTTCTGGAATCACACCCCGACCCTGCCCAAGCAAAATGTGACGGTCCCTGTGCCCTGCCCCTAAAAAATCTCGAATCTTTTCTGACCCAAGCAAAAGCAATGGATGCTTTGGTTAAAGGTCTCGATACCATCGAAATAGGATAATTCGATGGAAGGCGATCAAGACCCATGGGTAACCTTGAAGGCTTGGTTTCCTGAACTTGATGAAAGTACTTGGATTCCTTTGCAAAACTACATCAGCTTTCTTCGAGAATGGAATGCTAAGATTAATCTAGTTTCACGTAAAGATACCGATCGTCTTGAAATAAAACACCTGGCTCATTGCCTAACCATTACTAAATTCCTTCGGCTTATGCCCAAAGCCCGCTTACTGGATGTGGGCACTGGAGGAGGGCTTCCGGGCATTCCTTTAGCGATTTGCTACCCACAGGCAAAGTTTACTCTATTGGATTCTATTGGAAAGAAAGTTATGGTTGTGGAAGATATGGCTAAACGACTGAACCTTCAAAATGTAGAAGTTAAACGTGGTCGGGTCGAAGAACTACCGAGGAAGAAATCTTTTGATTTTGTCATCGGTCGAGCAGTTACTGCTCTACCCACATTCTTTGATTGGGTGCAAAACAAAATAGCCAAAGGTGCTAAACATTCACCGGCAAATGGCATATTGTACCTTAAGGGAGGGGATTATACCGAAGAATTGGAATCGTCAGGTTTGCATCCTGCAAAGATTTGGAACCTTGATGAACTTCTCCCTAAAGCCGAACTCGGGGAAAAATTCCTGATCCATTTTAAAATTTAAGGATTCCAGACCTTGAAAAGAGCCTCTGCGATATGCGAGGGTGTCTCGGCGACAGAAATACCAGCATCGAGCATAGCTTCGACCTTGGCTTCCGCTGTTCCTTTTCCCCCGGAAACAATCGCACCGGCATGTCCCATACGGCGTCCCGGAGGTGCAGTCCGTCCGGCGATAAAGGCAGCACAGGGTTTGTCAACATTCTCTTTGATAAACTCCGCTGCTTCCTCTTCGGCGGTTCCTCCAATTTCTCCAATCAGAATGATGGCTTCTGTATCTGGGTCTTCATGAAAAAGTTTAACTGCATCTAGATGGCTCGTTCCATTGATAGGGTCTCCACCAATGCCAATGCAAGTGGATTGACCATGACCGGCACTGGTAATTTGCCAAACTGCTTCATAAGTGAGCGTACCCGAACGGGAAACAATACCAACCTTACCAGGCTTATGAATGTACCCGGGCATGATACCAATCTTACATTCTCCTGGGGTAATAATACCCGGGCAGTTTGGACCAATCAGACGGGTATTTGAGGTTGCCAGCCTTGCATTCACCTCGGCCATATCGCGAACAGGAATCCCTTCGGTGATAGCAATGACTAGAGGAATTTCGGCATCAATCGCTTCAAGAATAGAATCGGCAGCAAAGGGAGGGGGTACATATATCGCAGCAACATTGGCCCCTTCCTTATCGACTGCATCCTGTACGGTATCAAAAACGGGAACAGAATCCTGAAATTTTTGCCCGCCTTTTCCGGGAGTAACTCCGGCAACTACATTGGTGCCGTACTCTATACACTGACTGGTGTGAAAACTTCCCGCACTTCCGGTAATTCCTTGAACCACCAAACGGGTGTCTTTATTTACTAAAACGCTCATATAAAAATATTCCTTTCTTTGGGGTTAGGCTTCAGCTGCCAGCTTGACAATCTTTTCGGCGGCTTCTGCCAATGTATCTGCTGGTTCTAAAGCCAATCCACTATCTGCAAGGATTCGTTTTCCTTCGGCAACATTGGTACCCTCCAGTCGAACTACCAGAGGGACTTGCATATCAAGTTTGCGGGCAGCATTGACAATTCCTGTGGCAATTACATCACACTTCATAATACCGCCAAAAATATTTACAAGTATTGCTTTGACTGCGTCATCGGAAACAAGGATACGAAAGGCGTTCTCTACCTGTTCCTCGTTTGCGCCTCCTCCTACATCCAAAAAGTTGGCTGGGGATCCACCATAATGTTTGATAATATCCATCGTCGCCATGGCCAACCCTGCTCCATTCACCATGCAGGCAACATTTCCATCCAAAGCAATATAATTAAGATCAAACTTGGACGCTTCCACTTCCTTTGGGTCTTCTTCGCTAAGATCACGAAGTTCTACCACATCCGGATGGCGGAATAAAGCATTTGAATCAAAATTTACTTTCGCATCCAAAGCGAGCACATCACCGCTGGGGGTAGTGACCAGTGGATTAACTTCCACTTGAGAACAATCTTTCGTCCAAAAGAAGTTATAAAGCTTAGTCACGAGTTTTACACACTGCTTAAGAGAATCACCGCTAAGTTCCAGTCCAAATGCAATTTGGCGGGCCTGATAAGGGCGAAGTCCGAGAGTCGGATCAACCAAAACCTTTAAGATTTTTTCAGGTGAACTTTCGGCAACCTCTTCAATATCAACGCCCCCTTCTGTGGATGCAATTATGACCGGCTTGGATGTGGCACGGTCCATGAGGACAGCGAGGTAATATTCCTTTTCAATATCAGTCGCTTCATTAAAATAAACCGTGCTAACCTCCTTGCCCTCCTCACCAGTTTGCTTGGTAACAAGAACATTTCCCAGCATAGCCTGTGCTTTCTCTCGTGCGACTGTGGGATCAGTTACGACATGCACTCCTCCCTGAAATCCGTCCTTAAAGGTTCCTTTCCCGCGTCCCCCTGCGTGGATTTGGGCTTTAACAACAATCGGTTTACCTGCTGGTAAGGCCGAAAGGGCTTGATCAAATTCTTGCTCGCTTTGGGCCACTGTACCATTAGGTACTGCAACACCCGCATCAGCAAACAGTTGCTTGGCTTGGTATTCGTGTATGTTCATTTGAAAGATTAAGAAAAAAATTAGACTGCCACGGAAATGGTAGCAATCAAGCCAATTCAAAAATAAGGAAAATTAAAAAGGACCAAGTCGAGGTGGATGTGGATCCATCGTGAAAACCGAGGCGTCAAAACAGCGAAGTAGCATCGCATTTTTTCGATCCTGTGAATTTGGTTCATCCCATAAATTAAAAAATTCTTCCGGATCTTTTTTCAGATCATAAAATTCGCCCTGATTTGAGCCGTGGTAAATAACAATTTTCTCAGCCTCTGTTCTTAACATTGTCCCGTAGGCATCTCCATGAGTCCAAGAATTGTAGTATTCAGAATAAACATGCTGACGGCAGGATTCTCTCTCTGCCCCGCCCTTCAGAAGAGGCAATATACTTCGACCCTGCATTTGCTCAGGAATCTCAAGTCCGGCAGCGGCTAAGAAGGTCGGGGCCAGATCCAGTAATTCGATTAGACCCTCAATCTTTCGGTTGGCTAGGATCCCACCCTCCGGCCAGCGAATAATCAAAGGCACCCTTAGCTGACAATCATAGAAATGCGGTCCTTTAAAATAAATGCCATGATCTCCGAGCATTTCACCATGGTCAGACATAAAAATCACCAGGGTATTTTTATCCTGACCTGTTTCTTTTAGTGAACGGAGAATCCTGCCCACCTGATCATCAATCAGAGAAATCATTCCCAAATAGGCTGCACACACTTGCCTGCGATCATCATCAGTCATAGCCTCCGTATGAAATTCTCCGGGATTATTGTGGGCCCACACTCGATCAAGTATCTGAAAACTTGGCTTAGTGGATCTTTCTTTTGGATGCTCGGAAGGCAGAGGCATCCTATCGGGATCAAACCGTTTGAGATAATCCTTTGGCGGGTCAAACGGATGATGTGGATCGAAACAATTAAAGCTAAAAAACCATGGCTTTCCCTGATTGGCATTAATAAATTCAATCGTTTTTTCAGCACACCATGTCGTTTGATGAAACTCCGCAGGTGGACCTTCCTGAACATAAGGACTGATTTCTTGGCCCTGCAAGTCGTGCCAATCCTGCCCGTTTGCCCGTAACCATTGAGTGTATGCATTCTCCTCCCAGTCCGGCTGTGGGTGATGAGACCAGGAGAAATCGTCGTACCCATCGTCGGTTCTTTTTTCAACTTTTCCATCCGAGCAGGAGGCGAGATGTAATTTACCCGCCAAGCCACATCGATACCCAGCCCGATTGAAAAGGGTTGAGACTAAGAGTTCATCTGCAGGAATAGATTGGCCATTCTGTCGGCAGCGAGTGGTTCTTGGGTACCTGCCTGTTAAAAAAGATGCACGGCTCGGTGCACATACTGGACTTTGACAGAAAGCATTGGAAAAGCTTGTACTTTCACTAACAAATCGGTCTAGGTGGGGAGTACTGGCGAGAGGGTTACCCAAAGCCTGCAGAGTGTCATATCTCTGCTGGTCTGTACAAATCCATAAAATATTGGGTCGATTTGGCATCTGTTAAGGTAGAATCGGCTTGCGTGTTCTTTGGCAAGACCGTTTGCAAGTAGGGTGTTTATTTTTAATTCTGAGTCAAAAAGTTATTTCTAGATGATCGTGTAGCCAATGAGCCAATCTCAAAAAGACAGGCAAGTGCAGGGTAACCTTGCTCGATTTATTTGCTTTCGAATGTTCTTCAATGCCCGCTTTTATTATCCAGTTTTCGCCCTTTTATTTCTTGAGCATGGATTGACCTGGGAGGAATTTGGTATTCTCAATGGTATCTGGGCGCTTTCAATTATTTTGCTGGAAGTTCCATCCGGAGCCCTCGCGGATACGATTGGCCGAAAACGCCTCATTGTATTGGCGGCACTGTGTATGATGATTGAAATGCTCGCCTTACTCTTTGCACCCATGGATGGGGGAGCTTCGGTATTTTTTCTCTTTGCTCTCAACCGGATCATTAGTGGAGTGGCTGAGGCAGCTGTGAGTGGAGCCGATGAAGCACTCGCCTATGACTCATTGAAGGCAGTCGGTAGGGAAAAAGAATGGGGGGCAGTCCTTGAAAAGGCACAAAGGTTTACATCTTTGGCTTTTTTCTTTGCCATGATGACAGGGTCCGCTTTTTACGATCCAAGTTTTGTAAATTATTGCCTGACTTTTTTGGGTATTGATTATGAATTCTCCGCCAAAGTCTTGATAAAAGCACCCATCCTCCTCACCTTATTTTCTTCGGTTGTTGTCTTGATCGCAGCCCTTGGAATGAAAGAGAATCAGGCTAAGCAAAAGGCCCATTCCTTTACAGCAACCATCCGCCTGTCTTTTAAAGCTACCATCGAAGGTGGATCGTGGATCTGGAAGACTCCACTCCCCTTTGGCATTCTGCTCGCCTCCATGGTTCTCGATAATGTAATTCGACAATTCCTGACGATCGCAAGTGCATATTGGAGCGTAATTGACTTACCTCTTGCAACCTTTGGACTGGTCGCATCCGGAATGTCACTGATGGGATATTTTGTACCTCGCATGGCCAAATTTTTGGCTGACAAGAGAACTCCTGCCCAAAACTTTTTTCTACTCTGTGGATTGCTTATGATCGGTCTCCTGGGAATTGCGGAAGCTATTCCTTATTGGGGAATTCTTCCTGCCATCCTCCTCTATGCTACCATGCAATGCATGAATTATCTCAGCAGTCGCTATCTCAACGAAAAAGCCCCTTCAGATAAAAGAGCCACGGTTTTAAGTTTTCGGGGATTGTCAACCAATGTATCTTATGGTGCGGTTTCTTTGCTTTACTCATCCCTCATAGCATGGATCAAACTACAGGGAGTAGATCCTGTCATAAAAGGACGCATGTTGAACGAGCAAGACTCCGTCTTTGTCGAAGCACTCGGGTGGTTCCCATGGTATTTTGTCTTTACGCTTGGCTGTGCGACTTTATTTTTCCGCCTTCGTTTTCGAAAAAATCCATCACGAACGAACGATCGTTCTTGAATTTCATTCAAAACCAATTTGTTAAGATAAGCATGATTCGTTCAATCTTCTTTTTCACTTTTTCAATTACCACCCTTTTCATTTCCGCTTACGCAGGCGAATGGAACCAACACCGCGGTCCATTTTCCAATAATGTCAGCGATGAATCCATTCGCAGTGCCACCTGGTTAAAATCATCGGGTTCCCAGCTATGGAAAGCGACTACGCCCCTCGGGTTCAGTTCCTTCACCACCTATGGAGGCAGTGCCTACACTCTGGTTGCAGAAGAGGATGAGGACGGGCTGATGCGTGAGATTTGTATTTCCCTCGATCTCAAGACAGGCAAACGGCTCTGGAGTACCCACCTTGGTATCATGGACTACAAAGCGGGCGGTGGAAATTCCGGAGCATCTGACAACAAAGGAGGCGATGGCCCACGCTCCACCCCTTCAGTCCTCGATGGTAAGGTCTGGGCCTACGATTCCGACATGTCCCTCTACTGCCTATCCGCCAAGGACGGAAAATTGATCTGGAAAGTCAATGTATTGAAAGAACATGAGGGGATCAACCCGCGCTGGGAAAATGCCAGTTCTCCCCTGATCATCGATGATTTGGTGATCATATATGGAGGTGGATCCAATCAGTCCTTTCTCGCCTTCGACAAAGATTCCGGAAAAGTAAAATGGAAAACTGGATCCGAGCTCGCCACCCATGCCACTCCTATCCTTGCCAAGATTCATGGGGTGGAACAAATAATCTTTTTCTGTCAGTCAGGTCTGGTTTCCCTGCTCCCGAAATCAGGGAAAGAGCTATGGCGGCAGGAGTTCCCCTATAAAGTATCCACCGCGGCATCTCCTGTTGTAGCAGGCGATTTAGTCTTCTGTTCCGCCGGGTATGGAGTAGGTGCCGGTCTTTATAAGATCAGTAAGCGGGGAAGCAAATTTTCCAGCAGTCAAGTCTGGCGCAAACCCAATGATGTGATCAACCATTGGAGCACCCCAGTTTATCACGACGGCCATCTCTATGGCATGTTCAGCTTCAAAAAATACGGCGATGGCCCTCTCCAGTGCGTCGAGCTAAAGACTGGAATGGTGAAGTGGAGTGAGGACGGATATGGTCCCGGCAATGTGATTTTGGCAGGCAATCACCTGCTCGCTCTCTCCGACAAGGGAGAGCTGAGCGTGGTCAAAGCCAGTTCCAGTCATTATCAGGAACTAGCCCGCAAGAAATTGATTTCCGGAAAATGCTGGAGTACCCCCACCCTCAGCCAAGGTTTAGTATTCATTCGCAGTACTGAGGAAGCGGTCTGTTTGTCGGTAAAATAGCAAATGTCGCTGAAAATATAATACATTCCTAAGCGAAGAACTGTAAATATTAACTCTTACTTAAACTAACTTTGCCTGGGCGACGGTTTCTTTCGGAAATCACATACTGAGAAGTAATCAAGATGAGGCAAATGATCGAAAAGAGAGAAACAAAAGTAACAAAGGTCACATTGTCGGTGGTCCAAGAATATGGGTAATTGATTTCTGCCAAGGAATAGATTTTATTTTGTGCCAAAAAATCATCAGCTTCCTGTACGAGGGTGGCAAGCTCCTGGTTTACTGAACTACTGGTAGATTCGGCAGAGGCAGTTTGGCTCATAGCAAAGAAANAGAAGGTAAAAAGGAGAAGTGTGATNAGGGATTTTNTTGATTTCATAGGGAATTTTTTTTGGATGGGATTGAATAAGATTATTTCAGGCAATTATTGCCTTGCTAGTGTAAAGCTTGATAATGGGGGGGCGACCACTGGCACTTTTAATGATGGAAACAAATCCAAAAATTCGATGCTCAGTGATTCCGTCCTGTAAAAATGTCTTCCAGCACCACTTCTCGGCAGAAGTGCAAACCCGGTATTCCAACAAACCTTCACGAAAAATATGAATGTGATGTGCAGGGGTGTGTTGTTTGAATGGGTGGCTATTGGACATGATGGATAAGACGGTTGTGACCGATAACTAGACTTGGGTAAGGAACCAGAAACCGGATGATGAAATGCTAAGAATGATGGTGAGTGAGATTATATTTTGTATCATAGTTAATTAAGGGATTTAAATTCATATTTACACTAAATAGGTATTTGGTCAAGAAATATTTTTATTTTTCTTAAAATTTTTACCCTAGCTCTTCAGTTTANTAGGATAAAAAAAGTGTATTTCCTTAGTTTTTGAGGAAATATTGAAGGGAAAGACGGATGCCTTCCCTCANTTCTGTTTGGGGCATTTGGGGAAATGTTTCTCGGGTGGATTCGCAATGGAGGTCGTAAATAAAGGGAGTTTGTTCCGCACCTTCCGCATAGGGAAGCTCGAAACCGGCCAGTCCCATATCCTTTGCTTGCTCATTAATCAGGGCGAGAAATTTATCCACGGTACAAGTTTGTCCAAGTAGATTATAAACTCCATACCCGGTGAACGGATCGACCACAGCCCGGGCAAAACCAGCCCCCACATCGTGCGAAAAATGATAATTTTCCTTCCCTCGGTAAGGAATCTCAAATCTTCCCCCACCAGCTACAGCTTTGAGGGCACTGGTCATGGCGGCGGTGAAACCACGGTCGCGCCCCGGTCCGTAAGTGGTAGCGAGGCGAAGGGAAACCGTGGGCACACCACTTTCCTGATGGAAGGCTTGAGCCATGCCCTCCCCTGCTATCTTCCAATAACCATATAAATTAAATGGCTGGAGTGGATCTTCCGGTTTAACTCCTTCTTCGCTATAGAGGGCTCGGGGTCCATTGACTGCACTGGAACTGGCAAACACGAACCGTTCAAGAGGTAGATTCAATTCAAGACATGCCTTAAAGAGAAAGGCAGTACCCAAAACATTTACATCAAGACCACGAATTGGGTAATCCCGACAGTCTGGAGTTTGCAGAGCCCCAAGATGTAACACATGAGTGGGGTGAGCAGTTTGCAAGGCCGACTCAATCGATTTTTTATCGGAAAGATCCCCTCCGATGTGTTGATAGCCATCCAGTNGTTCCACTGGTGGTTTGCGGTTAAACCCAAAAACACGACAGCCCTCACCCAATAATATGCTTACTGCATGAGCACCGATACATCCGGTTGATCCGGTTACAAAAACTCTTTTTTCACTCATGACTTATAACAGTACCAAAGAGGCAAGTCCCAAGAAGGCAAAGAACCCAACTACATCGGTGACTGTGGTCACAAATACGCCGGAAGCAACNGCAGGATCAATCCTCATACGCTCAAGCATCAGGGGTAAGGCCACGCCTGCCACTCCCGCAACGACCAGGTTTATAATCATTGCACCTGCAATGATTCCCCCAAGTAACCCAGAATGCTCCAATTCATAAAACCATATGTATGCAACTAGACCAGCAACAGCAGCAAATAAACACCCATTCAAAAAACCCACAATCATTTCCTTGCGAACAGTTCGAAATGCATTGTAAGCAGTCAATTCCTTAGTTGCTAAAGCCCGTACGGTAATTGTCATGGTCTGCGTTCCAGCATTTCCACCCATAGAAGCAACAATAGGCATGAGCACGGCCAGAGCAACCATCTGCTCAAGCGTGGCATCAAACAGGCTGATCACAAGGGATGCAAGAATCGCAGTACCCATATTTACCAAAAGCCAAGTAAATCTTTTAGTCGATGATTCCCAGACTCCATCATCCACGGTTTCCTCCCCGACCCCACCTAGGCGCAAAACATCTTCTTCAAATTCTTCCCGGGCAACTTCCATAACATCATCCACTGTGATCATCCCCAGCAGTTTCCCTTTCTGATCGACAACTCCGGCTGTGGTTAGATCGTATTTCTCGAAAAGAAGAGCCACTTCCTCTTGCACCATCTCCGCCGGTACAATCACTTGGGTTTCATCACATATTTCCCTCATTAAAGTAGGTCGTGGAGAACGCAGAATTCTGGACAAAGAAATCACTCCTATGGGTTGTCCCTCTTTATCGACCACAAAAACATCAAGAAACTCTTCGGGTAATTCTTCTTCCTCACGAAGATAATCAATAGTTTTTCCAACATCCCAATCCTTTCCAACAGAGACGAGTTCTGTTTGCATTCTCCGACCGGCACTATCCTCGGGGTAAGCCAGGCCTATTTCAATATCTTCGCGCTCTTCATCCGGAACCTTGTTGAGAATCTCCTCCCTATCCTCCTCATCCATATCCTCGAGTACCTGTACCGCTTCATCGGAATCCATTTCCGTGATCACTTCAGCCACTTCCTGGACTGAAAGATTATCGGTAATTTCGTGCCTTAAATGGTCCTCAATTTCGAAAAGCAAATCTGGATCAAGTTCTTCTTTGACTGAGTCCAGCAGTCTTAATCGTAAATTTTTCGGCAGGAGTCCGAATGCATCAGCCAAATCCGAGTGGTGAAACCCTTCCAAATGAATCTTAAGATCTTGTTCATTTCCATTTTCCAACAGGCGTACCAATTCATCAAACCGAACTGTGTTTTCTTCGGAACTTTCTGGGGCGATGCGATGAATCACATCATGATTTTCCTTAAATGCATTCATCGTGGTTGGAGTGTAGAAGGAAGGAAAATATTTATTCTGCCAACATTATTTAGGATCGGCAATCGAAAATCCGACCTTAAGGAGTGAAATCTTTTANTAGATTAAAAGATCAAAGGCTTTTGTAATCATNGCTATTTGTGCATCGACCCTTTGCTCAAGACCGCGTTCGGATGGCGTCTCGAAAACATAAGTTCTATCCGCCCGTTTACTTTGTAAAAAGGCTGCCTCTGGCAAGCCCTCTTTGGGAAGAGATCTTGTAGAAGGACGAATAATCCCTTCTTTTGACCAACGACCCTCTATCTTTTTTCGGGTATCAACTGGCAAAAACTTCTTTCCTGCCGAAATTATATCAGTGGCGAAATGATCACTTTTCCTCCTGCCGGGCGGTTCATACAGATAAATTCCATTGGCGTCGTAATCCTCGTGCAGATTAACAGCAAGAGCAAATCTGTGCGGTCTCGTTCTATCAATAATATCGATGATATGATGGAACTCCTTCTTATCCCACTGTCTATTTAGATCCTTTCCCTGTTGATTGAGACGACTATTTTCGACAAGTCCCCATGGGTTGAGACATGGGTAAATTAAAATCGAAACCTGCGTGAGAATATCTTTNTTTTGAACGGCCCATGCAAGTAAGCTTTCTGTACCTGCCGGTTCATCGCCATGAATACCCGCTGATAGATAAACACTGGGATTTACTCTGTCATTTCCTGATTTAATTTCGTAGCAAGGAAAACCATCTACTTCGGCAAATTTCCGAAGTTTCAGCTTTGTCTCCCTAGCTACCGTACGCCACCTTTGGATGAGATGCCGGTAATCATGGCAACTTCTGCACCTATTCATCAGTTGGGAATGCCAGCATTCAATTGTTAAAGACTTNCTGCATTAAGGCGAGGGAATGCCTGTTCTAGCACAAACTACTGTCAAAATATTTCCGGCAAAGCAGACGCCATGTAATAATCAAAAAGGCAGTAAGTGGGATTCCAAAAATCATCCCCAATATACCTCCCAATGCAGTACCCCAAAAAAATATAGAAACAATCACGATAACTGGGTGCAATCCAGTTTGCTGACCCATAATCTTGGGAGTAAGGTAATAGCTTTCTATAAGTTGAACCACTAAAAAGGTGATGCCACAACCAAGTAGCATCGTCCACTGCCCAGTCTCCGCAATGCCCTCGGGTTGAAGGTACGCCACTAAAAAAGTCGTAACAATTCCCACAATAGATCCTAANTATGGGACAATATTAAGCAGGCCAAATAACANACCCAGGGCNATTCCAAACTTCAAGCCGCTTAAACTGAATCCGATGGCATATCCAATACCCATGAATAGACCAATCAGTAACTGTCCCCGAAAAAACGCTACGAGAATACCAATAAATTCACGAAGTAGGAAAATGATATCCTCCCTGAGTGAGCCTGACAGNAAAGTAAGTTCTTTTTCCAAATCATCAATTAAGTTACGATTGGAACCCAGGAAATAAAAAAGGTAAATCGGTATAATGGCAATATATGTAATTTTTGCAAAGATACCCAGTAATCCCGTCCANGCAGACTTAAGAACTTCGGCTGATTTTTCTGCAATCTTGCCCCCCTGACTCTCAATCGATTCAACCGCCCGATTCCTCATTTCAAGTTTCTTACGTCTCAAGTATTCGATCTTTGATTGATTATCATCCAAATTGAAAAAGCGGTCCCTTTCCTCAGTTTCCAACTCATACCAAACCAATTGTTGGTCCTTACTCAGTCTTTCCACCACATTCCGTTGCTCAGTAGACAACCCCATCAATGGACCACTATCATTTTGACCAAGTAATTCCTTCCAATAATTNTTGAATGCTTGAAAATGTTCGGACATGGCATCCCAAGTTTCAGCAGGCAAACTTTCTTTAGCTTTTTTCTCGATCTGAACTGGCCAATCTCCAGCAGTCCCCACAAATTCCTTCGATTGGCGAATAACTTTACCCCCAATCAGCCAAAATCCCGAAGCGATAACTACAAGCGTGAGAAGGTAAAGNGTAAGAATAGATGAAATTCTNCCCATCTTGATTTTGTCCTCAAACAATGTGACAACCGGTCGTAAGAGAATCGCCAACATTCCTGAAATTGCCAATGACCAGAAGACTCCTCCGAAAAGATCCAAGGCTTTATTTAGGATAACCACCACGATGGCTATCAGGCAGGCCAAAAGTAATCCTCCTCCGAAACAGGCAACAAACCCAAGAAACTTTCGTTGGCGTTCCGTCAAAATAGATTCATTTGTACTTTTTTCACTCATAAGTTGAATGGTTTTGTTTGCTTGAGCCAGAATAATTACCAATTAATATCTAATCTCTCCACGCAACAATTGCCAAGGTCAAACGAATCTTCGCNTATCCTACGCTTGTTATANNATGAANCCATCCTTTAACNTNACCCGNTCNNTGAATCTTATGATCGGATCCATTTTATATTTTACCGCCAGCCTCGATGCTAAAGAAATTACCCTGAACGATGACATCGATAAGGTCTATCAAGCAATTGTCAGGATTGAAGTTGTCTCCGAGAGTGGTTCTGGAGGAAGAATGATGAAATCAAGATCCACCGGAAGCGGTGTGATTATCCGACAAGATGGCTTGGTTGTGACCAACCATCACGTTGCCGGTAAAGCAACCCGGCTAACTTGCCGTCTTTTCGATGGGGAAGAAGTAATGGCTGATCTTCTGGGTGCCGATGCGATGACGGATCTCGCCGTATTAAAACTTCGCATGGAATCGCGTCCCAAAAACGCTAATTCACTTAGCATCGCAACTTTCGCAAACTCTGACCTGGTTAAGGTCGGCGATATTTGTTTCGCCATGGGGAGTCCTGCCGGGCTTACTCAATCTGTTACCCGGGGAATCATTTCCAATCTGGCAATGATTTCTCCTCAGGCTGGAAGCTTTCGTCTTGATGGAGAGAATGTGGGGGAATTGGTAAGATGGCTGGGGCACGACGCAGTCATTTTCCCGGGAAATAGTGGAGGGCCTTTGGTCAATGAAAATGGTGCCATTATTGGGATCAATGAAGTGGGCATTGGGAGCCTTGGGGGTGCTATTCCAGCAAACTTGGCAAAACAAGTTTCACTCGAATTGGCCAAGAATGGGTATGTGGCAAGGGCATGGACTGGCCTAGAATGCCAACCCAACCTTGATCCCAACAGCAAGGGACTTCTAGTTGCCGGGGTAATAAAGGGCTCTCCAGCAAGTAAAGCGGGGTTGGCCCCTGGAGATAAGATAACCCACTTTGCGGGCCAGCCCGTCAACGCACGCATCCCAGAAGATATTCCTCTTTTCAATCAGATATCTTATGGGTCAGAAATAGGGAAAATTATTCAAGTTCAGGGTATCCGTAACGGAAAACCTCAAAAATGGAAATTAAAAACGGCCCCTCGGGAATCTGCATTCTCCAAGGAGAAAGAACTTAAAAGTTGGGGTCTTACCATCCGCAACTTCACCCTTATGTCTTCGCTTGAGGCCAGACGAAAAAATAAACGCGGGGCACAAGTTCACTCCGTGGGGAGAGGGGGGCCTTCATTTAGTGCCAAGCCTTCCCTGCTCCGGGGTGATGTGATAACAGGAGTCGATGATTTCCCTGTCCGTTCGATTTCTGATTTGGTTGAAGCATCGCGGAAAATTACCCGCGGTCAAGACGAGCCTGTCCCTGTTTTGGTCAAATTTGATAGAGGCCTCGCCAAACTTCTTACCGTGATCAAGATAGGGCCTGAAGCCGAAGAAAATCAACCTCTGGAAGCTTGGAAGCCATGGGTGGGGGTGTCCACCCAGGTGTTAACTCGAGAATTGTCAGAAGTCATTGGATTGCCCCGTTCAACCCGGGGGATTCGAATCGCTCAAATTTTCCCTGGCACGCCAGCTGAGAAAGGAGGTCTTATTGCTGGGGATCTTCTTTTCAGAATCGACGGCCAGATCATTATGGCCCATCGACAGGAGGATGCAGAGGTTTTTGGCAATATGATCAAGGAATACCGTACAGATGCAACCATTCATTTAAACGGACTCAGGAATAATCAACCCCTGGATCTCAACATAACCTTGGAGAAGCGGCCCCCTCCATCCAATGAACTTCCCAAGTTGAAAGAAAAGTCGTTTGAGTTCACAGTTAGGGAGTTATCTTTTGCGGATCGTGTAAATGCTAGATTAGACAACAAACATCCCGGACTTCTAGTGGAAAATGTTGAACCTGCTGGATGGGCCGCGCTTGCCGGATTACGACAAGGTGACTTATTGCTGAAGATTGACGGGGTCATTCAAATCTCAATCGATCAATTTGCAAAGACTCTGACAAAACTTACAGAAACTAAATCCAAAAGGGTGGTCTTCTTTGTGAAAAGAGGTATTCACACAATTTATTTGGAACTCGAACCCGATTGGGACGAAGACTAACCTGTTCAAACCCTCTATGAAACTTTATCTCTTACTCACCGTATTTTTACTTCCCACCTTGCTGTCCGCAGCTCCTTACGAAAAAACCTGGCAAAAACTTCTCCAAGAAAAGGCCGAGTGCGTTACATGGGTCTCACTCACCATGCGGGTTGAAGTAAGTGCCGGAGGTAGAAGCATGCCTCCACAAGAGCAGAAACTCGAGGCTTTGGGCACTGTGCTAGCGGAGGATGGCCTGACCGTACTTTCACTAAGTACGGTGGATCCGAGAGCCAAAATACTCTCGAGAATACGTTCAAGCGGAGCATCCGTACAGGTCAATTACACGGAAGTTTTACTTTTAATGCCCGATGGCTCAGAGGTACCCGCCAAAATTTTACTCAAGGACAATGATCTAGACCTGGCTTATGTACTGCCCATTAGTAAAGAGACATCGGCCCCTGAAGAAACTGTGGATAAATTNTCATTTGTACCTCATCGAAAANTGATCTCATCTCAACCAGNAGTGCTTGATGAAGTTGTTTCCATGAGTAAACTAGGNCGNAACCTTTACAGGCAGTCAACTCTGAGGAGAGGTTGGGTTAATGCAGTTATTGAAAAACCNAGACAGTATTATGTNATAGAAAACACNAGCCCGGGAACTCCCGTATTCGACAAAACAGGAGCATGGTTGGGTATCGTTGTNTATAAGATGGAACGNGGACGGCCNACTGCTGTGGTGACCCTGCCAGCCAAGGATATTCTAGAAATAGCGGAACAAGTCCGCACNCGTACTCCCTGAGATTTCAATTGCGATCCTACCTTTATCCCCCTTACNATTACAGTTTAANANATGATGAAGAACCATTGCAATGATCTCNCCAAGCTTACCTTGCTTGTATGNTTTTGTTTTTNATTTTCATTATCTTGCACAGAAAAAAAATTAGGGCCCGATGATGTGGAATATCGTAANGACGATAACGGAACTNAAATACTTTACCAAATTGGANCGNCCGAACCATTTGGATTTGAAGAGGAGGCATTTATTGTAAAAAAACATCCCAATGGAAATTTGCAGTACAGCATTTCATTTCTGCATGGACGAAAGGATGGACCTTTTACCTTTTGGCAAAAAAATGAACTCCCTCTCATTACTGGCTCTTACAAACAGGGTAAAAGGGATGGAATATTTACAGCCTACGGGAAAATTGGTGAAATCGTATATGAAAAAACCTACAAAATGGGCGAACTGGACGGAAATTTTTCCCTCTATTACCCCGCCTCCAATCACGACCTTTTTCGATACAAAGATGAACTCAAAGAAAAAAAACTTGAACCTGGTGAACTCAAAGTAAAAAATNANNTGCGNCTNCAAACCCAATTTAAAGACGGAAACCCCAACGGTACTTATTTTGCTTATCTNCATCCCGGAGGGAAAAACCTNNCCCTTAAAGANCTTATCAAAGAAGAGGGGTCTTTTAATGAAGANGGTCTTTTGTCAAATGAACAATTNAGGTATTTCCCACGAACTTCTGGGCTCGGAGTAGTCTTACCTNTCCTGGGTCGATTTGATGAAATTTTCGANCCGAATGAACTTGGTTTTTCCAAAGCAATTGATCAAGCAAGCGATGAAATTGCCAAAATTCCCACCTATCGTAATCCCAAAAATCTTCCAGCCTATGTCTATACCCTGGACGATAAAGGGAACGAAATTGTTCCAATTTGGTCTACCCATATAAAAAAATTTGCTATTCGAAATATGGATGGTTATCTACTGCCCGATCGGTTTGAACCAAAGTATGAATACTTTACCCGAAAAGCAAAACCTTCGGCAATCAANCTGGTTAAAGCTCTTGATCTNAGNGGNGATCCTAATCTTGCTTATTATGAGAAAAAAGGCATGGCAGTTGAGGTGGTCGGCATTGATNCTGAAAATGTCATTNTTGATATTCTTTGGAGCAGTCGGGATCGTGCNGAAGTGATCTCNCTNGATGAGAGAATCAATGCCCGTCGTACCAGAATAAGGCGGTCTTGGAGCGAAGGCTTCTCCAATGAAGCAGATTGGTTACTTCANAACGGNAGTCAGCTTTCTTTGCGTGCACAGGATGAACTCGCACGCTTTGGNATAGACCGCTAGNTTCTNCTGTCTCCTAAGGATTGACTGAATCNAATGGATTCGGTGAAGTAGATTTGGGATTGGGAGCAACTTGATCGAATGGACTCTCCGTNGGAGGTGCGGAGTCAAAAGGGTTNGAGGTCGNAGGTGCGGAGTCAAAAGGATTAGTTCCGCCATTGGGTGGAGCTTGATCAAAAGGGTTTTCCGTACCAGGTTTTGGATTTACACTATCGAATGGATTTGGAGCTTTTGTCGGAGCCACACTATCAAAGGGATTCGGAGGCTTCCCATTGACAGCATCAAATGGGTTTAACGAATTAGGAATTGTNGGGTTGTTTAAACTTTTGGGAGGANCAAGCCATGGAGGAATATCATCTATTTCATAAAAAGGTTTAAAAGAAATTTCTTCCCTCGTGATCAATCGTGATATTCGCGGCCGAAGTTGGTAATTCCATTCAAAGAGGATGGGATCAGTTGGTTGATGTTCCCGTAATGGTTCAATTACTTTTTGGTCATAACCACCTCCATTTTGAGGGTATCCTCCGACCCAGGGTAAATAAAAGCGCCATGGAATTTTCTCATCCATGTTTTGTACATCTATCCAACGGTCTCCGATCTCCAGTAAATAACCCTCAAACATGCCATTACTTTTGGATGGACGAATTATTTCAATCTGATTAGCCCGTAAATGTCCGTCCCAACTCCACTTCATGGAAATCCGGTTACCTACAACCAGATCATTAAAACGTTTCAGTAACAGAGGATCAAAACCACCACCCCGGGATGGTCCCATACCTCGCCAAGGAGCAAGATAACGATGTGCATATCCTTTATCATCCTTAACTTCTATCCACGACTCTCCTTTGGCAACAAGGATTCCCTGCAAATTCCCTTTCTGCAATAAAGGCCTATCTACTGGCCAGAGAGTCTGAACCAGCGCAAAAAATAAAATCTGCCAATAATGCTTAGCCTTCACTTCGATTGACACCAAGTGGGTTGCCTTCCCTTAATTCCTCAGGTAACCACTCATCCGGAAAGCCCTGATAACAGACGGGACGAACAAAACGCAAAATCGCTCCCGTTCCCACCGAAGTCGACCGTCCATCGGTGGTTGCCGGGTAAGGTCCTCCATGCACCACTGCCTCACAAACCTCCACTCCCGTGGGGAATTGATTAAAAAGGAGTCGACCCGCCTTCAGTTCCAAGTGTTCAAGAAATGAACCGTGGGTGGTTAAATCTTCATTCTCTCCAAAAACGGTAGCGGTCAGTTGCCCCTCCATCTTACTAATAACATCAAGCAACTGATCAGCACTATGGTACGAGACCAAGAGCGTAGAAGGACCAAACACCTCATCCATCATCGAGGAGTCTTTCATAAAATCATCAACCGATGCACTAAGAACACAGGGGCCAGCATAACTACCCTGGGCATTATTTTCTGTTTTGAACTGATATTCAACATTTACACCATCACAACTGCTCAGGCTTAAGATTCCCTTAGCATAGGAGTCACAAATTCCTTGATGAAGCATGGGCAATGCATTCACACTTTTCATTTTCTCTACATAAGCAGAAATGAATTGATCTCCGAATTCTCCACTTGGATGAAAAACAATCCCGGGATTGGTGCAGAATTGTCCAACCCCCAATGTGGCGGAACCCATAAGTCCGGCCGTAAATTCTTCGATTCGGCCCTCTCCCATGCCCGGAAGCACAAAAATTGGATTAACACTACTCATCTCTGCGAATACTGGAATCGGTTCTTCTCTCCCATTCGCGAGGTCAAACAAAGCACGCCCCCCCGCACGCGACCCAGTAAAACCGACTGCTTTTATCCGCGAATTCTTGACTAAAGATTGACCCACCGTCCTACCCTCTCCAAAAAGCAGAGAAAACGCTCCTTCCGGCCAGTCACATTGCTTCAATGTATTGACCACAACCTGCCCTATGAGAAGCGCTGTGCCAGGGTGGGCATGATGAGCCTTTACCACAACTGGACATCCCGCAGCCCAAGCCGAAGCGGAATCTCCTCCGGCCACTGAAAAAGCCAAGGGGAAATTACTTGCACAAAAAACCGCAACTGGCCCAATCGGTCGCAACATTGCACGCAGATCAGGCTTGGGCAGGGGCTCTCGGTTGGGTTGGGCTCGATCTATTCTTGCATCTACCCAGCTCCCTGTTTCCACTAATTTCGCAAACATTCTTAACTGCCCACAAGTTCTACCTGTTTCCCCACGCACTCGGGGCTCAGGTAGCCCGGTCTCTGCGGACATCATCGGTACCAAGTCTCCTACGACCCCATCTATACCATCCGCGAGAGCTCTTAAAAATTCAGCTTTTCTCGGCCCCTTAAATTGGGCTATTATTGGTGCAGCTTGGTCGGCAAGTCGACAAGCTTCCTCGACTTCCTCCTCCGATACCATTGCATAATTTGCAGGTAGGGTCTGTCCATTCTCAGGATTAACCGCTTGAAAGGTTTTAGCACTGGCATCGCCGCGTGAATATCCAAGTAGTGAGCTTTCCATATTTTTTTTAGGTGAAATATTTTTAGTACAGGTTCATTTAAGAACCAACATAATTAGTCAGAGTGCCAATTGATTCAATTTTTATGGATACTTTATCTTTGGCTATCAGAGTAAAGTCAGTGCCTGGAACAATACCGGTACCAGTCATCAGAAAAACCCCGCCCGGAAATGAGGTTTCCCTAAATAAAAAACGGATTAATTCCTCCGGTGAACGCTTCATCTGGTCAAGATTGGTCTCATCGGAAAATACTTCTTTTCCATCTCTTTCGATCACCATCTCGATTTTGGTATTGTTGACTAGCGGCTCTTTAGGGACAAAGAGACAAGGACCCAGGCAGGCGCATCCATCAAAGGTCTTAGCTTGAGGCAAGTAAAGCGGGTTCTCTCCTTCAATGCTGCGTGATGAAACATCATTACCAATAGTATACCCAACTATTTTACCGGTGGAGGTAGCAAATAAAGTTAGTTCAGGCTCAGGAACATCCCATGTCGAATCTTTCCGGATACGAAACTCTTTTCCTGGTCCTACTGTTCTGGCGGGCGTGGCCTTGAAGAAAATCTCAGGCCGTTCGGCCCCATAAACCCGGCTGTAAAAATCACCCCCTCCAGCATCTTTGGACTCTTCCATTCTCGCCAATCTACTGGAAAAATAAGTAACCCCGGCTGCCCAGATTTCCTGAGATCCGATAGGAGCCAAGAGTTTCGCCTCATTTATCTCGCCTCGATATTCTTCGGCTTCCTCCCAAGCGTTGATTAAAAAATCATGCAAATCTTCGCGATTGATAAGATCATTCCAGGAGGTTGCTAAGTTGATAGATTTGTAAACAGCATCGTTTTCTAAAATAACTCCATCCATCGATCGGTAGACTTTCATGCTGGTATCATTAAGGATTAGAGAGATAATTCAACCGATAAAAGTTGACCACCAAGGAAATCAAAAAAAGAAAAGTACCATTGGCCCACAGCAAGATTTTTTTATTTTTAAAAATCATCAACAGTCATGGAATTGATTGCATACTCCTTGGCTATGGTATGCAGTTTGTGGGATTTAGAATGGAACTGATATCGGAGAGTGGTCCATACCAATAAACAAAAGCAAGGATCCCTCAACTTTTTGAGAAATTATATGAGCAGGGATCCCTCAATCCTTCAACTGATCCCTTTTGAAATCTGAAATAATGAAATTACTTACCACGCAATTAAAGAGCTTAATTTTTTACAGCAGATTCTATCTGCTTTGGTTTAGCCTCTCTTTTCTTCTGATAAAAAGCGTGGTTGCAAATCCAGATCCTGCTCGGTTTGCAGATAGTTTTAAAAATTTCTCTCAATTAGATAGAGAAAACAGGCCTCGCCAATCAAAACTTACTCTGTTTACCGGGAGTTCAAGTATTCGCATGTGGAAAACCCTCAGCAGTGATTTTCCCCAAATAAATCTGATCAACCGGGGGTTTGGAGGAGCGCATATTTCTGACCTTCTGCACTATTACGAAAAACTTTTTTCTGCTTATCAACCCGAATGCATTGTGATGTATTGTGGGGAGAATGATCTATGGTCAGGTAAGCCGGTATCTCAGGTGTTCAATGATTTCAAAAGTCTTAGGGCGAGGCTTTCGCAAGACTTCCCAGCAACCACACTTATCTATCTTTCATGCAAACCCTCTCCTCAGCGCATTTCGAAATGGAGCACCTATCAGTCTTTAAACTTACGGATCAAAAATCTCTGCCTTCGGGATCCTAAGTTAACTTTCGTAAATCTGGCACCAACCCTACTGAAACCTGATTTGACCTTTTACCCCAAACTTTGGAAGAAAGATAATTTACATGTAAATCAGGCAGGATACAAAAAATGGAAAAAATGGCTTGCACTTTCATTGAACCAAAGTCCTCAAGAAAGATCACCCTAATCATAGATAAAGTAAGTTTTAATAAAGAAGGATAATCTTTAAAAAATTTGACATAAATAAGTTTTTTCATACAAAATCGTTCTTCTCTAAAATCTTAACACAAACATTATTTATGAAAAAAATTATCTTACTTTGTTTATTTGTTTCTTCGATCACTTGTTTTGGGGCTAAAATTGGTACAAATTCCATTGGTTTTGGTTTAGGTATGCTTGAATATGGGGCAGATGTAACTGAAGCAGGAGTTAATACCGAAATTGAGTTCGACGGGTTTGCTTTTAGTATCGGGGGAAATCTAAACATTCTTCCTCTTGAAAATTCCAGCTTTGGATTAGACACTTCTTTTTCTTTTGTACATGGCACTGAATTGGGCCCTCTTGCAGGTTTGGAAGCAGATGTTACCTCTTTGTCACTTTTATTAAGACCATACACCAAGTTAGGTGATGCCTTACTATTTGCTGACTTAGGAATTGGGTACACTGAAATAGAAGTTTATGGAACCGGCACAGGGTACGGTGAGGACACTGCATTTGCCGCTGGGTTTGGGGCTGAATTCGAAATCAGCAAATTAATCCTTCAACCTGCTCTTACATGGGTATTTGTTGGCGATGATACTTACAGCACTGGATATGATCTTTCAGAACAGCTACAATTATCCATTCCGGTTTCATTTCCTATCAATGAAAAAGTCGATTTAACCTTTAACTATAATCATACTTTTGCTGAAAAATACACCTTTGGAACCACGACAATTGAACCATATATCCAATTCTTTTCGCTAGGACTCGATTATAATTATTAATCTAACTAGATATTATTTTTAAAGCCGCCTTCGGGCGGCTTTTTTTTTCTACAACCAATAACTTGGATAATTACGATTCGAATCACTCGATAAATTATTTACCAAAACAGCTACCAAAACCATGATTACAGCCCCAATCATTACGGGACAAATGGCATAATAAAAGTCAAGGTTCCTGACATTCTCCCCTCCAATAATTGCAATCAGAGCGGTCGCACCACCAGGAGGATGGACCGTTCGGGTGACTTGTTGAGCAAAAATAGACAAAGCCACGGCCAACGGATAAACTAGCATTGTGTCTGCACCCAAAATTTTACCTAAGCTTACACCGATCAATGCTGAGACAACATGCCCACCGATTACATTACGAGGTTGAGAGAATTCAGCTCTTGGAACTCCATAAACCAAAACAGCAGAAGCACCAAAAGAACCAATCAAAAAAAGGCTATCCACTCCAACCATCCCAAGTCCAAAGCCAATTCTTTCAATAGCGAAAATACCTAAAAAACCTCCAGCNGTTGATAAAAAAATATGCTTGTAACTCGGCCGAGGAGAAGGCTTACCTTCTGCCCGCATACGTTGTAAATAGGACTTCACCCAAGAGACACCATTNGACTCCCCTAACTTCCCGGTTTAGTGATGGGAACTTGTGCGAGATCAACCGGTAATTGATCCACTTGGTAAGTCGGGAAAGACAGTGCAGCAAGGCTCAGGAAAGGAGTGCCAAAATCAGGAGCACCCCCACTACGGTCGACAATAACAGTCACTGCAACAGGCACTCCCCCCAAATCCCGCACTATTTTCAGAGCCTCCTCCACGCGTCCTCCACGGGTGACCACATCCTCGGTAATCAGNACCTTTTCTCCCTCCCGTATCTTAAATCCGCGGCGTAAAGCAAGATTACCATCCTGCTTTTCCAGAAAAATATAACGTTTGCCCGACTGCCGGGCAATTTCCTGCCCTATAACCAATCCGCCCATCGCCGGAGCAACCACGGTCTCAAATTCCATCCCGGTAACTTTTTCGAGAGTCAATTCAGCCATGCGGGTAACCGCTGACATATCCTGGCATACCTGAGCGCATTGGAAAAAATGACCNCTATGCAATCCTGAACGCAGAACAAAGTGCCCTTTGAGTAAGGCACCAGTCTTTTCAAATAAATGGAGAACTTCATCTTCCTGGGATTCCATATTCCACTACTCCAATAGGGAAATGTCCAATTGCCAAGCCTGAGTTATTCGCAAAATCAAATTTAAAAACTGGGCAGCATTATTTCGCGCGATCGAACATCTTCCTTATTTCTTTAAATTCCTCCACATGATCCAAATCCCACTTGGCAATAGCCTCCTGATTCTGCAAATATTTCCTCACGCCAAGTCCAATAATAATCAGGGCAAAGACACCAAAAACTATATGAGGGAAAGTCAATTTATTCTTCATCGCCCAGTACTTCATTTATCAATAGACAGGCGGCTTCCAGTCTTTGGATAATCGACCCTGTGGGCGGACCCCCTTTGAACCTTTGGGAATTGGATATTGATTCACTGTAAGCATAGGAAGGTCATCGGGCAGGTGTTTTATTTTCATTTCCTTATACTCAATGGTCATAGACGGGCCCACATGGACCTGCATTGCGAGAACTCCTTCCAGTACTCGACTCTTCGCATCAAAGTCGATCAGGTCGGCAGTTGGATGATCGTTAATCCAGTGTCGATGATGATTGGCTTCCACCAAGATCCGATACTCATGCCACTTNCCGGGCTTAAATTCCTTTACTTCAAAATGGCCCACCACCCAGGACCGGCCNTCTTCGTCAACGATCACTTTCTCCCCAGTATGCGAGAGGATCCGTCGGCCCTTCTCCTCATATAACATTCCATTATACTTCGTCTGATTGGCCACCACATCGCACTGATACCCAGTAACCACATCGAGCCCAATATCCGGCCTTGATATTCCACGGTATTGAATTCCACTGTTTCCACCTTCAGTGACCCGAACTTTNACCCGTAGATCAAAATTTCGCACGGTGGCTGCCTTCCAGGTAATGAAACGGTTCATTTTTAAGGATCCATCCGTTGTTCCAATCAGTACACCGTCCTGCTTCTTCCAATATTTGGAGTCTCCGGACCATTGCCGGATCCGATTGCCTGGGGAAAGTAAGTTTGCAAATCCATCAGGATCGGGTCGGTTGGCTACTTGAGCCGCCGAATGGGGGTAAGGATCAGTCGATTTGGAAAGGGGGGTAGTTTTTTCCGACAAAGGACCTCCCAACTCCTTTACCCTACGATCTGTAAGTTTCCTCATTTCTAAAAGTTTCTTTTGATGTTTGGGGTCCATCGCCAAATTGATTAGCTCGTCAGGATCTTCCTGTAAATCATGGAGGAATTCGTCATTTCCCTCGTCTACATAACGGACATACTTAAAACGNTCTCCCCGCATCCCTTCGAAAGCGGGAATTCGATGACGCACTGCAAAATGTTCGTGGAAGGTATATTTTCGCCATGGTATTGACTTTGTTTCTGAGATCAATTTATCAAAACTTATTCCCTGATACTGTTTTGGAACCTCAATCCCTGCCCATGAGAGNAAGGTGGNTGGAAGATCCAGATTTAAGACAGATTCCTCTCGAACCTGTCCCCGGGCCTTTGCATTTACCCGTGGATCATACACCACCATGGGCACACGCAGGGACTCCTCGTAATGGGACCACTTGCCCGCAAATCCACGGTTACCCAAATGGTATCCATTATCAGCCGTGTAAATAACAATAGTGTTTTCAGCAAACCCATGCTCTTCAAGAGCCTTGAGAAATCGCCCTATTGCATGATCAATTCCACTGACCATACGAAAGTAAGCCCGCATATTCGTGCGATATCGCTCATCCGTATTCCAACGCCAAAAGAAACGTTCCCGGTTGATTGTGGTCTTTAAATAGTCAGGTTGTTTTTCAAAGATATCCGGATGATTCAGTCGCGGTTGGGCAATCTCATCTTCTTCATACATTCCATCCATTACCCGAGGCCAGGGAAAGTGACCGATTCCCGGCCGCCTGTCTCCATCTTCAGCATGACATGCGTTAAACCACATATTCATGGCAAANGGTTTATCCGCGGGGTGGTTGCGTAGAAATTCAATTCCGCGGTCCACGATTANTTCAGTTTCATGGCGCAAAGTTCCGTCCGCTTGTTNTTTGTAAAAAGGGTTTCTTCCAATCGGATGGAAGATATCAAAGTGATCCTGGGCTTTCCATCCTTTGGGCATCTTCGCATNCCACTTTCCGGCAAAACCCGTGCGGTACCCGGCATCCCGTAAGAGATCTACATACAGTTTTTCCACCGCCTCGGGCTTGGCCATGTCATGATTACCGGGAACCCCATAACTTCGCCCCGTCAATCCAGTCAGAATCGTCGTGCGACTTACCCAGCAAATCGACTGACTGACAAATGCGTTGGCAAATCGGGTTCCCTGGCCTGCCAATCGATCAATATTCGGAGTCTTTACCAAAGGATGCCCATAGCACCCAAGCACACTTGCTGTCTGGTCATCGGTGAAAAAGAAGACAATATTGGGCTTTTTAGCCAAGACTACAGATAGCAAAACAAAGAAGGTGAGGAGTGGGAAATGGGATTTCATAAAAGTTAATATAGGTGAGAAAAACGAACATTCTTATCCTTTGAGTAAAAATTGCGAATACTTACTTTTTAAAATCTTACAGACCGGCTTGTTTCTCTCTGGCCATCTGTACTAAGGACTCGATCAGTCCGGGGAATTCCTTCGCCCGGTTTTGCTTCTCTCCTGGATCTTCTTTCAAATTAACCAAAAAGAATTTCTTATCCTCTTTGGTCATTTCGGCAATTCCTTTAGGTCGGACATTCTCCCTTGCTTTTGCATATAATTTCCATTCTCCCTTCCTCATCACCCATTGTCCGTTCTTATTTCCAAGCTGCCAATAATAGCTTTGATGAGGAGATTTTAATTTTTCGTCTGCCACCAATCCAGCCATGGACTTGCCGTCGAGTTCATGTCCTTTGGGAATTCGGGCTCCCGTCCATTCTGCCAAGGTGGGCCACCAGTCGGTTCCGGTAACGAACTGCGACCTCACTTCTCCTTGGGGAATTTTGGCAGGCCAGGAAACAACCGAAGGTACCCGGATCCCTCCCTCAAAAAGATTTCCTTTGTGCCCACGGTAGGGACCGGCACTTCCACCGCCACCAAAAGTCCGCTCTTCTACACTATGCCCGTGATCCGATTGAAAAATGAAGATGGTATTTTCCCGCAAGCCTTCCTTTTCCAAATGACTAAGCACCCGGCCAACCAGTTCATCCGTGGTGCTTACGAAAGCAGCATACTTATCTCGCGGATGAGCTAAGTCTTTGTATACATCCCTCCACTTGTTTGTTGCTTGCAGAGGATAATGTGGCCAGTTGATCGCCCAATAAATAAAAAAGGGTTGAGATTTGTTTCTTGAAATAAAGGAATTGCATTCCGAGACCATTAGATCCCCAAAATATTTCCCNTCTCTCCAAATCTCCTTTCCTTGCTTCCAAAGGTCATGACGGTTCGGTCCTNCCCAGTAAAAAAAATGGCTGTAATTATCAATACAGCCTCCCATGTGTCCGAATGAATAATCAAACCCCTGCTCATTCGGCATCGTCTCAGGCGTATACCCTAGGTGCCACTTTCCGATGTGCCCAGTGGTGTATTGGTTTTCCTTAAACAACTCAGCCAAAGTAACCTCTGAGGTTGGCATCCCGGGGCTTCCTTTCGAGGAACTCACATTACCAGGAACGCCTGCTCGAGCNGGGATTCTACCAGTAAGCAGACCGGCCCGAGAAGCCGAGCAAATTGCTGAAGGAGAGTACATATCGGTAAACCGAATACCTGTCTCTGCTAAGCGATCTATGGTGGGTGTGTGCAAATCCTCTGCACCATAACAACCTGCATCAACACTTCCCTGATCGTCTGTATACACCAAAATTACATTGGGCCTGGCAAAAGTTGCAGGCATTATCTGCAGGNAAAAAAAGCAGCTAAGTAGACTTAAAAAGAGAGGTTTTGGCATCTCGACCAATCTATTGCTGTTACTAGATCTTCATCAACGGAAAAGGATGTAATTATGATATATTTTTTGCGTATTTAAGCAGTGAAACCTGTTGATTCTTGCTATTAAAACGAGATTCTTTCATCTTATATAGTAAATAAATAAACTATCAATTATATGAGCTCTACTATCATCACTCTTATTGTTCTTGGTGTAATTTCTTTGGTTATCCTTTTTACAGTCATTGGAATTTACAACAAACTGGTGACCCTCAAAAACCGTTTTGAAAATGCATTCTCCCAAATCGAGGTGCAGTTGCAAAGACGCTACGATCTTATTCCCAATCTTATTGAAACCGTCAAGGGATACATGGCCCACGAGAAAGACACTTTGGAAGCGGTCATTCAGGCACGTAACCAAGCACAAAGTAGCCTACAAGCAGCCTCCCAAAACCCAGGTGACGCAGGAGCCATGGCCGGATTAGCAGGAGCCGAAGGTCTACTTGGTGGAGCTCTGGGTAAAATATTTGCCCTTTCCGAAAGCTACCCCGATCTCAAAGCCAATCAAAACATGGCCAATCTTCAAGAAGAACTGAGTAGTACCGAAAACAAGGTCGCTTTTTCCCGCCAGGCTTTCAACGACGCCGTCACGAGCTACAATACTTATAAACAAACTTTTCCACCCGTGATTGTTGCCGGAATGTTTGGCCATGGACAAGATGCCACTCTCCTCGAATTCGAGAGTGAGAAAATTAAAGAAGCTCCTAAAGTGCAGTTTTAACAACCCTTGGTCGTCAGCCGAGTTCCCTGATGGACTTTTTTGCAGAGCAGGATCAGGCTCGTAAGCGTTCCAAGTGGCTTGTTTTGCTTTTTTGCTTGGCAGTCATGGGCATCGCTTTATCGGTCTTTCTTGCTCTGAGCTACTTCTCGGGTCCCAGTTGGGAACTTTTTTGGCTAACTGGAGCTGGTACCATCGGGGTGGTTGCCCTTGCCAGTCTTGGACGGATTTTATCC